>JBKQPS010000187.1:0-9093 GCA_052144915.1 Spirochaetia bacterium | reverse complement strand
TCAGCCTGACCGTTCACGAGTTCGCCCACTCGCTGGCAGCAATCAGCCTGGGGGACGACACGCCGCGGCGGGACGGCAGGCTGACGCTGAATCCCCTCAAGCACGTCGACCTCATCGGGTTCGTCATGCTGATCGTTGCCGGATTCGGGTGGGCGAAGCCGGTGCGGATCGACGCGTCGAAGCTCCGCAAGCCGCGGAGGGACGAGATCCTCATATCCCTGGCAGGGCCTGTCTCGAACCTCATTCTTGCCGTGCTCGCGGTGATCCTCGTGTGGGCCGTTCTCAAGACGTCCGCGCTGCCCTCCCGCCGTGCGCTCGCGGCGTTCGGCGGGTTCATGACCGAGCTGGCGGTCATCAATGTCAGCTTGGCGGTTTTCAACATGATCCCCATCCCGCCTCTGGACGGCTCGCACGTGCTCCTGCCTTTCCTCGGTAAAGTGAATCCGGCCCTTGCCGCCACCTATTTCCGCTACGGCTCGTATGTTCTGCTGGCTGTCATCCTGTTCGGTTTCGTCACGAAGATCCAGATACTTCCCATCGGCCGGTTGACGTACGCGATTGTCAGGTGGATGTTCGGCCTGATCGGGATCACCTGAAGGGGCCGCCCGAGCCGCGATGCGGCCGGCAATCGTATATTTGAAGACATGAACGGTACGAAGATCGAGATTCGAACGAAGGACGGCGTTGCCGATGCGTACGTCTCCCACCCCGCCGGCGAGGGTCCCTGGCCCTCGGTGCTCTACTTCATGGACGGTCTCGGGTGGCGTCCCACGCTCTTCGAGATGGCCGACCGCCTCGCATCGAACGGATACTACGTGCTCTTGCCGAACATGTACTGGCGTTCGGGCGCACTGCCCCCGTTCGACCTGAAGTCGGTGTTTTCCGGCGGTCCTGAGAGGGAGCGCATGATGAAGATCGTGGGCGCGGTCACCGATGAGAACGCGACACGGGACACCGAGAGTTTCCTGGCGTTCCTCGCAGGCAATCTGCACGTGAAGGGCGCGCACAAGGTCGCTTGCGCCGGGTACTGCCTTGGCGGCGGGCTCGCGGTTTCTGCCGCGTGCGCTTTTCCGAATACCGTCGCCGCGGCCGCGTCCTTCCATGGAGGCCGCTTCCTGACGTCACCGGCGGCTCCCGAAGCAATTGCGAAAAAGGCGCGGGCGCGGTTCTATCTCGGCGTCGCAGAGATAGATGCCAATCACACGCCCGAGGTGACGAAAAGGCTTACTGCCGCTTTCGAAGAGGCGAAGGCTCCCTACACGATCGAGCTTTACGCCGGGGTTTCCCATGGGTTCGTCATGCCCGACCTTCCCGTCTACGATCGCGACGCCTCCGAGCGGCATTGGGACCGCCTGCTGAAGCTGCTGCGCGAGACATTCGCATGAGCCGGTGAGCCAGCCCGACTACGAAGCCGCGCGAGGCCGGCGACCGATGGCCGTACCTCGCCCGATGTGCCATAGTGGACATCATGGACCGGAGCGACGCCTCCAAGTACCAGCTTCCCCGCAGCGTGGTGCCCCGTCATTACGACATCCTGGTGCGGCCGGATTTCGCCTCATTCCGTTTCAGCGCTCGTGTTGTTGTCGACGTGGAGGTGCGCGAACCGGTGGACCGCATCACCGTGCACTCTCTCGGGCTGAAGATCACCGCGGCGCAGATGGTGGACAGCCAGGGGCGCCGGCGTGACGCTGCCGCGACGCAGGGGCGGGTTCGTTTCGTCGACGCCGTGACGGGAGAGACCAGCGAAGAGCAATTCGCAAGCGCGGCCGCCCTCGATGAGAAGTCCCAGACTGCCGTGTTCTCTTTCGGCGCAACGCTCGAGGAAGGCGCCGGGAAGCTCAGCGTCGAATACGAGGGAAGCCTCGTGCAGCCAAGCCTCGAGGGCTTCTACAGGAGCAGGTGGACCGACGACAACAAGGCGGACCACTGGGTGGCCACAACGCAGTTCGAGGCAACCCACGCACGCCGCGCATTTCCCTGCTGGGATGAGCCGGCGGCCAAGGCGACTTATTCCGTCAGCTTCGTCATCGACACGCCGCTGACGGCGCTCTCCAACATGCGCGTCACTTCGGAAACGGTGAAGGACGGGAAAAAGACCGTCACATTCGCACGGACTCCCCTGATGTCCACGTACCTGCTCGCCTGGTGCATCGGGGAGTTCGAAAGCTCTGACCCCGCGCGGGCCAATGGCAAGGAGCTTCGCATCTGGTCCGTGCCGGGGAAGAACTCCATCAAAAGCTACGCCCTGAAGTGCGCCGCCTATGGAGTGCAGTGGTACGAGCGCACGCTCGGCGTTCCCTATTTCGGCGGTGACAAGATCGACATGGTCGCCATTCCGGAATTCCGCTCCGGGGCCATGGAGAATACCGGGCTCATCACCTACCGCGCCACCGCGCTCCTGGTCGACGAGCCGCGCGCGACAGTCGCGGAGCTGCAGCGCGTGGCCGAGGTCGTCTTCCACGAGCTGGCGCACATGTGGTTCGGCAACCTCGTCACCATGGCCTGGTGGGACGGCCTGCCGCTCAACGAGTCGAACGCCACGATATTCGCCTACCTCGTCATGGCGGATTTCCAGCCGGAATGGCGGATCTTCAACTCCTTCGGGCTGCACCGCGCGGCGGCGTTCGCCCTGGATTCGCTCAACAGCACGCACCCCTGCTGGGCACCCGTGGGGCACCCCGACGAAGTCGAGCAGCGGTTCGACAAGATCACGTATGAAAAGGGCGGAAGCCTCGAGTTCCAGCTCCACCAGTTCGTGGGCGCCGCTCCCTTCTATGCCGGGGCGCACGTCTACCTGACGCGCTACAGCCACGGAAACGCGGAGGTCGCCGACCTGTGGGAAGCCCTCGAGGAAGGCGCGCGGAGCGCCGGTCTCGACGTTCCCGTGCGCCAGATCATGGACGCATGGTTTCTCACCGATGGGCACCCCGTGGTGACAGTCACGCCGTCACGCAAACCAGGATTCATCACGCTTTCCCAGGAACGGTTTGCTTTCCTGGGCAGGGAAAGCCACGCCGCGCAGCTCTGGCCGATTCCCGTCCAGCTGCGCTACGCCGCGGAGGAAGGAGCCGTCCGCCAGGTGAAGCGTATATTCGCCGAAAGGGAGGTGGAAATCTCCCTGCAGAAAGGGTTCCAATACGTGGCGGTGAACGCGGGCGGTTCAGGCTTCTACCGCGTGCGCTACGCGCCGGGGCTGCTGGCGAGCCTCCTCTCCGCGCCATTCGAAAGACTGGAAGTCATCGAGCGCTTCAACCTCGTCAATGACTCATGGGCGTTCGTGCGCGCGCAGAAGCTGGGCTCCGACGCGTACCTGGATCTCGTGCGGATGCTTTCCGGGGAAAGGGACCCCAGCGTCTGGAGCGTCATTGGAGGCTCGCTCCTGACGCTCCATGTCGTGACCTCCGGTGAGGACCGGGCCTCGTTCAAAACGCTGATCCGCGGCCTCGTCAGGCCGGTCTTCCGGGATCTCGGCTGGGCGCCGAAGGAGGCCGAGTCGACTGCCGCGCGAGAGCTGCGCGGGTCTCTTGCGGCGCTGCTGGGAAGCGTCGGGGAGGATGCGGAGGTCCAGTCCGAGGCCGTGGAACTCTTCGAAGCGTGGAAAAAAGACCGCGGCTCGGTCGACCCCAACGTGGTCCCGGCGCTCGTCTCGACGCTCGCGTACACGGGGGGCAAAGCGCGTTTCGACGAGTTCCTCGCACTCTCGCGCGCGGCCGCCACCGACCAGGAGAAGCTGCGCTTCCTTCGGGCCCTGGGCGAGTTCCGCGAGCGCGCGCTTTTCAGCGCGGCAATCGAAATGATGGTGAGCGAGGTGAAGGCGGATGACGCCCCCTTCATCCTCGGCGCCTACCTTGTGACCGAACACGCCGGAAGGGCGACGTGGGATGCCATCCGCGGGAACTGGGAAAAGATATCGAGAAGGTTCCCCGCTTCCGGCACGGTGCGCATGATCGAGGGGTGCTCTGCGCTGGACACCCCGGAGCTCGCGGCCGAGGTCGAGCAGTTCTTCGCGCGAACACCTGTCCCCCAGGGTGACATGGCCGTTGCCCAGATGCTGGAGAGGCTGAGCGTGAACGTGCGCCTGCGCCAGTCGGAGAGCGCGAGGCTCACGGCGTACCTGGGACGGCCTCGGAGCTGAGGACCGGCCGCCAGTCTCACGCACACCCGGCGCGGGGCTCACTTTTTCGTGAGTCTCTCCCTTATCTGCTTCATGTGGTTGATGTCGTGTCCGGCCAGCATTTCCACCACGCGCGTGACGGTCTCCTTTCCGCGCTCCGAGTGCATTCCGTACAAGTGCCAGCTCTCCCGGGGCAGGCTCTTCAGGAGGCGCACCATCCGCTCCCGGTTGATGCGGAAGGCCTCCAGGGAGAGCGCCGGATCGTGCTTCGCATAGCGGGAGGACTTGGCCCACGCCTCCTGGTCGGTGCCCTGGATGGGCGTGCCGCTGGCGGCGAGGATCATCCGGATACGAAACCCGTAGACAAGCTCGGAGTCGGCCAGGTGAGCAAGGATCTCCGTGACGGACCACGTGTCAGGGGCAGGGCGCCGCGACAGTTTCCTCGCCGAGACGCCTTTGACCAGTCGGGCAATCTGCCGGGGACTGGCGGCCAGGATTTCCATCGGCTTCTTCCCCTCGATGTAGCCGAGGATTCTCCGGGTGTACTGTTGCGGCGTTTCCTGCATGGCAGACCTCGGGCGAGACCCTAGGGGAAGAGCCCGGCGGGCAACCGTCCCAGGGGGAACAGGGCGTGTGCCTTCGCGCGCGCCTTCACCTGGATTTCAAGGCGCACGGTCGCCGTCCGAAGAGCCTCGACGACGACCTTTCCGCGTGCCGTGAACGTCACGTCCTCGCCAGGGACGAGCACGGAGTCCTCCTGACGCCCGGTTGCGGTCACCCACAGCCTGCCGGTCACGCAGGAAATGCGCCACGCCCCGCCGGTGGGACGGAGCGAGGCGAGCTCGCCCCGGGACAGAACGAGCGTTGACGGATTCATCTCGAGCCAATTGCGCATCTGCTTTTCCTCGTGGAATCAATGAAGCAGATTCAACCGAACGAGGCCACCCGGTTCTTGCTGGCCGGATGCCCGGGGAGCGTCACGGCTCGTCGTATCAGGCGCGGGACAAGCGGCCGGGGTCCCTTCGCAGCACGGAATCTGTATGCTGCGGCACGCCAGGCACTGGGAGTGCCCGTGCACAAACACCGAGCCGGCAGCCCGGCCGCAGTGATTGCAGATCAAACCCTCGCTCACGCCTGAAAAATACCTCCATCGGCAGGCACGCGGCGAATATGCCTCCGGCGCTCGTGCTGAGTATATTGAAAGCGCGGTATCAAGGCCGGGAGGCGTGAGGGTGCAGCGTGCACTTTTCTTGTGTGTGGTCCTTGTCGTTGTGGCGGGTGGTGCGGCGGCGGCCCAATGCAAGCCGACTGCAGGGAGTGTCCTGGACACGAACTACACTCCTGCCGCGCCGAAGCGGGCCAGCGTGGGGTCCGGGTTCGTTCTCACCGGTACCGTGCGCGGGTCTGATGATTGTCAGCCGTTGGCAGGCGCGACGGTCGAGCTCTGGCTGGCGGGCCCCAAAGGGGACACGCCTGACCTCCGAGGAACGGTGGTCGCGGACAGGAACGGCCGGTACCGGTTCCAGAGTCCGTTCCCATTCGCGACCGGCGGTCCGCCTCCGCACATTCACATGAACGTCGACGCGGACGGGTACCTGCCCATTCAGACGGAATTCTTCCCGGGCGCGGGAACTACGAGCGGCGTGTTCGATATCGTCCTGGAGCTGGGAGACTAGGGGCGCGCCCGGGTCACGCGCCGGATTGCACGAAGCGCTCGCGGTAGAAACCGATCAGGTCCGTGCTCGTGGCCTTCGAGCCAAGCTGTCGGAGCATCGTGGCAACCTGGCCGCGGTGATACGTGCCGTGATTCGCGAGGTGCTGCAACATCTGCCAGAGGGGCTGCGCCTGCGCCACGCCCGCCGCTGTCTTGTACTGGACAACGCGCCGCAGGTCCTCCGCGGTGAGTGAATCGACGTAGTCGACCAGGCTGCGGTCGATTTCCTCCAACCGTTTTCGGATCGCACCTATGGTGGGGAAATCCTCCGCGGATGGAAGGGCATTCGGTATGCGCCCATGCCAGCGTTCGAGCCACAGCCATTCCGAGCCGCCGATGTGCGCGAGGGTGTCACGCACCGAGCGAAAGCTCGAAGCGAGGTCTCGGGTGAACTGTTCCGAAGTCAGTGAGGCGCACGCATCGGTCGTGCGACGGTTCGCCCAGGAGTTGAAATCATACAGTAGGCGAAAATCCTCGTTGTTCATGACTATTCTGCTCCTTACCTGCTGAGAGTTTAATGACAGCGCCGATTTCCTTCAACCGAGCTCTTCGAAGGCAAGGGCCGGCCGATTCAAGGTCAGGCGCCTTCCCGGGGCCCGTCTTTCGGGCCCTGCCTCGACCCCGCCACTTCCTCTGCCGTTCGCGGTATCTTTTCCTTGTCCAAGGAGGCAACGACGGCGATGGGCGACCGTTCCTGTCCCGATCCCGATGTTCCGGGTGCCAGGGTGCACTATGCGCTCTCCCTCGAGACGTACGGCAAGCTGCAGAGCCTGGTGGCTTTCATGGGGCGGAACGCGGGCACGAAACAGTTCGCAATGACCCTGCAGGCCCTGCTGGAAGAGGCTGAATGCTTCATCGAGGAGTGAGCGGGTCGAGGCTCGCAGAAATGGAGCGCACGGTGCGCGGGGACCCGTGGTGAAACGGACGGTTCTTCTCGGGAAAGCTCCTCTCTTCAGGGCACGGAAAGATGTCATTGTTTCCGTGTTGACTTTGGCACTGCCTGCCGACCCCCTGGGAATCATGGACTCCTGGCTCGACAAGATCGAAGTCCGCTTGTACCGGAACAGCTACTCGGATGAGACGCTGCTGGAGAAGCCCTTCATGCTCAGCCGAAGACGCTCGGTCTCCGTCCTCCTGAATCTCCGGCTCTCGCCGGGGGAAACCATCCTCGGCGCAGGGACCGTGAGCAGGAGGGTCACCGTTGAAGTCGACACGAAGGAAGTGCAGCGATGACAGCGCAGGCTCCGCTATTCACCGGCGGCGGGGCCCACTTGTCCACCCGATCTTGGCCTCGCAGGCAAATTGACCGACGTGCAACAGCGGCGTGGCGTTCTCTCCGCCTCAGAACTCCTGGCGCGTGGGCCGGAAGACGATCTCGTTCACGTCCACGTCTTCGGGTTGGCCGATGGCGAAGGCGACTGCCCTCGCGAACGATTCGGCAGGAATCGCGTTCTCATACGATTTGTGGACTTGAGGCGCTCGAAGGGGAGAGCGGCATCAGCCCGGCGTTGTTGATCATGACATCGATGCGTCCGAATGCCTTCACGGCTGCATCGACCAACCCCTGCACCTCGTCGCACCGGGTGACGTCGGTCACCAGGGCGATTGCCTTCCCGCCGCCCGCCCTCAGCTCATTCACCAGTGCCTGTATTCGATCCAATCGCCTCGCACCCACGGCAACACACGCGCCCTGCGCGGAGAGAAGGCCGGCGGTCGCTTCGCGCAGGCCGCTCAGAGACCTGTCCTTTTCTCCAGGTGTTCGGGATACCGCGCTCCCTGGATCGCGATTTTCGAGGCGGCGCTGTCGATCTCCCGCAGATCCTTGGAGGTGAGCTCGACCGCGGCTGCCCCCAGGTTCTCATCCAGGCGCTCCAGTCTCCGCGTGCCCGGGATGGGAACAATCCACGGCTTCTGGGCAAGCAGCCAGGCGAGTGCGATCTGGGCAGGAGTCGCCTTCTTCCGCTCTGCGATCGCGCGGAGCAGTTCAACGAGGGCAAGATTCGCCTTCCGAGCCTCCGGCGTGAAACGAGGAATGATGTTGCGGAAGTCGGAACTGTCGAAAGTCGTGTTCTCGTCGATCTTTCCCGTGAGAAAGCCTTTTCCAAGGGGGCTGAAGGGAACGAACCCTATTCCGAGCTCCTCGAGCGTCGGCAGCACTTCCTCTTCCGGGCGTCTCAACCACAACGAGTATTTGCTCTGCACGGCCGTGACCGGCTGGACCGCGTGCGCGCGGCGGATTGTCTTGACTCCTGCCTCAGAAAGTCCGAAGTGCTTCACCTTGCCTTCCCGAATCAGGTCCTTCACCGCTCCGGCCACGTCTTCGATCGGCACCTCCGGGTCAACACGGTGTTGATAGTACAGGTCGATGACCTGGACTCCGAGCCGCTTGAGTGAGCCCTCGACGCTCTGCCTGATGCGCGCGGGCCGACTATCGGTAGCCTGCTGCCCGCTCGGATCGAGCTTGATCCCGAACTTCGTCGCGATCGCCACCTGCGCGCGAACAGGGGCGAGGGCCTCGCCCACCAATTCCTCGTTCACGAACGGGCCGTAGATTTCGGCGGTATCAAAGAAGGTGACGCCTCGTTCGATCGCCTTGTGTATGAGCCCGATCAACTCCTTCTTGTCGGGTGACGGACCGTAGCTCTGGCTCATCCCCATGCAGCCGAGCCCGATCGCAGAGACTTCCAGGCCGCTCCTCCCCAATCTTCGCTTTTGCATTTCTCCTCCTCTCAGCCAATAGAAATATAAGGCCCGACGCAGGAATATGTTTGCCTGAAACCGCGAATGCTTAGCCTGATTCGCGGCGACAGCCTCTCTTGGCCGAAATCGCGGCTCAGATCTCAGCTGTCACGTGCTCGTGGTACAGGCGGTCCCGCAGCTCGGTGATCTGCCTGTCCGCGAGGTAGTCGTCAAACGCCACTCGGCGATCGATGACGCCGCCAGGGCAGATCTCGACGATGCGGTTGGCGATGGAGGTGACGAACTCATGATCATGGCTGGTGAACAGCAGGACGCCGGTGAAATCGGACAGCCCCTCGTCCAGGGCCTCGATGGCTTCGAGATCGAGGTGGTTGGTCGGCTCGTCCAGGATGAGGCAGTTGGCCCCCGACAGCATGAGCCGCGCGAGAAGGCAGCGCACCCGTTCGCCGCCGGAGAGCACCCGTACGGGCTTCAGTCCTTCGTCGCCGGAAAACAGCATGCGCCCCAGGAAGGAGCGCACGAACGTCTCGTCGTCGTTGGGGCTGTACTGCGCAAGCCAGCTTAC
>JBKQPS010000186.1:0-8300 GCA_052144915.1 Spirochaetia bacterium | reverse complement strand
GGAACCGCTTCGCTGCGACATGCTCATCGTCGACGAGGCATCAATGATCGATGCGCCCCTCATGCACCAGATGCTGAAGGCGGTCCCATCCGGCGCTTCGCTGATCCTCGTCGGGGACGCGAACCAGCGTCCCTCCGTCGGGCCTGGCTCGGTCCTCTCCGACCTGATCGCCTCGGCAACGATCCCGGTGGTGGAGCTCACCGACATCTTCCGTCAGAGCCAGGCCAGCAGCATCGTGACCAACGCCCACCGCATCAACCTGGGGCTTCCCCCGGTGGAGAACGACTCCGAGGAGCTGCGCGATTTCTTCTTCATCGAGCAGGAGGATCCCGCGAGGGTCGCACGGACGGTGGTCGAGCTTGCGTGCCGGCGGATCCCCCTGCGCTTCCACCTGGACCCGATGGAAGAGGTGCAGGTGCTCGCGCCAATGCATCGCGGCGAGGCAGGGGTCGAGAACCTCAACCGGCTGCTGCAGGAGGAATTGAACCCCGCGGGAAAGAGCGTTGCGGCGCACGGCAAAGGACTGCGAACGCACGACAAGGTCATGCAGCTTCGAAACGATTACGAGCGGGAGGTGTTCAACGGCGACATCGGGCGCGTTTCTGCCGCGGATGCCGAGAGCGGGGAGGTGACCGTCAACTTCGACGGCAAAAGCGTCGTGTACCAGAGCGCTGACCTTGGCGCCCTGGTGCCCGCCTACGCCGTCTCCGTGCACAAGGCGCAGGGCGCGGAGTTTCCCGCCGTGATCGTGCCGCTTCTCACGCAGCATTTTCCCCTTCTCCAGCGAAACCTCCTGTATACGGCGGTCACCCGGGGAAAACGGCTGGTCGTGCTGGTCGGGTCACGGAAGGCCCTCGCGATCGCGCTGCGCAATGACAGGCCCCGGCAGCGCCACTCACGCCTCGCCGAGAAGCTCGCCTCGGCTCGTCCGGAGTAGAGATCTCATCGCGGAATTCGGAAAGACCATGAGCTCCCACGCAGTTGACCTGTTCCGCACTCCACAATAGCCTGAAGGAAGATGCAAACGGCAAGTCCGTGCTGGAGCCACTAGGACGTGCTGTTCGCGTTGATTCATGGCCGATCGGCAGAGAAGGGTCCGGGAGGTTCAAATGGCAGACCAGAAACAGACGAGCGGTTCAATATCAGCGAACCTTTTCTTCGTCAAACTGGGGTTTGTGGGAATGTATCTCTTCGATGCCGGTGAGTCGCTCATCGCCTTCGACACTGGCATGAGCTCCAAAGCAACCCTCGCAGAACTTGAAAAGCTGCGCGTCGATCCCAAGAGAGTCACACATGTATTCTTGACGCATTCGGATCGCGATCACGTCGGAGGTCTTGCCGCGTTTCCCGGCGCGAAGGTCTATCTGCCGAAAGCCGAGGTTGCCATGCTCGACCATTCCACGCCTCGCTTCCTCGGCTTGGTCTACAGTAAACCCTTGCCCGTCACGCATGAACTACTCGACGACAACCAGGTCTTGGCGATCGGCAACGCGTTGATCAAGTGCCTGTCGACCCCTGGCCATACAGCAGGTTCGATGTCGTACCTGATCAACAGCTCAGTGCTTGTCGTTGGTGACATCTTGAACCTGAAGCAAGGAAAAGTCGTCATGGACAGGGGCTTCATGCAACTCAACAAGCCAAAGCAACGAGAGTCGATCCAGAAGCTCTCGCGGTTGAAAGGTATCTCGTTGATCTGCACAGCCCACACCGGGTACACGAATGACTTTGACGGTGCAATGCAGGATTGGGCCGCCGTGCAGCCGCAGCAAACGCTGCCTTGAAAAAGGTGAACTACCTTGCGGAGGACTCCTTGTAAGCCTCTTGAAGCAGGCTCTTGGCGATAAATTGCATCTGGCCCACATGAACGCTCAAATGCGAAACTGCCCCCACCAGGATATTCGCCATCGTGGTTTCAAAGTCTTGAATACGTTTTACCTCCGAAATCCTTGTGGATGGAACAGATTCGATCACACGACAGAACTCCTCAATTGTTTCGTGCAGAATACTTGTCAATTCATCCTTTGACTTCCCCTGTGTTGCACTGAACTCGGCTGCACGGTTGCGAGAGACGGGTTGGCCATCGATCAGACCGTGAACCGCCCGGAAACTGCCTGCGATGTGCAGTATCAAGTTGCCGATCGCATTGTCGCGGGGATGAGCCCGGTACCAGACTTGCCCCTCTTCGAGCTGTCCCAAGCACTGCTCCGCATTTCCGAGCACTCGTCGCATGCGGTTCGAAATCTCTCTTACAAGAAAGACAGTTGGCTCCATTTGGGCACTCCTCTTGAAGACGGGTTCTTTGTGGAATTATTGCTGCCCGCCTTGCCCCGCGATCCGAGGGAGGTATAATCTCGATTACCGAGGGCACGCAAGCATGAAGTTTCGAGCCAAGGTCATTCCTTCCGGCAATGCCACCGGGGTGGAAGTTTCAGAGCGGGTCATCGATGCCTTCGGGTCTGGCAAGCGGCCGAAGATCGTCATCACGATCAACGGACACACCTGGCGCAGCAGGGTCGCGTCGATGGGCGGCCGGTTCATCGTCGGCATCAGCGCAGCGAACCGCGCCGCGAGCCGGATCGCCGAAGGCGACGTCATCGAGGTCGATCTTACGCTTGACACCGAACCGAGAATAGTGCCCGAGCCGCCGGACCTCGCCAAGGCGCTGAACGACGACCCAGAGGCAAGAGCCGCTTTCGACCGCCTTCCATATGGCCTCAAGCGCAAGCACGTAGGTGCCATCGAAGAAGCCAAAGCCTCAGCGGTCCGACAGCGCAGGATCGCCAAGCTGGTCACAACGATGCGGTCAGGCCGCGCTTAGGCGCCTACGGCCCATGGCCTCATTCCCAACGAGATCATAGAGGTCAAGAAGACACATGGCGTCGGGCCAAAGGGTTGACTCCCGCCCCCTCCCTGTGACGAGTACGCAGCGGTTGAGCGGCCGTGAAGCCGAGCGCGAAGCCACCATCGTCTGCGCCGGGGGTCAATCCGCGCTATCCCGCCGAGAGACTCCTACGTGCCGTCGGGCCACCCGGCATCGAAGGGCCGCCCCGGTTCGTCCAGGTCTACGACCAGGGGCGCGTGGTCCGAAGGAGTAGGTTTCCCCTTCCGGGCATCACGATCGATCTCCGCCCAGACCACCCGCGGGACCAGCGCATTAGAGATCAAAAGGTGATCGATCCTCATGCCGATGTTCTTGTGGAAATTGCCGCTTCGATAGTCCCACCATGTATACTGGCCGGGCTCGGGGTGCTGAGACCGATAGGCGTCGGTCAGCCCCAGGGCCAGGAGTTTGCCGAACGCCTGCCGCTCTGGGGGCGAGACGTGGGTGCCGGCCTCGCAGGCTGCCGGATCCCAGACGTCGATGTCCGCCGGTGCGACGTTCAGATCGCCGCCCAGCACAAGGGGTGCGTTCAGATCAGCCTCTTCTCGGAGCCAACCCCAAAGGAGCTCGAACCAGACCAGCTTCGCGGCGTAGTGCGGTGAGCCGACGGACCGGCCGTTCGGCGCGTACAGCGAGACGACCCGCAGGCCACCACAACTCGCCGCGACCATGCGTGCTTCTGCCCGCGGATTCACCTCCAGGCTGTCCGGGTCCCGGACGCCCTCCAATGGCCGGCCGAAATTCGTGACCACCGCCTCCAGCCCGACACAGCTCAGCACGGCTACCCCGTTCCACTGGCCTTGTCCGTGGTGCGCGATCTCGTAGCCGGCATCCCGGAAGGCTTCCACCGGAACGCTTCCGTCCTGGAGCTTGGTCTCCTGCATCAGGAGCACATCAGGGTGCGTCCGTTCGAGCCATGCCAGGACCCGGTCCATGCGCGCTTTGAGGGAGTTGACATTCCATGTCGCGATTCGCATTGCCACACCCTCACGTCAGACTGCCCGGCTCAGCGCCGGCAGCACAGCCATAGGGCTCATAGTAGCCGCTGGTTCGAAGCCGGGGCAAGTGGACAAGACCGGGACTCTGGCGCACTTCCCTGGGGAGCGCCAGCGTCGCGCTGGCCGGCGGCGCCTATTTCGAGTAGGTCCACCCGCTCGGCTAGACTCCCAACAGCATGCAGGCGATGCCAGCAAGAGACCCTAGCAACGCGGCCGCCGCGCCGAATTGATGCCTAAGAACGGAGCCTCGTGGTGCAGGTACCTTCTTGCCGGCGATCAAGATGAGGCCGTCGACAAGCAGCGAGACAACCGCCAATCCCATCACAATCTGAGCGATCCATGACCAAACGTGATTTCCGGACGCGGTTGACAGCCCGTACATGGTAAAAGCCCAGCCGGCAGCGATCGGAAAGAACAGCACAATGTGGAGCACTACGATAAGGGCTTTGTAGGGTCGACCTTTTCGCCCCAGCAGCAGAGCTCCGACAAAACCTTGAACCAGGAGCCATGCGCCGGTCACAACCGCGGTACGTACAACAGGACCCATGTGTTTCTCCTTGGGCTTCTACGACGGTCCAAAGATCTGTACGAGCTTTGTCTCCCCGTCGCCGTAGAGCCGTCGCATGTTCGTGACCCACTCGATGGCCTTCTCCCTGGTGTCCACCTGGATGACGGTGAAACCGGGTATCAGCTCCTTCGCCTCCAGAAAGGGGCCGTCGGTGATGGAGACCTTTCCCTCGGTAAGGAGGATCCTGGTCTCCTTGGGATGAAGCCCACCGCCAGTGATGAGTATTCCCTTTTTGATGGACTCCTCCATGAACTTCCCCAACTCGGCCGGGTCCCGAGGCGGCTGCCTCTCCGTTGGGGAACCGTAGACAAAGAATTGCATATTCTGCTCCTTCCGTGAGGCCTCAGTCCCGGCCACCCTGCCGGGCGCTCGCCTCACCGCATGTGTTCTCGTCACGTAGTCGTGCGGGAACACGCAAAAGGGACAACTCCAAAAAAAAACTATCCCGAAATTTCTGCGAGCCGTTTTTCTAGAAAGCGGCGCTCGGGCTCCTGCCGGGCAAGCTTGAGGGCGCGTCGGTAGGAAGCCGCGGCCTCGTCAATACGCCCCAGCCTCCTGTTCAAGTCGGCACGCACTGCATGGGCCGGGTGGTAATCTGCAAGCTCTCCCCGGTCGAGCAGGGCGTCGATGAGTGCCAACCCGGCGGTTGGGCCATCACGCATGGCCACGGCGATTGCCCGGTTGAGCTCCACGACAGGCGAGGGGCCTGTCTCCAGGAGCATGTCGTAGAGACGGACGATCTGAGCCCAATCCGTTGCCGCGACCGACGGTGCCACGGCATGAACCGCGGCAATGGACGCCTGGAGGGTGTAGGACCCGAACCGGCCGGACAAGAGGGCCCGGTGTGCCAGGCCTATCCCTTCCGCTATCAACTCCCGGTTCCAGAGCGACCTGTCCTGATCTTCGAGGGGGATCACGTCACCCCGCGCGTCCACCCGTGCGGGCCTGCGGGATTCATGCAGGAGCATCAGGCCCAGCAGGCCAATGGCCTCGGGCTCCGGGAGGAGGTCCACAATCAACCGGCCGAGGTAGAGGGCATCCTCCGCCAGGTCCCACCGGAAATGGACCCGGCCTGTCGTAGCTACAAACCCCTCGTTATATACCAGGTACACGACCTGGAGGACCGTCGCAAGGCGCCGCGCAAGCTCCTCGCGCGAGGGGACCTCGTAGGGGATGTGCTCCTTGCGAATCCTCTCCTTGGCCCGGGCAATCCGCCTCGTCATGGTTGCCGTGGTAACAAGAAAAGCACGCGCTATCTCCTCTGTGGTAAGGCCGCAGACCTCGCGAAGCGCCAGGGCGATCCGGCCGTCCTGCGGCAGGGCAGGATGGCAGCAGGTGAAAATGAGGCGGAGCTGGTCGTCCTGAAGGGTTTCGTCAACCAATCCCTCGGGATCGAGATATGCCTCCCGGGTTTCCTGGGCGACCGCAGCCAGCATGGCCTCGTGACGCCCGCGTCGGCGGACTACATCGATTCCCTTGAACCTGCCGGTGGAGACTAGCCAGGCCCGCGGATTCCGGGGCAGGCCTTCCCTCGGCCACTGTTCCAAGGCCGCGCGAAAGGCCTCTTGAAGTGCCTCTTCCGCCAGGTCAAGGTCGCCGAGCAGGCGGATCAGCGTGGCCAAGACCCGCCTCGACTCGGTGCGGTACAGCTCCGCCACTTGTTCGGCTATCGATTTTTCCAAGCCCATCCTTTTTGGGGTCAGTCCCCGGCTGTATCGTTGGAGGCCTCGCGAAGGTGGTGATCTGACCTCCCCCATTCAATCGCGACGATCCTCTGCCCGTTTATCTCTCGGGCATCGTCAGATGCGAGGTAGACCGCGGGCGGTCCCATCACCTGCGCGTCGATCAAATCCTTGCGCCTTGACGGGGGGAATGAGTCGGGAATCATGCCGGTGTTCGTCGCTCCGCCCGGCAGCAGGACGTTCAAAGTGATTCCGGTTCCTGCCAGCTCCTGTGCCCAGATCGTGCTCATGGATTCGAGCGCGGCCTTTGAAGGGCCGTACGGAGTGAAGCCCTTCCGCCTCATCGTTTCCTGGCTGATCGAAATGTTGATGATCCTTCCCGAGCCTCGCCCCAGCATGTGCGGAACAACCGCCTTCGTGAGCAGGAAGACGCCCGTGATGTTTGTGTCGATCACCATGCGCCATGCGTCGGAGTCCGCTTCCCAGAAGGGCTTCGGCTCCGTCATGAAACTCTCATTGACGAACCTCATCCCGCGGGCCGCGTTGTTCACAAGAACGTCGATCTTCCCGAACCGTGAGAGGACCGAATCGACCAGCCCCAGGACTTCATCACTCTTCGAGACATCGGCAAGAAAGGCAGCGCCGTTGATCCTGGATGCAACCTCTTCGATCTCGGCCTTCTGGCGGGCCGCCGTGACAACGACTTTCGCCCCTTCGCGCGCGTAGGCCTCCGCGATTGCCCTCCCGATCCCGCGCCAGCCCCCTGAGATGACAGCAATCTTGTCTTTCAGTTTCATGTCCGATTCGTCCCCGCGCACTCTCAGTGATAAGAATACGCATTCGCACGATCGATCACCAAGCAGCCGTGCAACGCAAAGGCGCCACGCTTGAATCACCTCAAGGCGAGTCACTTGACCAACATCCCGAACAAATGTTGCCATGTCCGGGTGGCGCAGAAATTGACCAGCAGAACGCTTTGATCACCGTCAGCAACCTTGCCCTCTCGTTCAGCAGCAGGATTCTCTTCAAGGATGTCTCCCTGAAGTTCACCCCGGGGAACTGCTACGGCCTCATCGGCGCGAATGGCTCCGGCAAGTCGTCGCTGCTGAAGATCCTCTCTGGTGAGCTCGAGGCGGACACGGGAAGCGTTATTTTGGGCGCCGGAAAACGCCTGTCGGTGCTCAGCCAGGACCACTTTGCCTTCGAGTCCCAGCGGGTCCTCGATACCGTCGTCATGGGCTCCCCGCGCCTGCATGCGGTCGGGAAGGAACGGGAGACCCTGTACGCAAAGGGCGATTTCACGGAAGCAGACGGCATGCGCGCGAGCGAGCTGGAGGCGGAGTTTGCCGAACTGGGAGGCTGGGAAGCCGAGGCGCAGGCCGCGACGCTCCTCGCCGGCCTGGGGACACCCGAGACGGAGCACGAAAAGCTCATGCGGGACGTCGACGAGGGAGTGAAGGTCCGCGTGCTCCTGGCGCAGGCCCTGTTCGGCAGCCCTGACATCCTCCTCCTGGACGAACCGACGAACGGGCTGGACCTCGCGTCGATCGCCTGGCTGGAAGAGTTCCTGATCGAGTTCCCCAACATCGTGATCGTGGTTTCGCACGACCGCCATTTCCTGAACGCGGTGTGCACCCATACCTGTGACATCGACTTCGGCCAGGTCCGGATGTACGCGGGCAACTACGACTTCTGGTTCCGCATCAACCGGATCCTCGCGCAGCAGCAGAAGGACGAGAGGAAGCGCCGCGAGGAGAAGGTCAACGACCTGAAGGAGTTCATCCACCGCTTCGCGGCCAACGTATCCAAGAGCCGACAGGCGACCTCGCGGAAGAAAATCCTGGAGAAGCTCGAAGTGGACGACTACGTTGCCTCGAGCCGGCGGGTTCCCTACGTCGGCTTCAAACCCACCCGGGCAGTCGGCAACGTGGTCCTGGAGATCGAAGGGCTCTCGAAATCCATCGAAGAGCGGCCCGTGCTCTCGGGGCTCGATCTCGCCGTTCTTCCCGCCGACAAGATCGCCTTCGTCGGCAGGGAGCACCTGGCCAAGACCGCCCTGTTCCGCATCATCGCCAACGAAGACACACCCGATGAGGGCAACTTCCTCTGGGGCCAGACGATCTCCTGGTCGTATTTCCCGAAGGAGAACGCGGCCCTGTTCGACAGCGACC
>JBKQPS010000185.1:0-16061 GCA_052144915.1 Spirochaetia bacterium | reverse complement strand
CCGAGGCAGAGCTGGCTGACCTTGAGTCCGGTTTTTCCCAGGTGTCGGTATTCCATCGTACCCAATGTAGTCAGCGCTGATTGAGGCGTCGAGTGAATCTTTCGGGCTATTCCCCCGCGGGCCCGCCGGAGGCTATAACGATGCTATGTCGCGCGTTGTCGTGGGGATGAGCGGCGGAGTAGACTCTTCCGTCGCCGCGCTCCTGCTGCGTGATGCCGGGCACCAGGTGCTCGGCGTCACGATGAAGATATATTCCGGAAAGCCCGCCGAGGGCCCGGTGGCTGATTCCTGCTACGGACCGGGCGAACAGTCTGATATCGAGGAAGCAGCGCGGGTATGCGCACACCTGGGCATCCCCCACAGGGTCGTCGACCTCTGCGATGAGTACCGCAGCCTCGTCCTGGACTATGCCCGGGACGAATACCTCTCGGGCAGGACCCCCAACCCCTGCGTCCTGTGCAACGGCCGCGTGAAGTTCGGGCTCCTGCTGGACCGGCTGGCACACGCCGGCGGCGTGGACTTCGACCTGTTTGCCACCGGGCACTACTGCCGGGTCGTGAAGATCCCGGAGACCGACCGGTTCGCCATCCGCGCCGGGGAGGATCCCCGCAAGGACCAGTCCTATTTCCTGTGCATGCTCGACCAGGTCCAGCTCTCGCGGGTCACGTTCCCCCTCGGCGGCATGAAAAAGCCGGATGTCCGCGAGATTGCGCGGAAGGCAGGACTCTCCAACCATGGCCGGGCCGAAAGCCAGGACTTCGCCGCCGGGGGCTACAAGTCGGTGGTAAGCGAAGCCGACAAGGCGGGCCCGATCATAGACACCGCGGGCAATGTGATCGGTGCGCACAGGGGAGTCTGGGGCTACACCATCGGTCAGAGGAAGGGCCTGGGCGTCGGGGGCGGGGAGCCCTTGTATGTCGCGCGGATCGACGCGAAGACCAACACGGTTGTCGCGGGGCCTGAATCTACTCTCTACCGCGCGGAGCTCGTTGCCCGCGAGGTGAACTGGGCCAGCAGGGAGGCGCCCGCCGAGCCGCTGAGGCTCCAGGTGAAGATCCGCTATCGCAATCCGGCCGTGCCGGCCGTCGTTGCGCCGCGCGCGGACGGGAGCGTTCGCGTGACGTTCGACGAGCCGCAGCGCGCCATCGCGCGCGGCCAGTGGGCCGTCTTCTACGACGGAGACATCCTCGTGGGCGGGGGGGTCATCGCGGAATAGGAGCGGCGGCGTGCCGCTCAGCCGGTCCAGATCCCCAGACCGGGAATACAATTGCTGAAACCCTCAAGGATGGAGCCCTCTGCGTGGATTCTGGCTACCTGCCCACGATGGTGAATCCGGCTTGGACTGCGCCGCAGTGAGACGAGAGAAGGCTCGAATAGCGCGCGGCCACTGCGCGGAGGTCGGCCTCCGCTTCATCTGCCGGGGAGAA
This sequence comes from Spirochaetia bacterium, assembly GCA_052144915.1. Lineage (GTDB taxonomy): Bacteria > Spirochaetota > Spirochaetia > SZUA-6 > Fen-1364 > Fen-1364. Next base: position 14,634 of record JBKQPS010000185.1, on the reverse strand, counting down.
GATGACGGCCACGACCTGGGTAGTCGACGCGCCGACTTTTGTCTCCATGGAATCCTTCACCGGATTTCCGCAGGGAACCCAATCACTCCCCGTCCTTCGCCAGATGCACATGAGGTCTTCGAGAGCGATTGCCTGTCCCGATTGATTGAACTGGTAGGATTCTCCCTGCTTCCCCCGGCGCAGGAACAGCTCGCGCCCGCTGCGTCCGGCGTCGAAAATGCTGGCGGGGTAACCCGATTCCAGACTGACCGCGTTGTTCACATCCACCGGGCCATTTACCAGCGGGAAATCCCCCGCCAGGGCGGCTGCGAGAAGATACTCGCTCGATGGCTTGCTCCTGCCGGCAGGCTTGTACGATCCGAAGCGCAGCATCTTCCTAACGCCGGCCTTTCGATCGGCAGGAATGAGCTCCGTGCCGGCTGCTCGCGCCCGATCGAGTGCCTCCCGCAGAAAGTCCGGGGCCACCACGGTGGGCGGGCACCCCGGCATTCCGAACCCCCAGATCAACGCCAGGCGCACGGGAACCAGGTCCATCGCGGGATCGATTGTCAGGGACGGCGTCTGTTCCATGATTTCCAGGATAGCTCAGGAAAAGCGCCCCGTCCTTCCCCGCAGTCTGGCGTGGACACGAATCGAGGCCCTGGCTACACTGCGGCGTACGGAGGATCGAATGGCCGAAAAGTCGTTTCCGCTCACACGCGAGCAGCTCGAGAAGATCATCAAGGCCCATCCCACGCCATTTCACATCTATGACGAACGAGCGATCCGCGAGAACGCCCGGGCGCTCACGAAGGCATTTTCCTGGGCGGAAGGGTTCCGGGAGCACTTTGCCGTCAAGGCCTGCCCGAACCCCCACATCCTGGCAATCATGAAGGAAGAGGGATTCGGGGCGGACTGCAGCTCCATGGCGGAGCTCGTCATGTGCGAAAAGACCGGCATCACGGGCGAGCGCATCATGTTCACCTCGAACGACACCCCGTCCGCCGAGTACGTGAAGGCGAAGCAGCTCGGCGCGATCATCAACCTGGACGACATCTCGCACATCGACTTTCTGCAGAAACATGCCGGCCTGCCCGACCTCCTCTCCTTCCGCTACAACCCCGGATCCCTGCGGGAAGGAAATCTCATCATCGGCAAGCCCGAGCAGGCGAAATATGGCTTCACCCGGGAGCAGCTTTTCCAGGGCTACCGGATCGCCCGCGACAGGGGCGTCAAGCGCTTCGGCCTGCACGCAATGGTCGTGTCCAACGAGTTGAACCTCGACTACCACGAGGAAACGGCGCGCATCCTCTTCGACCACGTCGCGGACATCAACCGGGAGGCGGGCATCCGGATCGAGTTCGTCAACCTCGGGGGCGGATTCGGCATCCCCTACAAGCCCGAACAGGTCGCCATCGACTGGCAGGCGCTGGGAACGGGAGTGAAGGCCGTCTACGTGGAGCGGGTGAAGGCGCGCGGCCTCCATCCCCTGCGCCTCTGCATGGAAAGCGGCCGGGCGATCATGGGCCCCTACGGTTGGCTGGTCACCCGCGTGCTCCACATGAAGCATACCTACAAGGATTTCGTCGGACTGGACGCCTGCATGGCCAACCTCATGCGGCCCGGCCTGTACGGCGCATACCATCACATCACGGTGGTCGGTCGGGAAAAAGCCCCGGCGGATCACGTCTACGACGTGACCGGCTCCCTCTGCGAGAACAACGACAAGTTCGCGATCGACCGCGCCTTCCCGAAGATCGAGGAGGGCGACATCGTGGTGATCCACGACACCGGCGCGCACGGATTTGCGATGGGTTTCAACTACAACGGCAAGCTGCGCTCCGCGGAGCTGCTCCTCAAGCCCGACGGGTCCGTGAAGCAGATCCGGCGCGCGGAGACGCTCGACGACTATTTCTCCACCGTCGAGTTTCCCACGCCGAAGCCGAATCCGTCGAGTACGTCGAAGCGGTGACGCGGAGCCCGCGGTGAGCGCGCGCGCCGAGTTCATCCCCGGTCTCCGGCTCGGGCGGCTTTTCTTCGAGGAGGCAGGCCGCCGGATCGTGGAAAGCGTCGTGCCGCCGAACGCCTATGCGGCGGCCCTGATCGGCAAAGGCTCCGACGTCCTGGGCTTCGACACGGCGCGTTCCACCGACCACGACTGGGGGCCGCGGTTCCAGGTATTCCTGGGCCCGGAAGCGGGAGAATCCACGGCGTCCCGCCTGGACGACGCCCTTCGCAACGGGCTGCCGCCTGTCTTTCGCGGATTCGCAGTCGGGGTGAGCGAATCCGCCGAGTCGCCGGCGCGACCGCACCTGGTGGAGATCTCCCGCGTCGGCGAATTTCTGCAGAAGCACCTCGCGGTGAGCGATGTGACGGACCTGCCGCTCCTGGACTGGCTGACATTTCCCGAGCAGAGGCTGCTGGAGCTCACATCGGGGGAAATCTTTCACGACCCTCGAGGTGAGCTTCGTCTTTTTCGGGAATTACTCGGCCGGTATCCCCGGGACGTGTGGCTCTATCGGATGGCCTGCCAGTGGCAGCGCCTTTCGCAGGAGGAGGCGTTCGCCGGCAGGTGCGCCGAATCGGGCGACATGCTGGGCATGAAGGTAGTCGCCGCACGTATCATCCGTGACGCGATGAAACTCTGCTTCCTGATGGAAGGACGATATGCGCCGTACGAAAAGTGGCTGGGAACCGCGTTCTCCCGGCTTGCCTGCGCCTCCCGGATGATGCCCCTGCTTTCCGCGGCCCTCGACGCGCCGGACTACCCGGCCCTGGAGCCGAACCTCGGGGGACTCTATCGAATGCTGGGTGACTTGCACAACGCTCTGAAGGTCACGGGGCCCATGGACCCCGCGCCGCGGCAGTTCTTCTCCCGGCCCTACGTGGTCATGCGGGCCGACCGGTTCGCCAACGCCTTGCTGAACGCGGTGGACAGCGAGGAGCTTCGCCGCATCCCGGTGCGCATGGGGGCTGTCGACCAGTTCGTGGACAGCACGGATTTCATCGAACACGCGGAGACATACCGGAAAGTCCTGGCGCTGTACCGGTAGGGGCGGCTATTCCTGGACGACTTCCATGGCGATGCGCGCCCAGTCCCAGAGGCTCCGCGGCCGATAGCGCACCGTGGAGACGTCCTTCATGATGATCTCCACGTGGCTGGTGCCCCGCGCCTTGTCCAGCACTCCCTTGAGATACCCGCGCGCCTTGTCCGGATTCCAGGTCTCCTCGACGAAGATCGCGGGGCTCGGCTTGAAGCTGAGCACGTAGTCCCCTTCGACCTCGTCGATCACGCGGGCAAAGTCGTTCCACGGGCTCATCGAGATCTTTCTCAAGTTCGGAATCTTCTTCAGCAGGCCGATCTTGCGGTCCAGGGGCTCGCAGCAGCCGTAGTAGGTGAGCTTCCAGCGCTCGAGCCACCGCAGGTCGTGCCGGAGGGCGAACTCCCAGTGCATCTCCGGCGACACCTCGGCGAATATCTGGGCATTGGAACATCCCCACATGTTGTGCGGCATCACGCGTGCCGCGTCGTAGCGGTCGCCCGGCATGTCCCAGGTGTACCCGAATCCTCCCGAGCCCACGCGCGTGTTGTTGCAGTCGAGGGAAAGGAGGTTGAGGGCCACGAACTGGTCCAGCTCGGCCATCCACGCGTCCACCATCCTCTCCACGGCGGCATTCACCATGTCGGGCCTCTCGACGAGGTCGATCATCGCCTCTTCCAGCCCCCACCACCGGATCAGGTAGTCCCAGGGAGTGAACCAGATGTGCGTCTGGCCGACCTTGCGAACCTGCATGATGTCGCAGAACAGGCCCTGCATGGCGTCGAAGACGACTGCCGTCGTCTCTTCGTCGTGCGTGACGACGGGCATGCGGATCTTCTCGATGTCCTTCGGCTTCCGGATCTGGATGTGGAAATGGCGCGAGATGATGTCGTTCGAGGCGTCCGTGCGGGCGATATCCACTTCCTCGAGGATCCCGAAATCGGTGCTGTGGATTGCCAGGGGACACTCGATGAAGTCGCTCACCACCATGTCGCCCCGCATGTGCCGCCACTGGTACAGGGTGCGCCGCAGCCGGGTCTCCAGCTCCCGCGCCCACGGGTGGGTCGTGCGCACGGTGAGCTCGTCGTCGACGTTCATCTCGTGCCAGGGGATCTCGTTGATCCAGACCATCGGGCGGGCCGACTGCAGGTCATTGAGCTTCCGCCACAGCCCCGCTTTTTCCGTGTGCACCGGCAGGGCGGCCACCGCGGCGAGCTCCGTGCCCAGCGACCGCAGCGTGTCCTTCTCCTGCGGGCTGAGCCTGATCTCGCGGATCTTCTGCGGCGGGGAGTAACTGCCCGGATCGTGCAGCATGTTCAGTTCCTCCTGACCGGCCACGGTACGCCGTGGCATTTGTACGCCACGATCGCCTCGAACATGGCGAGCACATTCTCCAGGGGGGTTTCCGGGAGGATCCAGTCGTGGCTTGCTCCCGCCACGTAGCCCCCGCCGGGCGCCATGACATCCAGGACCTTCCGCGTCTGCGCGCGGACGAAATCCGGCGTTCCTTCGATGAGGACGTGGTGCGAGTCGATTGCGCCGTTGAAGAGAATCCGGTCCCCGAAGTCGCGCTTGAGGCCGGCGGGGTCCATGCCGACGCAGGAGGGCTGCACGGCATGCACGCCGTCGAGGCCCGCGCGGATGAGGGAGGGAAACAGGGGGCGGAACCCCCCGCAGCAGTGCATCATTACCTTCTTTCCGAAACGGTGACCGAGATCGATGAGCCTCTGGAGCGAGGGCAGGGCGAAGCGCTCGAAGAGATCCACGCCGAGGAGGGGACCCGTCTGGGAGCCGAAGTCGTTTCCGATGAAGAAGATGTCGATCCCCGCCCCCGCGGCTTCGAACATGCGCTCGCTCACCGCGTGGTAGAAGTCGGTGACCTTTTCGAACAGGAGGGACACGGCCTCGGGCGTGTCATACATCATGTAGTACAGCCTTTCCAGGCCGACGAAATCGATGACGTCGTGCCAGAACGGCGACCAGTCTCCCCCGAGAATCGCGAACTCGCCGCCCCAGCTTTCTGCTTCCCGCTTCACGTGCCCGACGTCCATCCAGTCCGGATCCGGCCAGGGGTATGCCAGGATGTCGCCGGCCGTGGACGCGTCGCGCAGGGGATGGGAGAGCGGCTGACCATAGCCGATGCCCGTCCGCTCGATGCCGAAGGGGCTTTTCCACGTCGCGCCGGGAGAAAGCCCCAGTTCGGGGCCGGCGTACTTTGCCACCACGCGGCGGAAATCATCACCGAGGCGCCGGCGCAGTCCCTCGTCGTCCAGGCCGAGGGCCTTCTTCGCCTTTTCCCAGAACTCCGGCGAGGATCCGCACCAGCAGGGCACGCGATCCGGCTCTCGGTGGGCAAAGGCCGTCATGACCCGGTCCCGGGAAGTCATGGGCGGGCGTCCCCCGGGAGTGGCTCGTCATACGCGCCGAGTGAGAGCGGGAACCTTCCCTGCGCACGGACGAGCTCGACGACCAGCTGGTACCTCTCTCCTGAGACGTTGCTGGGAACGGAATGGTCGGACTGGAAGATGTAGCCGCCGCCCTTTGCCGCGTTCAGCTTTCGCACGACGTAGCGGCGAAGCTCCTCCTCCGGCGCGTGGGCCCATTTCAGGACGTCCATGTTCCCGCAGAACCCCATGCGGTGGCCGTACTTCCGCCGCAGCTCCACGACGTCCAGCCCCGACTTCGCTTCCAGCGGGTTGTAGGAATCTACGCCGATCTCGATGAAGTCCTCGAAGATCTTCGTCGCGTTGCCGCAGCCGTGGTAGATCACCGGCAGGCCCGCTTGGTGGCAGACACGGATCTGCTCGGCCACAATGGGCTTGAAGTGCGCCCGCCAGAAGTCGGGGGAGAAGAGCATGCCGTTGACGTACGCAACGTCGCCCCAGATCACCATGCCGTCCAGCAGCCCGCCGCCGGCCTTGATCTGCGCATGCGTCATCTCCACCAGGAACCGTCCCAGCCTCTCGATGAACCTGGCCAGCTCCTCGGGGTAGAGGCCGATCCACATCATCACGTTTTCCGTCCCGATGATGCGCCACAGCTGCTCGTGCCCCTCGCAGATGCTGCCGTAGACGGGCAGCTCCGGGTGCCATCCCTTGACGGTCTCGAACCACGCGGGGCTGTTCCGCTCAAAGCCGTCCCCGACGCCGGCAACCTGGTTATCGCCAGCGGAAAACCAGCGCCGGTCGTCCCACGGATCGTCGAAGGTGAACGCGTCCATCTTTTCCAGCGTGTCGGTGTCGAAGGAGACGTATTCCGGCATGGGGTCGGCGAACTTCTTGCGGATCACCGCCTCGTAGCCGGTGCGCACGACGACTTCCTGCGCATCCTCCCGGATGACCTCGAACTGTTTGATGTGCGGGTCCATGTTGGGGGTCGTGACGATCCAGTCCAGGTCGTAGTAGCGGTAGATGTCGGTGTCCGCCGGCAGGCCCAGCTCGCGCCGCCACCGCTCCAGGAAGCTGCCCCAGAAGAAGTCGCTCACCGGGACCCGGTCCCCCTCCCGATGGTGCAGCGCCGCGTCCATCCGCGCGAGCTTCGCGCCGCAGTTCGCTGTTCGTTCCACGTGTTTCCTCCGGATCAGTCGAGGTGGAAGACTTCGTCCAGGTCCGCCCACCATTCTCCTTCGCGGAGGTTCTTCAGCGGGGCCTGCAGGGGTTTCATGATCTTCCACCAGTCCTGGGTCTTCGGATCATCCGCCATTTTCCTCATGTCGGCGTCGTAGTCCGCGCCGACGTACTCGAAGTAGGCGAAGAGCTGTCCATCCCTGTGGAAGATGGAATAGTTGCGGATGTTGCACTCGGTGATCTTCGACAGTACCTCGGGCCACGCCTTCGCGTGGTAGCGCGCGTACTCGGCGAGCTTCCCGGGCTGAAGACCGATGAGCTGTCCATGACGAACCATTTGGTGCCTCCGAAGAATAGCCGCCTCCCCGAAGGGAGGCGGCTGTTGTCAGTGCGAGGTCTTGGCTACCACTGGGGCGGGTAGAACTTCTCGACGTCAGCCTTCGTGATGATGTGCTGGGCGAGGTTCTTGCGGGCCGCGTAGCCCTTGCCGTTGAACCAGTCCGCGGCGGCCTTCGCGGCGAGGGCGCCGTCGCCTTCGGCGGTCTGGTAGGTGATGCCGAAGAGCTTGCCGTCCTTCACCAGGTCCATGCCCTGCTTGGAGTTTCCGGCGGCGACGACAACGACGTCGGTGCGGCCGGCCTTCTCGAGGGCCTGGAAGATGCCGAGGGACTGGGCGGAGTCGTCGGACGCGCAGATTCCCTTGAGGTCCTTCCCGTACTTGGTGAGCCAGTCGGAGACGAGCTGCATCGTCGTGTTGGCGTCAAAAGTGGCCGGGGTCGGGGAGGCGGCGACGAGTGTCTTGATCTTGGGATTGTAGGTCGCCAGCTCGGAGATGGGGCCGAAGGACCGGGCGAAGTAGGGCGAGCCGCCGGGAGCGTGCTGGACGTAGGCGACGCCGATGGTGGACGCGCCGGGGTTCCTCTTCATGAGCTCGTCGGACCAGGCGCGGGCGAGGAGGCGGAACTGGCCGAAGTCATCCGGGCCGGTCCAGCCCAGCGAGTAGTTCAGCGCCGCGTTGTCGGGAAGGGTGTTGAACATGTGCAGAGGGATACCCGCCGCGTTGATCTTGCGGGCCTGCTGGACAGCGCCCTTCGCGTCGAGCGGGATGAGGAGAATCATGTCCGGCTTCTCGTTGATCGACTGGTCGATCAGCTGGTCCTGGACGTCCTTGCTCCAGTTCGGCGAGAGCGCCTTGAAGTCCCACTTGTACACGTCGGCCACTTTCTTGGCGCCCAGGATGCAGGCCGTGGTCCAGGGGTGGTCGCCGTGGACGATCATGATGACCTTCTTGCCAATTGCGCCGTCGCCGGGCGACTTGGGGATGTTGGTTGGGGTAACGCTCCAGCCCGCCCACTCCATGTCGTACCAATGGAGAGGGTCGGTTTCCGGAAGCTTGTTGGGATCCGCCGGCCGCATCGGCACCTTGCGGTTGTCCGTCGAGGGGGCGAGCAGCAGCTGGCCGTCGGCGGACCTCAGCATGCTCGTGTCAACGGCGAGCGAGGCCTTGAGGTTCGCCTGCTGGGCGGCCGTCAGGCTCTGGCCAAAGGCCGGTGCGAGGACGAACGCCGCGAGGGCGAATGCCATGACGATGAACAGGAGTCTTCTCATCAGACTGCCTCCTTCTGATATGCCAATCCGGTCGTCGCCCCTAGGGGGCGCTCCGGAAATGGAACCCACCGTACTGGACCGGCGCTAAGCGCCTCCCGCTTTTCGGACCGCCGTCGGACGCTCGGCGAGCTCCTTCAGCAGCTCGGGCCGCTGCCCGAGGGTCTTGTCGTGCCGGTACACCGCGTAGGCCTCGTAGAGCACGACGTAGGCGAGGATCAGGCCCGCGAAGAAGATCTTCACCTCGTTTCCGAGGCCGAAGAGGATGATTCCCGTGTAGAGCATTTCGAGAGACATGATGGCGACGACGCTCCGCAGAACGCCTCCCTTGCCTCCCGACATCGCGGTGCCGCCGATGATGGTGGCCGAGATGACGTACATGAGGGAGTTTTCGCCCAGCTTGAGGGTTGCGGCGGTCGAAACGAGGACCGACACGACGCCGCCGATCGCGGCCATCACGCCCGAGAGCACGAAGGCGGCGACGAGGTAGCGGTCGGTATTGATGCCCGCGAGCCAGGCCGTGGCGCGGTTGCCGCCGACCATGTAGAAGTTCCTGCCCGCCATCGTGCGCCGCAGGACGAGCTCGACGACCGCCACGAGCACCAGCATGATCAGGATGCGCGGTGTGACGAGGGGGAGGAAATTCCTGCCGAGGAAGTCGGAGATCGCGAAGGCCTGGTCCGTCGACACGCTGATGGAGTTGCCCCCCGAGACCTGGTAGATCAGTCCCTGGAGTATGGTCATCGTGCCCAGGGTGACGATAAATGAGTTGATCTTTGCCTTGGCGACGAGCAGACCGTTCAGGAGGCCGACGAGGGCGCCGCCGGCCACGGCCAGCGCGATGGCGCCCGGGAAGCCAACGAGGGGCTGGAGCCCCATCGTGAGGACGCCCGCGAAGGTGATCACGGTGCCGATGGAGAGGTCCAGCTGGCCGCAGATCATCACCACCGTGAAGCCGATCGCCACGGTCGCGTTCATCGCGATTGCGTTCAGGATAGTGGTGAAGTTGAAGACGTTGAAGAACTTCGGCGCCGACAGGGACATGAAGCCGAAAACGACCACGAAGAGGATGTAGATCCTGTACTTGTCTCCCAGCGCGAGGAGGTTGTTCCTGCCCGACTTACGCATCGTCCCTCCCGAGCCGCCGCAGCGACATGGCGTTGACGCCGACGACGACGATGAAAATCGCGCCGCGGATCATGTCCTGGGAGAAGGTGCCGATGCCGATGAGCGTCATGATGTTGTTCAGGATGCCGATGATCAGCGAGCCGCCGAGCACGCCGAGGATGGTGCCGCGCCCGCCGGCGAGGGTCATGCCGCCGATGACGACGGCGGTGACCGCCTTGAAGTCGTAGCCCGCGCCGTTGTACCACGCGCCGACCCGTGACAGCGACGTCACCGCGAGGCCGGCGATCGTCGCGGTGAAGGCGGCCAGGACGAAGGACAGGATGATCGCGCGCTCCACGGCGATGCCGGAGAGCCTGGCCGCCCGCGGCGAGGATCCCGTGAGCTTCAGCTTGATGCCGAAGGAGGTCCTCGTCAGGACGAACTGTCCCACGACGACCAGCACGAGGAGGACGACGAGGGGCAGTCCGATGAGGTTGAAGAAACGCAGCCGGTAGATGCCGTCGAAGAGGGCCACGGCATGCTGCTGGGTGCCGACCATATCCGGGTAGATCTGCTTGTTGACCCAGACGAGCCGGATGACACCCATCGTCACGTAGTTGACTGCCAGGGTCCAGATGATCGGGTTGGCCTTGAACCTGCCGACCACCAGGCCGTTGAAGAGGCCGATGAGGAGCCCGACGGCCAGGGATCCGATGATGGCGACCCCGAACCCGTAACGCAGGAGCTCGATGCAGATGTATCCGGTAAAGCCCATCGTCGTCGGAACCGACAGGTCGGCGTAGTTGCCCGAATACGTCACGAACGCCATGCCCACCGCGACGATGCCGACGAGGGCCACCGCGTCGACGATGTTGAGCAGGTTCTGGGGGGAAAGGAAGCTCCCGATGGCGCCGGTGGCCTCGAGGAGAGCGCCGAGGGCGAGAAAAAGGACGGCGATGCCGTACACGCCCGCCGTGTTCATGATGCTCGAGAATGATCCCGTCCTGACGGTGCGCAGGTCGGCGGTGCTCATGAGACGGCTCCGCGACCGGTGTCGCCGTTGGCCGCAAGGAGCAGGCTCTCCTCGCTGCATTCGCTGTATTGCATCTCGCGGATGAAGTGCCCCTTTCGCATTATCATCACCCGGTCGCAGAGGCCGACCAGCTCCGGAAGGTCCGAGGAGATGAGCAGGACGGTGCAGCCCTCGCGGGCGAGCTTCTCTATGGAAGCGTGGATCGTCATCTTGGCGCCGATATCCACGCCCCGCGTCGGCTCATCGAGGATGAGGACCTTCGGCCCGCTTGCGAGCCACTTCGCGAGGAGCACCTTCTGCTGGTTGCCGCCCGAGAGGTTGCCGACTGTACGGGAAGGGTCGGGCGGGTAGATCGAAAGTTCGGCGATGAGGCGGTCCACCGCGGGCTTGCCCCGCGCCTTCGAGTAGATCGCCGCCCGGGAAAGCCGGTCGACGATCGCCGAGAGGATGTTGTCGTCCACGGGGAGCCGGATGGCGAGGCCTTCGGTCTTGCGGTCCTCGGTGAGGTACGAGATGCCCTGCTCGAGGAAATCGGCCATGGTCGATCCGCGCACCGGCGCGCCGTCGAGCTCGATCGAGCCCTCGTCCGCGCGGTCCAGACCGGCGAGAACCTTGGCGAGCTCGGTGCGCCCGGCCCCGGACAGGCCGCAGACGCCGAGGATCTCGCCCCGCCGGGCCTCGAGGCTGACTCCATGAAAGAAGCCGAAGCGGGACAGGCCCCTGACGCGCAGGCGAACGTCGCCGATGACGCGCTCGTCGCGCCGGTAGAACTCCTTCACGGACCGTCCCACCATCATCTGGACGATCTCCTCGCGGGTCACCTCCGCGACGGGCCGGGTGGCGATCTTCTTCCCGTCCCGCATGACGGTGACGCGGTCCGCGATCCGGAAGATCTCGGGAAGATGGTGGGAAATGTAGACGATCGCGATGCCGCGGCGCTTGAGGTCGCCGATGATGGCGAACAGGCGTTCGACCTCCTCCCGGGAGAGGGCGCTCGTCGGCTCGTCCATCACGAGAATCGAAGGCCTGTTTCCGAGAACCTTGGCGATCTCGACGAGCTGTGCCTCGTGCTGGCTGATGTCCTCGATGGGAAGATTCGGGTCGAGGTCGAGGCCCACCGAGGCCAGGAGCTCCCTCGCCTGGCCTCGGGCGCGCGCCTTGTCGAGGAAGGGACCGCGGCGCGGCAGCCGGCCGGCGAGGAGGTTCTCCGTGATGCTGATGGGCCGCGCAAGGCTGAGCTCCTGGTAGATCATGCCGATGCCGTGGCGCTTTGCCAGCGTGGGAGAGGAGAGGGAGGCGACCTCGCCCTGGATCGCGATCTCGCCGGTGTAATCGTCGAAGGAGCCCGCGAGCATCTTCATCAATGTGGACTTGCCGGCGCCGTTCTCCCCGACCAGGGCATGCACCTCTCCGGCCTGCACCTCGAAGCTCACGTCGTCGACGGCAATGGTGCCGGGAAAGCGTTTGCTCACGTGCCTCATCTCCAGCGCGTGCCCGGTTGCCGATTCGATCACTGTCACTCTCCTTGGATGGGACATCGGGACGCTGCCGCCCCGCGCTCCGGCGGGCGCGACGCCCCGGGGTGTGCCGCGTGTCGGCGAATCCTACGCTGCGCCGCCGGCTCACCGCAACACCAAAAACTGTCACTTTTGCTTCAAAGAATGAACCGCCGGGGTCCGGGAGGGCTGCTCGTCCTCCGGGCAGGCCCGGGATCTCGATTCAGAGGGGTAGTAGCCCTTGTATTTCTTGAACAGGGTGTAAAAGTAGTTCGCATTCGAGTACCCGATGTGCGCGGCGATCTCGCTGGCCTTCAGCGAAGAGTAGCGCAGGAGCTCTTCCGCCTTGCGCAGGCGGATCTCGTTGAGGTACGTCGCGAAAGGCTTGCCGACGGCGCCGCGGAACAGCCGGCCCAGGTAGGGTGCCGAGATGCCGTACTGGGCAGCGAGCACCTTCAGCGAGAGCTGCTCGGCGTAGTTTCGGGTGACGTAACGGATGATCCTGTCGATCAGGCTCTCCTCCCGTCGCCCCTGCGCCAGGGCTCCGATCACGGTCTGGGAAAGCCGTTTCATCCACTCCATTGCGTTGCGGGGCGTCTTCTGGTTAAAGAGGTTCTTGTAGAGGCTCTCGGAGTCGCTGAGCAGCTCGTGCTCGTCCATGTCGTTCATCTTCAGGATGTGCACGAGCGTCGAAAGGACCTCGATGGAAAACCCGCGGAAAACCTCCGGTGTCACCATTTCCGCGGAGAGGAAATTCACGTAGGCATCCTCGAAGAACCTGTCGACTTCCGCTTCTGACTGCGCCAGCACCGCGCGGTTGAGCCCGTCGAGGGAGACGGGAGAGAACTCGGGCTTCTTGGAGATGAAGTCGTCGACGTTGTCCCGGGTGATGATGTGCTTCGGCAGGTAGTTGATCGGCTGGATGTCCAGCCCGTTGAACCAGTCCACGGCGATCTTCAGGGGCAGCGCGCCGTCGGCCTGGGGCGGCTGAAAGGTGATGGCGCGCAGGGTGCCCGCCTTCACCATCCGCATTCCCTTGGGCGAGTTGCCGGCACCGACCACGATGATGTCGGGGCGTCCCGCCCGGCGCAGCGCCTCGTCGATCCCGTCCACCAGGATGTCGTCATCCGGCGCGACGATCCCCCGAAGGTCCGCGCCGTGCGCATCGATCCATCCGCCGACGAGGCGCTGCGCCATCTCCGGGTCGAAGACGCCGTCGCGTGAGCTCGCGGCCATCTCGAGGCACGCCATCCGCGGCGCGATCCGCCGCAGCTCGGTGATCACCGACCAGGTGCGCGCGCAGTAGCACGAGGTCCCCGGGATGTGGCGCAGGATCCCGTACCCGCCGTCGAATCCCATCATCTGGGCGAAAGTGCGGGCGAGCATCCTGAACTGTCCCCAGTCGTCGGGCCCGCACCAGGAGAGGATCGTCCTGTAGGCGTCCTCGTTCGGGATGAAGTTGCCCACGATCACGGGGATGCCGCGCGCGTGGAACTCCCCGACCCAGCGGGTGCATTCCTCCGAGCTGATCGGGACGAGGATGGCGAGATCGGGCTTTTCCAGGAGCGCCCTGCGCACCTGCACGTCCTGCCCCTCCGTGGTCATGTTGCCCGGGAAAGTGAGGAGCCGCACACCGCTCTTCAGCGCCACCCGGCCGAGCCCCTCGGCGTAGGCGACGTGGTACGGATGCAGCCCGGGCTGGAGGAACGCGATGCGTTTCCCGTGCGGACCATCGCAGGGCGACTCCGGGATCCCGTCCTTGAGGACCCCCCAGCCGGCGTATTCCATGTCGTACCACCGCCGCGCGTCCTGCTCGGGGAACTGCTCGGGATGCCGGGGCCGGGGAGGGATTTCCTTGAGGCGGTTGTTCCAGAATATGAACAGGCGGTCTTCGCTGAACAGCATGCGGCGCGTGCCGTCGCCGAGTCACCGGCCGGCACGAGATGGTATCCCAACTTCGCCGCCGTGTACACGGCCTGCGAGCCCGAGCCTACAGCCCCGCGGCGACCATGTCCCCGATCTGGCTCGTGGAGTAGCCCATCCTGCCGGCTGCCATGCTCTTCATCCTGCCGATGACGGCAACGACCGACTTCTCCACGGCGTCGGCAGCTTTCTGGTGGCCGAGCTGCTCGAGCATCATGGCCCCCGCGAGGATCGCGGCAACTGGATTGATGATGTTCTGGCCGGTGTATTTCGGAGCGGAGCCGCCGATCGGCTCGAACATCGAGACTCCCTGGGGATTGAGGTTGCCTCCCGCCGCCACTCCCATCCCGCCCTGGATCATGGCGCCGAGGTCGGTGATGATGTCGCCGAACATGTTCTCGGTGACGATCACGTCGAACCATTCGGGGTTCTTCACCATCCACATGGTCGTGGCGTCGATGTGCGCGTAGTCGGGCGTGACGTCAGGGTATTCTTTTGCGACCGCCATGAAGGTGCGGTACCAGAGGTCCTGGGCGTATGTGAGGACATTCGTCTTTCCGGACATTGTGAGCTTCTTCCTGCGGTTGCGCCGGCGGGCAAGGTCGAAGGCAAAGCGCACGCACCGTTCGACGCCCTTTCGCGTGTACACCATTTCCTGGATCGCCACCTCGTCGGGCGTTCCCTTCTTGAGGAATCCGCCCGAGCCAATGTACAGGCCTTCGACGTTCTCCCGCACGATCACGAAGTCGATGTCCTCGGGTTTCTTGTTCGCCAGCGGTGTCTCCACGTTCGGGTAGAGCTTCACGGGACGGAGATTGATGTACTGGTCCAGCTCGAACCGCAGCCGCAGGAGGATCCCCTGCTCCAGTATCCCCGGCTTCACC
>JBKQPS010000184.1:0-6041 GCA_052144915.1 Spirochaetia bacterium | reverse complement strand
CTGCCTCCTGCGGTGTAGGTCGAAAGACGGAACGAATCGGGCAGGTTCCGGAAAAACGCGACATCGAGCCGCTCGAGCTTTCCCCCGCTGCGATTGAATACGTTGAGGTAGAGAGCATGCATTGCATCCGTAAACGAACTGCACGATGACTGCTGCATCGTGAAGCCAGAGGCGTCGTCGAGCACATGCATCAGTCGCCTCCGGTAGTCTGAGCGCAACGCGGAGACATATCCTTCCCAGGAACCGAAGCGGTTCGCCAGCACGATATCCGGCCATGTCCGGCCTGCGAGCATCGGGGACCCCGCGGGAACGCTCTCGAGGTTGAGGCAGACAACAAGGCCCGGCTCGTGCGGGAGGATCCTCGCCAGGAGTTCGCCGTGAAGGCGCGGGTCCCCGACCAAACCGGCGGACGATACGGATGCGGGAATGCCGATAATCTGCATCGTCGTGGGGCTCCTGATTTCAAGGTAGGTGAACAGGTCGAGGCGAAGGGTATAGACGACGGTCCCGACGAGGAGATTGCCGTTCTCCGAGAGAAGGTAGTAGCGCTGCCGGCATGGATTGTAGGTGTGGCAATGACAGAGGAATGTGCGCTTCTGGTAGTAGTCGGCCGCCAGCGCATCCCATTGCGTCGGGATCTCGTCTGCCCGTTCAACCCTGTCCAGTCTCTTGCTCACAGGTCCGCCTCGAACATGCCGTAGTGGCGATATGGCTCCAGGGGGTGTCCGGCATCCCGCACGAAATAGCGCTGCGCCATGACGACAGAGGCGCGGTTTTCCTCGAAGATGAAGCCGCCCTCGCACGTCTCATATCCCCTCCGCTCCAACGTCGGGAGGGACTTCAGGAGGAGGGTCGCCATCACCGGCAGCCGGCGGTATTCCGGCAGCACCGCGACTTCTGCCAGGCGGGTCGCGCGGAGAGGGCTCGCAAGCCTGTAGCGCAGAAGATCGAGGGGTCCGATGTCGCGTCCCGGCTGCACGAGTCCGTTGAAATCCGGGTACCAGAGCAGAAAACCGACCGGTTTTCCATCTTTCTCTGCGAAGAGGAGGTCTTCTTCCCTCATCAGAAACCGGAACGGATGAAAGAGCTCGTAATTTTCCTCCCCGTCCCGGTTCGACCAGTACCAGTACTGAGTATTCGAAAAGGCACGGTTGTCGATGTCCGTGTACAGCTCGATGTCGCTTCGCAGCCGTCGCTTGTTCAGGAACCGGACGGTCAGGCCGCCTGCGTCGAACGTGCCGGCGACGCGGCGGCACCAGTCGTAGAAGCCCTTCAACGGGAATCGGAACGAGACGCTTTTTCGGCAGAACAATCCGTTGAAGTAGTCTCGATAGTACGGGGGATTGTAGGGAAGGCCGAAGGTGGGCGGCTCGTCAAACCGGTCGAGCAGGATCCCCGCGCCGTAGTTGAGGTGGCCATTGAGTCCGACGAGCAATTTCCTGGCCCCCGTCCGCAGGGCCCGTGCGGCGCGGAGAAGGGCTTCCACGACGCCGCTCAGACCCGGAAGAGCTTCGAAGAAAGCCACCTGGACGAACTCCGGCATGTTTCTGTCGTGGATGAGAGCGCATCGCCCGACCACGTCGCCGTCGTTCCGCAGAAGGTGCGCCGCGACTGTCGCGTGCCGATGAAATACGGTCGGCCCTTTCACCAGGAGCCGAGTCAGCGCTTCTTCCGTGGACCTGGCGCAGGGATTCCCTTCATACACCTGCTCTGCCAGCGAAAAGAACGTCTTGATCTCTTTCCTGTCCTGAAACTGACTCGCGATCATAGAAGATCTCCTTTGCCCGCGCGAATCCCAGGAAGTGCAGATATGCCGCGGCGCAGTAGCACCCTGCCTCGCCCAGGACGACGATGTCCCCGATCCTGGCTCGCGGGAGCATCACGTCGCGAGCAAGGAAATCTCTCGAGTAGGTCGAGCACCCGTAGACTGAGCTCAGAATGTCCGTCTTTCCGTTCAGCTGTGGACTGACATGAAGGAGCGTCGCCGGATGCCGCGCCGAATCGGGATAGAGCAACGGTCGGGGAAACTGCACCGAAGAGGCGTTGACTCCGACGAGCTGCCGCTCGCCGCGATCTTTGACGTCGGTGACCCTGCAGACAAACCAGCCGGCTCTTGCACCGATGATCCTTCCCGGTTCGAGGATCATGCGGATCGGCCGCCCGGCCTTTTCGGAGACCCGGCCCATGAGGGAGGCCGCCATGGCCCCGTAGCCCTCGAAGTCAAACTCGGCGCCGTGCGCGTCGGCAAGACCAAAGCCTCCGCCGAAATCAATGTTTTCGAGCTCCGAGAAGGCGCCCGCGAAGCTCGCGAGCGCTTCGTAGCACTCCTGGAAATACTCCAGCGAGCAGATATCCGTCCCGACATAGACGTGGAGGCCTGTCACGCGGCGGTTGCCCGAAAGGCTCAGCATTTCCCGAGGGGTCATGCCGAGCCGGCTCTCCTTTCCGATGAAGTATCCGCCGCGCGTGTTCTTCGGCTCGACGAGCTCTCCGATGTTGCACCGGATGCCGAAGGGGGCTTTTGGAAAAAGGCGCTGCCAGAGGGAGACCTGGCTCAGGGAATCGAGATTGACGAGTGCGCCGACATCGCGGACTTCGTGCATCGCCCCTTCGTCCATCGCCGACGCGGAAAAAGCGATCCGCCCGCGGGCGAAGCCGCATGCCACGACCTGCCGCAGGTGAGGGAGCGAGTTGACAAACACGTTCAGCCCCTCCTCCCGTATGATCGCCAGAAACGATGGATGTTCGTTTGCCATGCATGCGAAGTGCACGGAGGTCAAGGGATACGGGAGCGCGGTGAATCTGCGGCACAGGGAGCGGATCCGCGCGGTGTCGTAGATATAGAACGGGTCCTGCTTTCGGCGGACCTGTTCTCTGATCTGCCTCTCGATGACGCTGTCGGGGAACGGTTTCATGGCTGAGTTCCTCCTGACGATGAGCCGGGAGATGGCTGATTGTCCTGTGTCTGATGCGACCTGCGCACGCCCCTCAACCGGAACGTGATGATGACGAGCAGAATGCACAAGAAGACTGCCGCACAGATGATGCTCCCCCTGACCGCAGCCGGGTTCTGCTCCTCGGTAAAGCCGGCGGCAAAGATCATTTGACACGGGTAGAACGCCGGGAGCCAGCGGATGAGCTCGAGATTCTGCCCGGAAGAATAGTAGGCCGGGTTCTGCAGCCAGGCGGCGTCGAGGTCGGCGAGCAGGGCGACAAGGAGAAACGCGGGCAGGATGTCGCGGATCATGGTCCCTGCAATGCCTCCGCAAGCTCCATAGACGATCCCGATGAGAACGAACCCCGCAAATACCATTCCGCGGTGATAGATTGTCACCAGCGCCCCGGTGAGGAAGGTCGTCGAGGCTGCCAGAAGGAGGATGAGGATAAGAAGAAAGGCAAACCGCCCGGCCAGGAACACGGACGGGCGAAGGCCGTTGAAAACGCAGAATCGGAAGTATTCAAAATTCTGGTGGAAAAGAATCAGCGCATAGTAGGCGGACAGGAAACCGCACAGCGCCGCGGCCCCAAAGACGATGCACGCGTAGCGGATTGTCAGCATGACCTGAAGCGTCGCTTTAGGGTAGTAGAGCTTGATCGGGACAAAGCCTTCTCCCGCAGTCATCCGCACGACGCCCAGGAAGAGGATGGGGATCGTAAAAAACATGATCAGGCCCATTCTGTTTCGCCACGCCTCGCGGACGGAAAGAGAGACCAGTCTCGCGAAGAGAAAAAGGCCGTTCTTATGCCTGCCCACAGCGACCCTCCTGGAGCTCATAGATCCTGTCGAACCGCGTGCGGTCATACAGGAGGTGGCTGATCATCAGGACCGCGCTCCCGTCGGCTTTCATGGCCGTGACAATCTCCCAAAACGCCTCGTACATGGCCCAGTCGAATCCATCGCACGGTTCATCAAGGATGACCATTGCCGGATGATGGAGGACCGAGGTGACGAACTTCGCCTTCTGGTACGTGCCGCTGCTCAGTTGCCCGATACGCATCCGCAGATAGGGATCGAGGTGTAGTTTCCGGACGAGCATCCGCACGAAACTGCGGTCAACCTCGTGTTGCAGACGGTAGATGTCGCTGAGGAGAAGCAGATGTTCGCTCAAGAGGAGCCGGTTGTTGAGGTAGTTGTCCTGAGGACAATACCCGACCGAAGGATGGACCCAGATCCGGCCTCCGGACAGGCGAGTGAATCCCAGAAGACACCGGACGAGCGTGCTCTTGCCTGACCCGTTTTCGCCGACGAGCCCGACCATTTCGCCGGCGTGCACGCTCAGGTGGCAGCCATTCAGCACATTCCTGTGCCCGTAGGATTTGCAAAGGGAATCGCACGAGCACCGAAGCGGACTATCCATCAGCCCCTTCCCCATTCGCAGGCAGCGCGATGACTCTCACTTGGAGCACGCAAAGAGAATGCCAAGCAGGGCAGGGAGTGCTTATTCTTTTAAGGAGAAAGAGTTATTGTTCTTTCGAGGTGCGATGCGGCATTTTCGCCCCTGCAACGTACTTTGCACCTGGCGACTTGGGTTGCAGACGACGTACGCCGAGCCGTCACTTGCCATTGCGTTCGGCGTGAGCGGGTCCGTACGCTGCGCGCCAGGTCGCAGTACCGTCTCTTAACGCGCCGAAATATAGCTGATCGGCGCCCGCTCGATCTTCTCCACGGGAAGCACGTCGACAAGCTCATAGTTAGATGTGCCCAGCCCCAGCTTTTCCCCGTAGCGCACGACCAGGTACGGGTCCTTGAGCGGGCCGTGCAGCCAGCGCAGCGGGTGACCTTCCCGGGAATGCACTTCCATCGAGGTCGGAACGTTCTCCTCGATGAGCTTCAGCGTGCTGGTCGCGTCCAGCACGGCCTGCTCGACGGCCACGATGTCGTCCGACCCGAAAATCCCGGCATCCGGCAGAATGGCCATGCCGGTGAACCCGAAGCAGTCGCACACGGGAGTGATCTGGTTCGCCAGGATGAGGTGGACGGCCTTGTCCTTCGCGAAGGTCCCGAGGGAAAGGCTCGTGCTGATGGCAAGCGCCTCCTGGAAAGCGTGGAAGTTTACCGCGTCGATCTTCAAGCTGCCCGGTGGTGCGGCCTTGAGGCATCTCCCGCACTGGTTGCACTGCTCGGGATGCAGGTGGAGCTCCTTCGGGTCTGTCTTGTCCTCGACGAGCGCCGAATGCGGGCAGGAAGCGACGATACATTTGCGCGCGTTCCCGTCGGGGCACTTGTCGGCGAACCAGTATCGATCGAATTGCATCGTGTCGTGCATGGCGCTGCGCGTGGATCCCACCATGCAGCCCAGGGCGAGGTTCTTGAACACTCCGCCGTACCCGCAGCTCGGATGCCCCTTGAAGTGGGCCAAGTTGACGAGGAACGTGGCGTCCTGGATCAATCCTGCAACCTTCCACTCCTTGATGTTCTTGAAGGGGCGCTCGTGCGCGTAGAAGTACCTGTCATCCGGCCCGGCAGCGGCATACACGGGGCAGCCCAGCGTTTCCGACGAATACCCGCGCTCTTCGGCGCCTTTCGCGTCCCAGGTCACGTCGGCAATGTAGGGTTTGCCTCCGCCTTCCTTGATCGCCTGCACCACCTTTCGGACGAAGACCGGGTGCACGGTCGAATACCCGACGTTCGTTCCCGTGTGCATCTTGATCACGACGGTCTCGTCCTTGACTCTTTCGCGCAGCGTGAGCCGTTCGAGAATCAGGTCGAGCTTTGCCGGCAGGGTTTCCTTTGCGTCCAGACGTGCCTGGCGCGGAGAGCCAAAATAGACGGTACTGGGCATACGGATCTCCTTACTCGTGCGTGGGCAGTGTAGAGCCTTTGAAGGCCGGACTCAAGTTCCCAAGGGGGGCGAGGGAAGCCCGAAGCGTCACTCCGACGCGAACGTCGTTCCCGCTCGCTTCGGCTCTCGGCGAACCGCCGTTTGGGGTTGTGGCGGGTGACGGGCCGACGGCACATGCTCGCCATCAGATTGTCACAAGAGGAAAGCCGATAAGGGTGTGTATCGAGGGGGCGCCCGTCATCGAAAGGGTGCCTCCTT
>JBKQPS010000183.1:0-5458 GCA_052144915.1 Spirochaetia bacterium | reverse complement strand
GCTCGCTGCTTGCGGGCAGGGCCGCGGCGGCTCTGCCGCCGCAAGTCGACTACACCAGTGGAATGCCCACGCAGCTGGGAATGATGATGAATGACACGCTCGGTGACTGCACCTGCGCGGCGTTCTATCACGCCATGCAGGTCTGGAGCTTCAACGCCGCTCGGAAGATGGACACCGAGCCCGACGTCGACGTGGAGGACCTGTACATCCAGGCCTGCGGCTACAACCCCCGGAAAGGCGGTGAAGGCCCGGGCGGCAATGAACAGCACGTTCTTGCGTTCCTGCTCAACACCGGGGCTCCCTTCGGGGCGAACGGACAGGACAGGCACCGGATTTCGGCCTTCGTCGAGGTCGATCCGCGAAACGCATCCGATGTCAGACAGGCCATCTACGAGTGCGGAGTCGCCTACATCGGGTTCACCGTGCCCGCGAACATCATGCCGGCAAACGCGCCGCCGCCGGCCGTCTGGAACGTCGTTCCCGGTTCACAGACCGTGGGGGGGCACGCGGTCGTGCTCGCCGGCTACAACGACCAGGGGGCACGCGTCATTTCCTGGGGCGAGTACTACACGATGACGTGGGACTTCTTCGCTGCCTACGTCGACGAGGTCTACGCGATTGCCGACGGCTCCTGGATCAGCACCGCGACGGGCAAGACCTTCTGCGGATTGACGCTGCCGGAGCTGGAGCAGCTCATGCAGTCGCTGAAGGAAGCCTAGGAGACATCCTCCACATCGCAGCGGTAGTTTCCGGCTAGAACAACCCCTTCACCCTGCCCGTGCTCACGTCCACGTCGATGTTGCGGAACGCCGGCTCCGATGCGGTCCCCGGCATCAGCTTGATGTCTCCCGCCACGGGAACGATGAATCCCGCGCCGCGGTACTGGAGGATGTCCCGGATAGGGAGCGTCCAGCCCTTCGGACGGCCCTTGATTGTCGGGTCGTGGGAAAGGGACAACTGGGTCTTCACCATGCAGGTGCCCAGCTTCGAGAGCTCCGCGTCCGCCTCTATTGCCTTCATCTTCTCCTGCGCGGCCGGGGTGTAGGAGACCCCCTCGGCCCCGTATACCTTCGTGGCGATCAGCCGGATCCGTTCGGACAGCGGCGTGGACAGCTCGTAGAGGAACTTGAACTTCGACTTCTGGTTGCACGCGTCCACGACTGTTTCGGCGAGCTCGCGGGCCCCCTCGCCGCCTTTTTCCCAGTGCCGGGAAACCGCGACCCGCGCGCCGGCCTTTTCCGCCGCCTTCCGCACGGCAGCGATCTCCTCGTCGGCGTCCGTGAAGAAGTGGTTGATGCAGACCACGGGCTCGATGCCCGAGAGCTTGATCGTCTCGATGTGCGCGACAAGGTTCTCCACGCCCTTCTCCACGAGGGACACATTCTTCTCCGCGTAGGTCTTGTCCAGCGCCTTGCCCGGCACCACCCTCGGACCGCCGCCGTGCATCTTCAGCGCGCGCACCGTGCACACCAGGACCGAGCAGTGCGGGGTCAGGCCGCTGAAACGGCACTTCAGGTTCCAGAACTTCTCGAAGCCGATATCCGCGCCGAAGCCGCTCTCGGTGACGTGGTAGTCGGCGAGCTTCAGCGCCACCCGGTCGGCGATGATCGATGACTGCCCGATGGCGATATTCGCGAATGGCCCCGCGTGCACGAGCACGGGCTGCCCCTCGATGGTCTGCAGGAGGTTGGGGTTGATGGCCTTGGCCATGATCGCCGTCATCGCCCCGTCGCAGCCCAGGTCATGCGTCGTCACCGGCTTTCCCGCCTTGCTGTGCGCCACGACGATGCGACCCATGCGCTCGCGCATGTCCTTCAAGTCCGAGGCCACGGCCAGTATTGCCATGATCTCCGAGGAGACGGTGATCTGGAACCCGCTTTTCATCATGAAACCGTCCATGTCGGAACCCAGCCCGATGATGATCTCCCGCAGCGCCTGCGCGGAGAAGTCGATGCACCAGCCCTGGGAGACATTGCGCGGGTCGATGTCCAGCCGGGTCAGGCCGCGCTTCGCGAGACCCGCGTCCCCGTAGTTGAACTCGTGCTGCAGCCGGGCGGTCAGCGCCACCATGGACAGGTTGTGGGCGTTGGTGATCGCATCGATGTCACCGGTGAGCCCGAGGGAGAAGTCGGTGAGCGGGATGCACTGTGCAAGCCCTCCGCCCGCCGCGGAGCCCTTGATGTTGAAAGTGGGACCACCGGAGGGCTGCCGGATCGCCCCGATCACTCTCTTGCCGATCTTGCCGAGACCCTCGACGAGTCCCATGGTTGTGGTGGACTTGCCTTCACCCAGCGGCGTCGGGGTGATGGCGGTGACCTCGACATACTTGCCGTCAGGACGGGACTTCAGCCTGTTGAGAATGCTCATGTAGTCCAGCTTGGCGACGTAGTGGCCGTAGGGGAGCAGCTCCCGGTCCTCCAGGCCCAGCTCCTTTGCGAGCTGCGTCACCGGCTTCATGCCGGCCTCCGCCGCCTCGGCGATCTGCCAGTCCTTCATTGTCTTGGGGTCAAGCATGCGAGTTTCGCCTCCGTCCCGAGAGCGTGGGGCGCCCCCCGCACGTGGTCTTGTAAAAGCAGTATTCTGTTTTTGTAAAAGGATGCTGCCGGCGCGATTCTCCTTGACCGCGTCTTTGCAGGCGGGATACCCTGCGGCGGGAAACGCGATGGCAAAAGTCATGCCTCCCCGCAGCGCCATACCGAAAAAGTACCGCTGGAACGCGGAGCGCCTCTTTGCGTCGCCGAAAGCGTGGGAAACCGAGCTCGCGGCGATCCTCGCGGCAATCCCGGAAGTGGCGGCGCTGAAGGGAAGGCTGGGCGAGTCACCCGCGGCACTCGCCGACGGGCTTTCCTTCGTCGAAGACCTCGCCGCGCGCATGTACCGCGCTCTGGTCTACGCCGGCTTCTCGTACAGCGTCGACACCGCCGACCAGAAAGCGGCGGCGATGAACGACCGCGCGCAGGGCGCCTTTGGCCGAGTGAGCGGCTCCGTCTCCTTCGTCGATCCCGAGCTGATCGGCATCGGCCGTGAGACCCTGGGAAGATGGGCGGCGGAGGAGCCGCGCCTGGCGAAGTACCGGCACTACTTTCACAACCTCTTCCGCAAGCAGGCACACGTGCGTTCCTCCGAGGTCGAGGAGCTCATGGGGATGCTCTCCGATCCGTTCTCGGGACCTTCCAACACCCACAGCATGCTCACCAACGCGGACATGCGCTTCCCCCCCGCGCGCGGCTCCCGGGGAACACGGGTCCCGGTGTCCCAGGGCAGCCTGCCGGCCATCCTCGAGGAGCGGGACCGGCGCGCGCGGAGCAGCGCGTGGAGGATCTACACCGGGATGCACGTGGAATACCGCAACACCTTGGCCGCGGTTCTCACCGGCTCCATCAAGCAGTGCGTGTTCAAGGCACGGGCGCGGAGGTTCGACTCGACCCTGGAGGCGGCGCTCTTCCCGGACAACGTGCCCGTGCAGGTGTTTCACAATGCGATCGACGTTTTCCGCTCCCGGCTTCCGCTGTGGCAGCGGTACTTCGAGATACGCCGCCGCGCGCTGCGCGTGGGCACCCTGCGGCATTCCGACATGTGGGCGCCCCTGGCGAAGAGCCGGGACACAGTCTCCTACGAGCAGGCGGTCCACATCATCTGCCGGGGACTGGCGCCGATGGGCAAGGACTACGTGGCCACGGTGCGCGCGGGCTGCCTGAAAGAGCGCTGGGTGGACGTGCTTCCCAGCAAGGGAAAGCGGGAAGGCGCCTTCTCCTGGGGGGCCTTCGGCACCCTGCCCTATATCCTGACGAGCTTCACGGGAGACGTCACGAGCCTGAGCGTCCTTGCCCACGAGCTGGGTCACTCCATGCATTCGCTTCTCACCTGGAAGTGCCAGCCCTTCGTGTATGCGCCCTACTCCACGTTCATCGCCGAGGTCGCCTCGAATGTCCACCAGGCGCTCGTGCGCGCCTTCCTGCTGCGGCCAAACGCGAAGAGAGATTTGAAGATCGCGGTCCTCGAAGAGGCCATGGCGAACTTTTTCCGCTACCTCTTTCTCATGCCGACCCTCGCGCGCTTCGAGCTGGAGACCCACCAGCGGGTGGAGCGCGGGGAGGCGCTCACCGCGGAGACGATGACAGACGTGATGACCGAGCTGCTGCGGGAAGGCTACGGCCCGGCAGTCAAGGTGGACCGGGACCGCGAAGGCGTGCTCTGGGGGGCCTTCCCGCACCTGTTCGAAGACTACTACGCCTTCCAGTATGAGACGGGTATCGCGGGAGCGCAGGCCATCGCGAAGCGCATTCTCCAGGGGGAGGAAAGGGCGGTGGACAAGTATCTCCGTTTCCTCTCGTCCGGCTCGTCGGATTACCCGATCGACGCCCTGCGCATCGCGGGGGTCGACCTCGCGCGGCCCGAGCCCGTTGAGGAAGCCTTCAGCGTGATGGGCGGCTACATCGACCAGCTGGAGAGCCTTCTGCTCTGAGGCGCCGCTCCGGGGTTACGTCGCGATCGTCGGGTACAGCCACGATCCGAGCGCCACGAGAAGCGCCGTGGCAAGAGCCAGGATTCCCATGTCCGTACCGATGCCGTACGCGCTCACCCCGCCGGAGAGCATGAGGGAGCGCAGCGCATCGACCATGTAGGTGAGCGGGTTCGCGTGGGAAATCACCTGCAGCCACCGCGGCATGATGGAGATCGGGTAGATCGCGTTGCTCGCGAAAAACAGGGGCATGGTCATGATCTGGCCGATCCCCATGAAGCGCTCGCGCGTCTTGACCAGGCAGGCGATGACGAGGGAAAAGGTCGAAAAGAACGCCGCACCGAGCATCACCGCGACCAGCACCCCAAGGAGGGCCAGGGGGTTCCAATCCATGCTCACGCCCAGCAGCACGGCCAGGAGGTAGACGATGACTCCCTGCGTGAGTCCCCGCAGGCCCGCGGAAAGTGCCTTGCCGAGGACCAGGGCGGATCTCGGCGTGGGGCTCACCAGGAACTTGTGCAGGATTCCCAGGTCCCGTTCCCAGATGATCGAGATGCCATAGAAGATGGCGATGAAGAGCACGCTCTGGGAGAGGATTCCCGGAGCCATGAAATCGACGTAGCGCATGCTTCCCGTGGGGATGGCGCGCACCCGGGTGAAGACCTGGCCGAAGACCAGGAGCCACAGCGCCGGCTGCACGGCGCGCGTCAGCAGCTCCGTCGGGTCGTGGAGCAGCTTCCGCGCCTCCATCCCCGCGATGGTGAGAGTCCTCCCGACGTAGCGCACGAGGAACGAGAGCGGGTCCGCGCGCAGCGGCAGGTGCTCAGCCGAGGCGGCGAGCAGACCGGCGTGTCCTTCTGGTTTCACGGTATGACCCTCCTGTTTCGAGATTGCTCCCGGTGTAGTGGATGAAAACGTCCTCGAGCGTGGCTCCCCGCTCACCGATTCCTGCCTTCAGCTCCCCGGGCGTTCCGAGGGCGACGAGGCTGCCCTGGT
>JBKQPS010000182.1:0-5291 GCA_052144915.1 Spirochaetia bacterium | reverse complement strand
CAGGTCGGAGGGGGCCTGGACGAACAGAAAAGCGTAGCTCGCGAAAGCCCGGCCCGTCGCGAGGGCAAGGGGCGCATCATGCGGGTCAGATTCCAGCAGGGACTCGTAAGTCTTCAGCGCGAAGGGCAGCGCGGCCCCCACGAGCTCGGGATCATCGTCGCCGGTGAAGACGGTGCTCTGCCCGCTGCCGCTGAGGAAACCCGCCACCGTGTGCACGGCGAGGCTCGTGCAGGAGGACAACGCAAGGGCGAACACCAGTGCGGCGGTGAGGCGAAGGAGGCGTGGGGCCTTTCCCATGCTCATGGCGCCGAGTATACATGATGCGCGTTGACGCTGTCCATTCGCGTCCGTACAGTGACTCCCGTCATGGGATTGCGCTACCGTTGCATCCTGATCGATCACGACGATACGGCGGTGGACAGCACCACGGCGGTCCACTATCCGGCACACCTGGAGGCGCTCCGGGAGCTGCGTCCCGGCCGCGCGCCGCCCACCAGGGAGCAGTGGCTCCTGCGCAACTTCCACGGGATCATGGATTATCTCGAGGGAGACCTCGCGATGACGAGCACGGAGCTCGTGCGGGAGCTGGAGATCTGGCGACGCTGGACGGGCAGCCATGTCCCTCCCTTCTTTCCCGGGTTCGTCGCCCTGCTCGCGGAGTACCGGCGACATGGCGGCCTGGTCGCGGTGATTTCCCACTCCGAGGCCGGCGTGATCGAGGGGCACTACCGGGCAGCCTCGAACCCGCCGTTCGTTCCCGATCTCATCTTCGGGTGGGAGCAGGATGCGGCGAAACGCAAGCCCAGCCCGTGGCCGGTACAGGAAGCCCTGCGGCACTTCGGATGTGCGGCCGCGGAGGCCCTGGTCGTGGACGACCTGAAGCCCGGAGTGCTGATGGCCCGCGCGGCGGGTGTCGATTTCGCCGCCGCGGGCTGGAGCCACCGCGTGGCCGAAATCGAGGACTACATGAGGGCGCACGCCACGGCCTACTGCTCGTGCATCCAGGATCTGCGCGCGCTCATCGTCCCGCCGGACTCGGCTTGAGCGCTGCCGGCATTCCGACTATACTTGTCAGTGCGTTCGCAGGAGGGGTGAACGCTCTCCTATGAAGCGCGACACCCAGAAGCTGTTCCGGACGATCGAATCACTCTTCTCGATCAAGGACCTGGATTCCCTCCTGGAAAACATCCTCACGGAGGCGCGGCGGTTCCTCATGGCGGACGCGGGCACCATCTACCTGGCCGCCCGCGGCTTTCTCTACTTCAGCTTCGTGCAGAACGAGACTCTTTTCCACGGTGAGACGAAGGACAAGTACATTCCTAGCGGTTCGGCGCTTCCCATCGACAAGGCCTCGCTCGCCGGCTACGTCGCGAAGAGCGGAGAGCCCATCCTCATCGACGACGTCTACCACATCCAGAGCGACGTGTCCTTCGCCTTCAACCCCGCCTTCGACCAGAAGACGAACTACCGCACCCGCTCCATCCTCGGAGTGCCGCTGAAGACGCGGGAGAACGAGATCGTCGGGGTGCTGCAGCTCATCAATGCGAAGAGCGAGTCCGGAGAGGTCGTCGCCTTCTCCAATGACGACAAGTTGTTCATCTCCCAATTCGCCCAGCACGCCGCGGACGCCATCGAGAAGGCGCGGATGTCGCGGGAAATGGTCCTCCGCCTGGTGGAGCTGGCCGAGCTTCGTGATCCCTACGAGACCAGCCAGCACGCCAAGCGGGTGGGCGCGTACTCCGTGGAACTGTACGAGAAGTGGGCGGCGACGCGCAACGTGTCCGCCCGCGAGATCCGCAACGTGCGCGACGTGCTGCGCACCGCCGCGATCCTCCACGACGTGGGCAAGGTCGCGGTGAGCGACATCATCCTCAAGAAGCCAGGGCAGCTCAGCTACGACGAGAAGATCCTGATGAAAGAGCACACGGTCCGCGGGGCGCGGCTGTTCCGGCGCACCACCTCTTTCTGGGACTACATGGCCTCCGAGGTGGCCCTCAACCACCACGAGAACTGGGACGGCAGCGGCTACCCCGGGCGGATCGAGGACCTGTACGCGGAGAAGATCTACATGGGACCGGGAAAGCAGGGCACCGAGATCCCCCTCTCGGCCCGGGTCGTGGCGATCGCCGATGTTTACGATGCGCTGGTCTCGCAGCGCGCCTACAAGAACGGCTGGAAGCAGGAGCACGCCCTGCACTACATCCGCTACCAGGCGGGCAAGAAGTTCGATCCGGAGCTGGTGAGCATCTTCCTGAAAATGGACGAACTTCTCACCGCGATCTCCAAGAAGTATTCCTACTGACGCGCGGCGCGGGCGGACGGCGTTCTGGACCGGCGGAGCCGATCGGCGTACAGTGTCCGCCATGATCCGCCTGGCCATCATCGGAACCGGCAGCATGGCGAACACCCACGCGAAGAGCTTCTCCTTGATGAGGGGGGTGCGGCTCGCCGCGTGCTGCGACATCGAGCCGGCAAAGGCGCGGGATTTCGCCGCCCGGTGGAAAATCCCGACGTGGTACACCGACCCCGGCGAGATGCTCGCCGCGGAGACACTCGATGCCGTATCCGTGGTCACGGTGGACTCGGCGCACGCGCCTGTCTCCCTCGCGGCGATTGCCCGCGGGCTGGCAGTGCTCTGCGAGAAGCCCCTCGCCACGTCCCTGGCGGATGCCCGCCGGATGCGCGACGCGGCCCGGGCCCGCGGAGTCGTCACGCACGTGAACTTCTCTCACCGCACCGCGCGCTGCGCCCAGGCCGCCTCCTCGTTCATCCGCGCCGGGGGTATCGGCCGGGTGCTGCACGTCGAGGCGAGCTACCTCCAGAGCTGGCTCGTGCAGGACACCTGGGGGGACTGGAAGACCACCGACTCCCTCGCGTGGCGGCTCTCCCGGAGGCACGGCAGCGCCGGGGCGCTGGGCGACATCGGGTGTCACATCTACGACCTCACCGCCTTTCTCTGCGGGGACATCTCCGAGATCTCCTGCCGGCTGGCCACGTTCGACAAGGGAGTGGACGGCAACCGGCTCGGGGCGTACGTCCTGGACGCGAACGACAGCTTCGTCTCCACGGTGAAGCTCGCCGGGGGAGGAATCGGCACCGTGCACGCCACGCGGTGGGCCACGGGGCACTTGGACAGCCTGAAGATCAAGGTCTACGGCGACGAGGGCGCGGTTGACGTGGACCTCGACCGGTCGACCGAGGTCTACGGGCGGGCGAAGGCGAAGCGGGGGAGGAGCATGCCATCATGGGAAGACGTGAAGGCGCCGAAAACGCCCAGCCAGTACGAACGATTCGTCGCCGCCGTGCGCCGCGGCGCGAGTGACGAATCGGATTTCGCGCACGGAACCTCGATCCAGGCCTGTCTCGACGCGAGCTTCACCTCCGACAGGAGACGGAAGCCCGTGCGGGTGCTAGCCTAGGACCGCGTCGATTTTCTCGAGCTCCTCCGGCGTGAACGCCGGGCTGGCAAGGACGCCGACGGAGTCGTCGATCTGCGACGGCTTGCTGGCCCCGAGGAGAACCGAGGTGACTCGGCCGGAGCGGAGCACCCACGCGAGGGCCATCTGCGCGAGGCTCTGCCCGCGGGCGGAGGCGATCTCGTTGAGCCGGCGCAGCCTGCCCCGCACGGCCTCAGTGATCTCTTCCGGCTTCAACGCCACGCTGGGCCCGGCCGCGCGGGAATCCGCCGGGATGCCCGCGAGGTAGCGGTCCGTCAGGAGGCCGCGGGCCAGCGGCGAAAAGGCGATGCATCCGACCCCCTCGGATTCGAGCAGCTCGAGAAGCCCTCCCTCCACCCAGCGGTTGAACATGGAATAGGACGGCTGGTGGATGAGACAGGGCGTGCCGAGGGAGCGGAGGATCTCGATTGCCTTCCGCGCTTCGGGCGGCTTGTAGTTGGAGATCCCGGCGTACAGCGCCTTGCCCTGGCGGACGACCAGGTCGAGGGCTGCCATCGTTTCTTCCAGGGGCGTCTCGGGGTCGGGCCGGTGTGAGTAGAAAATGTCCACGTAGTCCAGCCTCATTCGGCGGAGGCTCTGCTCCAGGCTGGCAACGAGGTATTTCTTCGATCCCCACTCCCCATAGGGACCCGGCCACATAAGGTATCCGGCCTTGGTGGAAACGACGAGCTCGTCGCGCCAGGCCCCGAGGTCGCTGCGGAGGATGGCGCCGAAGCACTCCTCCGCGGACCCGGGCGGCGGCCCGTAGTTGTTGGCCAGGTCGAAATGCGTGATGCCGAGATCGAAGGCCCGATGGATCATCGCGCGGGCGTTCTCCGGCTTCGAATCGCCGCCGAAATTGTGCCAGAGACCAAGGGACACAATGGGAAGCTTCAGGCCGCTGCGGCCGCACCGGGAGTACTTCATCGAGGAATATCGGTCGTTGTTCGGCGTATAGGTCATGAATAAAAATACCACGGCGGCGGTGCCGGCGCCAATTGAAGGGTTTGTCTTGATGAGAAGGGCTTCCGAGAGCCCTCGAAAGCTCCCGAAAAAGGGCCAAAAAAGTTGTATCCGTAACTGCTTTCCGAGGCCGGAAGTGCCCCGGGAAATGCGCGTGACGGGCCTACAGCAAACGAGCTGAGGGCTTGCCATATACTTTTTGCCCTCCTTTATCGGATAAATGTGGTGATCGGAACGAACTTGATTTTCTAGGAGGACCAATGCCGCTCAACGTCGGAGCCCTCGCCGCCCTCGGAACCGCCTTGGCCTGGACTGTCAGCGGCATCGCCTTCGAGTACGCGGGCAAGAGAATCGGGGCCATGGTCCTCAATCTCCTGCGCCTGGCCTTGGGTTGCCTGTTTCTTGGGATCTACGGCCTCGTCGTCCGCGGTCGCTTTTTCCCCTTTGAGGCAGCCATCACCTCCTGGGCATGGCTCGGAGCCTCCGGTCTCGTCGGCTTCGTGATCGGCGACCTCCTCCTCTTTCAAGCTTTTATCGACATGGGAGCGAGACTCTCCATGCTCGTGTACGCCACCGCTCCGATATTCACTGCCCTTCTGGGCCTGGCCGCCTTCGGCGAAAGGCTGAGCCTCCTGGGTCTGGGCGGCATGGCTCTCACGCTTTTGGGGATCACGATTGTTGTGCTATCCAAAAAGGCGGATGAGGAGGGGGTCCGAGGGGCTGCGGGCTTTCGGTCTTCGCGCCGCCTGCGAGGCGCCCTCCTGGCGCTGGGCGGGGCTATAGGACAGGCGGGTGGCCTCATCCTCGCCAAGTTGGGCGCCACTACCAACCCCTCCGGCGGAGGCGCGGGCATCGCCTCGATGAATCCCTTCGCGGGCACCCTGATCCGGG
>JBKQPS010000181.1:0-14814 GCA_052144915.1 Spirochaetia bacterium | reverse complement strand
TCTGCCGCACGCGCCGGTCCAGCACGTGTTTCTCCAGTTTGAAGTCGGGAATCCCGTAGCGCAGGAGCCCTCCCACCTTCGGGGAGCGCTCGAACACGGTCACCTCGTGGCCGGCCCGGCGCAGCTGCTGCGACGCTGCCAGTCCCGCCGGCCCGCTGCCGATCACCGCGACGCGGCGACCGGTAAGCCGGCTCGGCGGGCGCGGCACGATCCATCCCTCGGAGAAGCCCCGCTCCGCGATGGCGAGCTCCAGCTGCTTGATGGTGACGGGGCTGGTGTTGATGGACAGCGTGCAGGACGCCTCGCAGGGAGCCGGGCAGATCCTTCCGGTGACCTCGGGGAGATTGTTCGTCATCTCCAGGCGGGTGAGTGCTTCCTTCCAGTCTCCCCGGTATACCAGATCGTTCCACTCGGGAATCAGGTTGTACACCGGGCACCCGGTGGAATGGCAGAAGGGAATGCCGCAGTCCATGCAGCGGGAGCCCTGCCGCGCGAGCTCCGCGTCGGAAACGGGAATGTTGAACTCTTTCCACGTCCTGACCCGTTCTTCGACCGGGAGATTCGAATAGGACACGCGGGGGTGGTCGATGAAGCCCGAGGGGTGTCCCATCAGCGGTACACCTCTTCGGTGAGGCCGACCACCTCGGTCTCCCGGGCCTGGTCCTTGGCGAGGCGCTCCAGGGCCTTGCGGTAGTCGATGGGCATCACCTTCACGAATCTCGGGAGCATCTCGTCCCAGTCGCGGAGGATCCGCGTCGCGTGCTCGCTGCGCGTGTACATCACGTGCCGCTCGACGAGCTCTTTCAGCGTCCGCCGGTCCCGGGCGGTGGTGACGGGCTCGATGTCCACCATCTCGAGGTTGCACATGGTGTCGAAGAGCTGGTCCTCGTCCAGGACGAAGGCGATGCCGCCGCTCATGCCGGCCGCAAAGTTCACCCCCGTCCTGCCGAGCACGGCCACGAGGCCGCCGGTCATGTACTCGCAGCCATGGTCGCCGAGGCCCTCAACGACCGCGACCGCCCCTGAGTTCCGCACGGCGAATCGCTCACCGGCCATGCCGTTGATGTACACCTCCCCGCCGGTGGCACCGAAGAGATTGACATTTCCCGTGATGATATTGTCCCGCGCCCGGAAGGTGGAGGCGCGCGGCGGGTAGACAATGATCTTTCCGCCCGAGAGACCCTTCGCGAAGTAGTCGTTCGCGTCTCCCTCCAGCTCGAAGGTGATTCCGTGGGCGAGAAATCCTCCGAAGCTCTGGCCGGCGGAACCGGCAAAGGACACGTTGATCGTGTCCGCCGGCAGCCCCTGCGCGCCGTAGCGCTTCGAGACCTCCGCGGAGAGAGTGGCCCCGACCGTCCGGTTGCAGTTGCGGATGGTCATGAACAGGCGCACCTTCTCTCCCGCGTCGAGCGCCGGGCGGGATTTCTGGATCAGCTCCTTGTCCAGGGAGAGGCTCATGTCGTGATTCTGCTTCGTCGTGCATCGGAGCGACGTGCCGGGATGGACCTCCGGCCGGGCCAGCACGCGGGAGAAATCCAGCCCGCGCGATTTCCAGTGGTCGAGGGCGGTGCGCGTCTCCAACGCCTCCACACGGCCGACCATCTCGTCGAAGGTGCGGAACCCCAGGGACGCCATGATTTCCCGCGCATCCTGCGCCACGAACCTCATGAAGTTCACCACGTGCTCGGGCTTGCCGGTGAACCGGGCGCGCAGCCGAGGGTCCTGCGTGGCCACGCCGACCGGGCAGGTGTTCAGGTGACACTTGCGCATCATGATGCACCCGATGGCGACCAGGGAGATCGTGCCGAAGCCGTATTCCTCGGCACCCAGGAGAGCCGCGATCACGATGTCCCTGCCGGTGCGCATCTGGCCGTCCGCCTGGACCCGGATCCTGTCACGAAGCCGGTTCATCACCAAGGTCTGCTGGGTGTCGGCCACGCCGATCTCCCACGGGATCCCGGCGTGCTTGATCGACGAGATCGGGGAATTGCCGGTTCCCCCGTCGTACCCCGCGATCAGGACCATGTCCGCCTTGCCCTTTGCCACGCCGGCGGCGATCGTGCCCACCCCCACTTCCGCCACGAGCTTCACCGACACCCGGGCGTCGGGATTCGCACTTTTCAAGTCGAAGATCAGCTGGGCGAGATCCTCGATGGAATAGATGTCATGGTGAGGCGGCGGGGAGATGAGTGTGACCCCCGGGGTGGAATGGCGGACCTTCGCGATTTCAAGGTCCACCTTGAGACCGGCGAGCTGGCCTCCCTCGCCGGGCTTGGCCCCCTGGGCGATCTTGATCTGCAGCTCGCGGGAGTTCACCAGGTAGTGCGAGGTGACGCCGAAACGTGCCGAGGCCACCTGCTTGATGGCGCTGCGGGCCGAGTCCCCGTTCGGCAGAGGCTCGTAGCGCGCCTCGTCTTCGCCGCCCTCCCCCGAATTGCTGGCAGCCCCGAGCCGGTTCATGGCAATGGCCAGGGTCGTGTGGGCTTCCTTGCTGATGGAGCCGAACGACATCGCGGAAGTGACGAACCGCTTCACGATCGTCTCCACGGGCTCCACCTCGTCCGGGGAAACGGGGTCCCGCTTCACGAAAGAGAAAAGGCCGCGAAGGGTGCACAGGCTCCTGGTCTCGTCGTTGATCGATGCGGCGTATTGCCGGTACAGGCCGTAGTCGTTCTCCCGCACGGCACGCTGGAGAAGGGCGATCGCCTGGGGCGAGAGGCGGTGACCTTCGGAGAAGCTTCGAAAATGTATGGCGCCTCCCGAATCCAGGGCCTCCCTCTGTTCGGGGGTGCGGGAATACGCGGCGGAGTGCCGGGAAAGCACCTCCTTCGCAATCGCCTCGATCCCGACTCCCCCGATGCGCGAAGGAGTTCCCCGAAAATACTTCTGCACGAAATCCTCCGCCAGCCCCACCGCCTCGAAGATCTGGGCGCTCTTGTAGCTGCGGATCGTCGAGACCCCCATCTTCGACATGACCTTCAGCAGGCCCTTCTTCAGCGAGGTGATGTAGTGCTCGATCGCCGTCTCGAGGTTCAGGGAGGCGGGGAGCCTGCCGCGCGCCTTCAGGTCGGCGACCGTTTCGATGGCCAGGTAAGGGTTGATGGCGCTCGCGCCGAAACCCATCAGCGTCGCAAAATGCATCACCTCGCGCGCTTCCGCTGTCTCGATGACCAGGGCCGTGAGGTGGCGCTTCTTCACACGCGTGAGATGATGGTGGAGAGCCGAGGTGGCCAGCAGCGCAGGGATCGGAGCCAGCTTCGCGTTCACGTCACGGTCGGTGATGATGAGCATCGTGTACCCCGCGTCGACCCGTGCCTCTGCTTCCGTGCAGAGGGCGTCCAGGGACTTCTCCAGTCCCTTCTCCCCTTCCGTGGCGGGAAAGGTCATCGGGATCACGCAGGAGCGGTAGCCGCCGACATCCAGTGTCCGCAGCTTCGCGATGTCGTCGTTGGAGAGAATGGGGTGAGGGAGCTTCACCTGCCGCACGTGCTCGGGAGTTTCCTCCAGCAGGTTCTTCTCCCGGCCGACATAGCTCATCAGTGACATGACCAGGTTTTCCCTGTAGGGATCGATGGGCGGATTTGTCACCTGCGCGAAAAGCTGCTTGAAATAGTTGTACAGGATCTGGGGCCGGTCGGAGAGCACGGCGAGGCTCTGGTCATTTCCCATGGAGCTTATTGGCTCCTGCGAGTTCTCCACCATGGGGGTGATGACCATGTCGATGTCTTCCATGGTGTAGCCGAACACCCACTGCTTCTCCAGCAGGGCCGCGCGATCGGCGCGGACCGGGCCGGAAACCTGGAAAAGCCCCTTGAGCTCGATGCGGTTGGCCTCCAGCCAGCGCCGGTAGGGCTTGCGCCGCGACACGGCCGCCTTCACCTCGTTGTCGTAGATGATCCGCTTCTGCGCCGTGTCCACGAGGAACATCTTGCCCGGTGCCAGGCGGCCCTTCTGCAGAACATCTTCGGGTGGGATGTCCAGCACCCCGACCTCCGAGGCAAGGACGACCAGCCCGCTGCGGGTCACGACCCACCGCGCGGGGCGCAGCCCGTTCCTGTCCAGGATCGAACCGACGGTGATGCCGTCGCTGAACGAAATGGCCGCGGGGCCGTCCCAGGGCTCCATGATGGCCGCGTGGTATTCATAGAAGGCGCGCTTGTCCTCACTCATGTGGTAGCGCTGGCCGAAGGCCTCGGGCACCATCATCATGAGTGCGTGCTCCAGGGACCTGCCGCCCGCGACCAGGAGCTCCAGCACGTTGTCGAAGATGCCCGAGTCACTCTGGCCCGCCTGGATGACGGGGCTGAGCTTCCTGATGTCATCGCCAAAAAGGGGCGAGGACATGGTGAGCTCCCGCGCATTCATCTTGTTGATGTTGCCGCGAAGGGTGTTGATCTCGCCGTTGTGCGCGATGTAGCGGAAGGGCTGCGCCAGGGGCCACGAGGGGAACGTATTGGTGCTGTAGCGCTGGTGGATGACCGCCAGCGCGCTCTCGAACTCGGGGTCCCTCAGGTCGGGGTAGAAGCTCTCGAACTGGGGGGCAACGAACATCCCCTTGTACACGATCGTGCGGGAGGAGAACGAGTTGACGTACAGCTCCTCCATGGACAGGCCATCGGTGACGGCCATGGACTCCAAGACCTTCCTGGTGACATACAGTTTCCGCTCCAGCGCTTCTCCCGACAGCTCCCCGAATGACACGAAGGCCTGGGTGATATGCGGCATGGAGGCGAGGGCGAGCTCGCCGAGGAGCTCCGGGTTGACGGGGACTTCGCGCCAGCCGAGGAAGACGCCCCCGCCGGCGGCGACCGCGTCTTCGACGAGCTCGCGCGCGCGCGATCGCTTTTCATCGTCGCGCGGCATGAACAGCATTGCCACACCGTAGAGACCTTCGCCCGGAAGGCTGAACCCGATACCATCTGCCTTTCGCGCGAAGAACCGATGGGGTACCTGCACGAGCATGCCGGCACCATCACCCGTTCGGGAATCGCCCCCGACCGCGCCCCGGTGCACGAGGTTCTTCAGGATCGTAATGCCGTTGCGCACGATCTGGTGCGTTCGCCTGCCGTCGACGTTCACGACGAACCCTACCCCGCAGCTGGCGTGCTCGAAGAAAGGATCGTACAGCCCTTCGCGCTGCATCCGGATGCGAGGATCTATGGAATCAGTGGCCATTGCCATTGTCGTACCCCTTACAGTGCCGAAGTTATCTCACGGCACGGGAGTGAGGGTCAATACACCCCGTGCATAAATATGCGTAGATAGGGGTGTCGAGGGCGAGCGAGCACAGGGATGTACGGAGGCGAGCCGTAAGCAGGGCAGGGATGGTTCGGCCAAGCCTCTCGCAGCGGTGCCGGCGGGTAATTGACTTCGGGAACCCACGGAGTGAATATCAGCAGGGAAATGGCCGTAGACAAATCCAGAGAGTCGCTGAAAGCCTGGGCCCTGAGTCACCTGCGCTGGTTCGGGCAGTCCGCATTCGCGCTGCGGACCGAGGCAGGACAGGCAGTGTTCATTGATCCATTCCGGGTGCCGCGACGCGCAGGACCGGCGGACCTCATCCTGATCACGCATCCCCACCGGGATCACTACGACAGGAAGTCGGTCGAAGACCTGCGGAAAGAAGGCGCGACGATCGTCCTTCCCCGCTCGTGCGGGGAGCCGGACAAGGCGGCACTGGCTGCCGGCGAATCCCGGTCATTCGGAGAATGTACCGTCACGGGAGTCGCCGCCTACAACCTCTCGGCGCGATTCCATCCGCGGTCACGCGGCTGGCTGGGCTACCTGATCGATGTCGAGGGGCTGCGAGTCTATCACGCGGGGGATACCGATCTCATCCCGGAGATGAAAGACCTGCGTCCCGACATCGCCCTGCTTCCCATCGGGGGGATTTTCTCCATGGGGGGTCACGCCGCTGTCGAGGCGGCAGGCACGATGGGCGCGGCTCTGTGCATACCCATGCATTTCGGGATGCTCCTCGGCGGCAGGGGGGCGGGCGTCAGGTTCGTCGACCAAATGGGAGAAAGGGGGCTCCTTCTCCCCCGCGCGTGAGCGGGCGGCTGTGCGGCCCGGCCACCTCGCCACAGAGTACTGTGGCTGGAGTGGCCGCAAATGCCACCTCGCCACAGAGTACTGTGGCTGGAGTGGCCGCAAATGCCACCAGGAGTGGCCGCAAATGTTGCGTGAATTATATGCGCTGAATGCATATAATTGAATGAATACCGCCGAGAGACAGGAGGAATGTCATGTCATTCAGGCTGAAGGAAGGGGTTTTCAAGGTCAGATGCCGGGAACCCGGGTGCGCGTTCGCCTCCGAGTTCGTCGTCAGGGAAAACATCATGGCCGCAACCGAGCTGGAAGTGGACACCGAAGCTCTGAGGATCGCCCGCAACCTCGGGTACATCAAGCACGATGCTCTCTTCGGCCGATTGCATCCGCTGGCGAACCCGGAGGTCACCAAGATCTCCGGTTCGTATGAACACCTCGCCACGGGCGAAACGCCCGCGGCCGCGCCTGCCGCGGAGAAGCCATGGGCCTCCCCCGCCTCTGAGCCACCGGCCGCTCCTGCCGCGACGTCCGCAATTCCCACGGTCGTGAGGGAGACCGTGCCGGCCGCTCCCGAGGCGCCTGCCCCGAAGAAGGTCGTGAAAGTTGTGGCGAAAAAGGCGATGAAGGCCGCGCCTGCGAAGAAGAAGCCTGCTGCAAAGAAGAAAGCGGCGGCGAAGAAAAGGCCCGCGGCGAAAAAGAAAGCAACAGCGAAGAAAAAACCCGCGGCACGGAAGAGGAGCGCCGCAAAGAGGCGGCCGGTTGCCAGGAAAAGGCCCGCTGCCAGGAAGAAGACCGCGGCGAAGCGCGCATCCTCCCGCAGCAGGCCCGCGGGAAAAAAGAAGTCGCCGGCCAGAAAGCGCTGAGAGCCGGTCCCCGATGCCCGGCCTTACGTGTGCGGCTCGGGGCGTACCCTGGTCGTCGGCTGGGCCGTGAGGGGGTTTTCCGGCCAGTAATGTTTCGGGTAGCGTCCGCGCATCTCCTTGCGCACTTCCGCGTAG
Source organism: Spirochaetia bacterium (assembly GCA_052144915.1). Lineage (GTDB taxonomy): Bacteria > Spirochaetota > Spirochaetia > SZUA-6 > Fen-1364 > Fen-1364. The sequence goes on along the minus strand of JBKQPS010000181.1, from coordinate 7,768 downwards.
GTGACGCGCCAGAAGCTCTCGAGGTCGCGCGTGATCTGCAGCGGCCGGCGCGCGGGTGAGAGAAGCCGAAACGTCAGGGGGACGCCGCAGATCCGCGGGCTTTTCGCCATGCCGAAAACCTCCTGGATGCGGGCCTCCACGGATGGCTCGGATCCCTCGTAGTCGATCGCGCGCGTGTTCCCTGTCGGCAGGGTGACGAACTCCGGCACATCCGAGTCGATCCGCCCTCCCAGGGAAGCGGCCAGTCCTTTCATTGCGGCAGAGAGCCCTCCCGCGCTGATGACGTGCCCGCCGCCAAGCTTGAGGTGGGGCGTGAGCCAGTCATGCGCCTGGGCAATGAGCTCTGCTTCCGAGAAATCGCGGATGCCCAAATGCCACCAGGAGTGGCCGCCCAGGTTTTCGCGCGCGCGGGCATAGAAGCGCATCCGTGCGAGGAGCCGGCTCGACTGCGCATTCCAGGGAAGAAGAGCGAGACCGCGCTGCCGGAGCAGCGCGAGAAATGAGCTGCCCACGTTCCCTGGTGCGACCGGCGTCGAACGCTCGGCGAGAACCAGCCGCCCGGCGCGTCGAACCAACGCCCCCTTTGGCACCAGCCCTTCCCAGCGAATCTCCACGGTCTCCTCCGCCGCGACGGCAAGGGTTTTCTCGGCCTCTTCCCGCTCCACGGGCGCCGCACTGCGAATGGCACCGACAGTGTCCCCGGGATCGGCGTCCAGCACGACGACCCACGGGCCTGCCGCTCGACTGGCGACAGTCACCCGGCCGGACGCGGGAGACCCCGAAGAAGGAAACCGCGCGATCCTCCCTGTGACGAGCCGGTAGGAGCCGTCCGGCTCCCGGCGGGCGAGCCTGTCGGGAAACGCCGTCGCGAGCAGGGAGCCCACGCGCCCTTCCTGCTCCCCGGTCCAGCCGTACGCGGCCGATTCGGCCGCGGGCAGTCGGCGGAGGATGCGTCCCATCTCCGTCTCCACGGCGCGGCGCCATGAGTCCGTGCCTCCCCGCCCCGACCGGATCAGCTCGAGGCGGAGCCGGAAGTCCGGATCACGGGAGATCTCCGACCCATCACGTTCCTCGAGCAGGGCCGCGCACGCTGCGGCGAGGGTCTGCTGCCCGCGCGAAGCCCCCTCCGCTGCCAGCACGCCCAGCCGGGGGGACAACCCAAGCGCCGCCACTGTCCGCGCGAGGGGCGTCGGCCCGTTCCCGTCGATGAGCCCGAGCATCACCAGGATCTCCCGAGCCTGTGACCACCCCGCCCGGGGAGGGGGGTCGATCCATTGGAGAGCATCCGGCGTCCGGGCTCCCCACAGGGCGCATTCGAGCACCAGGCCCGAGAGGTCGGAGCGCAGGATCTCCGGATCCGCATGGTCCCGCAGGCGTTCCGCCTCGGCCCAGAATCGCACGCAGACGCCTGGGCCGAGCCTCCCCGCCCGGCCGCGGCGCTGTTCCGCGGAAGACTCGCTCAACTTCTCGGTGACGAGCCTGTCCAGTCCTGTCGCCGGATGGAACCGGGAAAGCCGCGCCAACCCGGAATCCGCGACGGTCGATATGCCGGGCACCGTCAGGCTCGTCTCGGCGATCGAGGTCGCCAGGATCACCCGCCGTGAGGATCCCGGTTTCGGAGGGCGGATGACACGCTGCTGCTCGTCCAGCCGCAGCGTGCCGTGCAGCGGCAGCACCTCAGCGCGCGGACCGAGAGCTGCCGAAAGACGACCCCCGACGCGCCGGATTTCTCCCGCGCCGGGGAGAAAGGCGAGGATGCTGCCTTCAGACTCGTCGAAGAGCCGGCTCACGCCGTCGGCGAATGCCTCTTCCCATCTGCCCTGCTGCGCGATGGGCCGATATTCGGTCCGGACAGGATACGTCGTGCCGGGGCAGTGCAGAGACGGCGCCGCGCGCCCCTGCGCGCCGCCCAGGATGTCTGCGACCGCCGTGGTATCGAGAGTAGCGGACATGGCAAGGAGGGCAAGGTCGCGCCGCGCCCTTCTCACCTCCAGGGCGAGCGCCAGGGCCAGGTCCGCATGGATCGAGCGTTCGTGGTACTCGTCGAAGATCACAAGCCCGACGCCCCGGAGGAGAGGATCCTCCTGGATGCGCCGGGTGAGGAGCGCCTCGGTGACGACTTCGACGCGCGTTTCCCTTCCCACGCGGGTGGCGGTCCGCACCCGGTAGCCGGCACGGAGACCCACCGGCTCCCCGAGAAGCTCGGCAATCCTCCCGGCGACGGCAACCGCGGCAAGACGGCGCGGCTCGAGCATCAGGATGACCCCTCCGCGCAGCCATGGCTGGTCCATGAGGAACGGGGGCACGAGGGTGGACTTGCCCGCGCCCGGCTCGGCCGTCAGCGCCAGGGCTCGGTCAGTTTCGAGGAGCTCGGATATCCGGGGAAGAAAGGGAACGATGGGAAGACCCGTGGCAGCCAGGTCGATCACGCGGAGCTCGCGTTCCCGCGGGTGTCACGCCCCGGTCGCCGCCAGCAGGTCGACCTCGGAATCGAGGATCCGCCGGCCCCGGTAGCGAACCAGCCGGATGCCGCGCAGCGCCTCCAGCCCCGCCCCGACGAGAGAAGGCTCGTGCGCATCGGAACCGGGGACCAGCGGGAGCCCCTCCTCCACCATGAGCCGCACGATCGGCCAGGACGGGTATGGCTCGCCGATGCGTTTCCGCGAGCCGGAGACGTTGATCTCGGCGCTCATGCCGTTGTCCCTGCAGAGGCGGATGATCTTCTCGATTTCGGGGCGATGCGTTTCGATCATGGGGTGCCCCTCCTGCTTGATGAGGTCGAAGTGGGCCACGCAGTCGAAGAGACCGGTTTCGATTCCCCTGCGAACTGCGTGAAGGTAATCATCGTAAATTCTCTCCAGGGGTCGCCTGTCGGCCGAGAGATCGAAAACCCACTGATCCTCCGGCCACGCGCGGACGAAATGCACGGACAGGAGCACGAAGTCGAAGGGGTGGGAGGCGAGAAACTCCTCCACGTACTTCTCCGTTCCTTCCACGTAGTCCGCCTCGATGCCGCTCAGGATCGTGATTCCGGCAACCTGGCGACGCGCCTGTTCCAGCTCCTCCCGGTAGCGGGGGAACTCTTCCGGGTCCATGCGCAGCCGCCCCCCGTAGAAGCCGGGGCGATAATCCGGAAGCGGGATGTGCGGCGTGATGCAGATCTCGTCCAGGCCCCGGTTTAGCGCCGCGCGCGCATATTCCTGTACGCTGCCCGAGGCGTGCCGGCAATAGTGCGAGTGGATGTGGTAGTCGTGCATGGCCACTACAGGGTCTACGACTCTCCCGCCGCGACCTTCTCCGGCAGCTTCCCGCGCCCGTCCCCGTCAGAGCCGGTCGGCAGCTCGTCTTCGCCCTCGTCTCCCTCGGCGAGCTCCTGCTGCTGCTCCATCACGGCGACCCGCTTCCGCTCGAAGAGGTAGAAAGCCGCGGGAACCACGAAGAACGTGAGTATCGCCGACAGAAGGATTCCGCCCAGCATGACGATCCCCATTCTCTTCCCGAACTCGGATCCTTCGCCCCTTCCCAGGATCAGCGGGAAGCTGATGACGAGGATCGTGAGGGTGGTCATGACAATGGGCCGGAAGCGCAGCCGCGCGGACTCCGTGAGTGCCTGGACGAAAGGCATCTTGCCGAGGCGCCGCACGACGAAGTCGAGATACAGGATGGCGTTCTTGGCCGACAGGCCGATGAGCATCAGCATGCCCAGGACGCCGAATATGTCCAGGTTGCCGCCCGTGAAATACACGAAAATTAGGGCTCCGATCAGGGCGAGGGGCACCGGCAGCAGCAGATACACGGGGTAACGCCACGAGTTGAACTGCGCCGCCATGACCAGGTAGGCAAGGAAAAACGCCAAGAGGAAAGTGAGGGGACCTGTCACAAGAAGCTGCCGGGCAAGCGCCACCTGGCTGAACCGGTTGTTCGAGGTGATGGACATCCCTCCGTTCAGCAAGCCTGACTGACCCAGGTCCGCCGTGACCTTGTTCATGACGGTGAGCGGCGGGGGAGCGTCCGGGGTCATTGTGATCGTCATGTTTCCCGTATACTGGCGATTGTACCTGCTGAGTGTGACAGGAGCCTGGTTCAGGACAAAGGTCCCGAGCTGCCCCACCTGGACCGTCGTCTGCAGCAGGGGAGAAAAAATTGGAAGGTTGACCAGGGACTGAACCCCGGACAGGGCCGTGGGATCCGCCTGAACCTGTATGGGATAACTCAGGCCCCCGGTCACGACGGTGGACGCCTGGACGCCAGATGCGTAGGTCTGCAGGTCAGAGGCCACCATCGAGGGATTGATGCCCGTGCCCTTCATCCGCGATGTGTCCGGGATGAAGTCGCTCTCTATGGAAGTGTCCGAAAGGCTGGAGTACACGGCGGCAATCCAGGGATTCTTCTGCAGCACCTGCAGCATCCGGTTGTTGCGGCCGTTGAGAAGGTTGAAATCCGGTGAGACCACGCTCAGGCCGAGGATCGAGCCGGCCCCCCCGAATCCTCCGCCCGCGCTGACGAGGATTTGCGAGGACGGCTGGTCCCGAAAGAGAGGGAGTAATGCCGCGCGGTACCGAGGGATCAAGGCAAACACGCCCGCGCGTTTGTTGATCGGAGCGAGTTGGATCACGAGGTTCCCCGTGTTGTTGCCCGAAAAAATGCCGGAGATCCCATTCGGGCTGCTGCCGACCACCGATTGCACGGTCACCACTTCCGGTTGCCGGGAGAGGAACGCCTCGATCCTTCCCACGTCGTCGTTGGTCACTTCCAGCGGCGTGCCGGGCGGATTACGGACGTTGATCTGCATCACGCCCGCGTCCGTGTTCGGCACGAAGTTGAACTGGATGTGCGGAGCAATGATGACGGCGAGGAATATCATCGCACCCGCCGACCCCAGGAGCACCCAGACGCTGGCGCGCAGCACTCCTCCGAGGGACTGCGCGTAGCGGTCGCGGACCCATTCCAGGCCTCTTTCCGTCCAGCCGTGCAGGAGCGACGTCAGGGCCTGGAGGAACGACAAGGCGATGCGGCCGAAGTAATAGACCAGCCCGAGTGCAACCGGGTAGGCCGCCAGTGCAAGGAGATACAGAGGCTTGTGCGTGAAAGCGAGAATCAGTCCCGCCGCGATGAGCCCGCCGATGATCCCCGCGGCCTTCCGCCAGCTCTTCAGTCCCCAGCGGATGGATTGGGGGAGGAGGATCAGGCTGTGGAGGAAATCCTTCCAGGTGAGATCCTTCAATTCCGGGGTATAAGCCAGGCGTACCGTGAGGAAGAGCACGGCTTCCAGGAGCGAGAATGCAACCGCCGCCGCCATGCCGAGGGAGAATTGCTGAACGTACGCTCCGATGAAACCTCCGATGAAGCTCACCGGCAACAGCACGGAAAGAAGCGACAGGGAGGCGGCGACCACCGCGCTGAACACCTCGCTCGCACCGCGGAGCACGGATTCTTTCATGCTGAATCCCAGGGCGAGGTAGCGCTCCACGTTCTCCGAGACCACGATCGAGTCGTCGACCACGATTCCGATCGCGGTGATCAGCGCGAGAAGCGAGACCTGGTTGAGCGAGAAACCGGCCATCCGGTAGAGCACGGGAGAAGCGGAGAGGGCGATGGGGATGGCGAGTATGACGGACAAGGCGGTATTCAGCTTGCCCAGGAACAGGAGCACGATCAGGGCGACGACGATGGCGACGAGGAAAAGCTCGTGGTACGTGGCATTCACCGAAGCCTTGATAGGTTCGGTCGTGTCATTGCTGAAGTGAATCGCCCACCCGGCCGGCAGCGTGGTGTTCTGCAGCAGGTGCTTCACCTTGTCGACGACGGCAACGGCGTTTGAGTCCGTGGTGCGCTGGATTGAGAGGAGCACCTCCGGCTTGCCGTTCACCCGCGCATAGTCCGTGGAAGCGGGATTCGACCAGACGTGCCCGACCTGGTCGACGTAGATCCCCCTCGTGGAATCCACCAGGGTGCGGCTGATCTGGTGCAGGTCGGCCGGCTGATTCTGCGTCTGGAAGGTGAGGTCATTCTTGTTCTTGACGATCGTCCCGATCGGCATGTTGAGCGCGGAACCCGCGATCGCATTGACGACATCCTGGGCTCGCAGGTTGTAGTAGCGAAGCTTGTCGGGGTCCAGGAGCACGGTGAACTGCTTCGTCGGCGCGCCGTCGGGAAGCACGGTGGCGACACCGTCGATGCGTTCGATGCTCGGACCGAGAATATTCTGCACGTAGTCGCTCACGTCCGCGAGGCTGGTACCCTGTCCGGAAAGGCCGAACTGGAGAACAGGAGCGGAGTTCGGGTCAAATGTCTGGATCGAGGGGGCCGTGACGTTCTGCGGCAGGCTGCGGATGGATGCCGAGACGGCGGTGGCTACCTGGTTGGCATCCGCGTACTTATCCGTGCTCGGGTCGAACGTGAAGACCGAGAGTCCCAGCCCGAGGGAACTTCGGGAGTTGATGTCCGTGATCCCGCTGATGGAGGAGACCACGTTCTCGATGACCTGCGTGACCTGGAGGTCCATGACGCTCGGGGTCGCGCCCGGATAGGTGGTTTTCACGACGACCGCGGGGATCTGGATATCCGGTAAAAGGTCGACGCCGAGCGCGCGGAGCGACACGATACCGAACACCAGGACCGCCACGAAGATCCCGACCGCCATCACGTAGCGGGTCACGGAGAACCTGACGAGCGGGTTGATCTTGTTGAAGATCTTGGCTTCGTAGTCTCGAAGCGTTTTCATGCGCACTTGCCTTTCACGGTTTGGCAGGCGGAACGCCGCCGGCTCCCTGTGCAACCGCCGGCCCGTTGCCCGCGGCCGGCGCGGCTTTGGACGCACCGGTTGTCGGAGCCGGCGTCGTCGTGCCTTCGACCGTCACGTTCCCCGTGACCTGCACGGCAGTGCCCTCCAGCAACCCCGGAGGAGCGTTCATGATGACCTGTGCCCCGTCCTCCACGCCCGACACGACGGCGCTCGTCTCGGACTGGCCGAGTATAGTGATGTTCCGGACTGCCGCTTTCCCGCTGACGATCGCAAACACGTAGTTCTGGTCCTCGTTCGTCTGGAGCGCGGCGATCGGAACGATGGCGCCCCGCGCGACCGTGAGCGAATACGATACGGTGCCCACCGCGCCATACGGGAGAGAGAACGAACGGGGAACGTCCGTCACCATCGGGATGACTCCGTTGATCGGCGCCGAGGGTGCCTGGCTGACTTTGACCTGGTAGGGACGACCCAGGTAGGTGAATTGGACCGCGGTCCCCACCGGCAGGTTCGGAGCGTCGGCCGGCGGGACATTGAAATTGATTTCCTTCTGGGAGCTCACGATGACGAACACCGGCGTGTTCTGGCTCACGTACATGCCCGGATTCACATTCACCGCGGCGATCTGCCCCGCATACGGGGCCTTGATGGAAGCGTACTGCAGGTTCAGCTCCGCAGTTTGGAGTTGGAGCTGGGCCTGATCGATGGCAAGACGCAGCTGCTGCAGAGTCCAGATGTCCGATTTCTTGTTCTGCTCCAGGGCGGTCTGGGCTGCCTGCAGGTTCGCCTGGGCCTGCTGGAGCTGGCTCTTCGCGGTGTCCACCGCGGAAGAGGGAGCGCCCCCGATGTCGAAGAGCGCCTTCTGGGAATCATAATTCTTCTGGGCGCTGTCCAGCGCGGACTGGGCGGACTGGAGCTGAAGCATCAGCTTGGGATTGTCCGTATTCGCGTTGTCCTCCCCGACCTGGTAGTTGATCTTCGCATTGTCCAGGGCCGCCTGGGCGGTGGCGACCGCGAGCTTCA
>JBKQPS010000180.1:0-5583 GCA_052144915.1 Spirochaetia bacterium | reverse complement strand
GGATCGGACGGGCACCTTCCTACGCGATGCCTACCAACTTTCTGAAAGCGCTCCCGACCGCCCTTCTCACGTTGACAGCTCCGGCAGATCGCAGTACAGTAACAATAGAAAAAAGCTCCTGGGGAGGGGACAATGATCTTTTCTATTGGTGATCTGATCACCTTTGTCGTCGTCCTTCTCATGCTGGTCATCTATCGGGCGCTGGACAGGAACAACAGATCGCTCGAAAAGCTCAAGAGATTCAGCGACAAGATCACGGAGAACCTGTCCGCGCTCGTCGAGCAGAAGACGGGGCAGGTACGGGACCTGTCTCTCGAGCTGCAGGCGAACCTGAAGACGGGGAAGGAGATCCTCGCCCGGGCACGGGGGGTAGAGGAGCTGCTCCAGGGCAGGACGGCGGAAGTGGAGGAGATCCAGAACCGCTTCGCGGAGTACGACAAGGGTCTCGCCGAGCTCACCGCCATGTCGGCCCGCGTGGACAAGAACCTCCTGCGCATCAAGGACGAATCGGAGTTCGTCGACGGCGTGGGCCGCAGGATCGAGGAATCCTCGAGGCGCCTCGAGCTCATCGAGAAGCAGATCCCCGGGCTCCAGCAGGACTTCGCGGTTCGCTCCCGGGAGGAGCTGGCAGCGGCGCGCGGGCAGGTCATGGAAGTGGCGGAGGAGAGGGTTGCCGCGCTTTCCGTCGGGGTCGCGGAGTCGGAAAAGAAGGTCAGGGATTTTTCCGCGTATATCGCACGGCTGGAAGCGCGCGAGGAGCAGGCGGAGAAGGAGAGGCTCGCCGGCCTGGGCAAGGCCTTGAGCTCGTTCGAGGTGGACCTGCGCGGAAAGCTGGCCGGTGCCGCCCAGAAGGCGGAGACGCTGGAGGACGAAGTGTTCGCCCGGTTGAGCGCCCGGATCCAGACGGACGAATCCGCGATCGCGAAATCCATCCAGACCATCGAGGAGCGCCTGTCCGACTACCAGGGGGACGTCGACTACCGCGTGAAGGCGCTGGAAGAGTCCAGCCGCGACGTGGACGCCCTTCGCGCATCACTCTCCCAGACAATGGAAAAGATGGCGGCCGGCGTCCGCACGGAGATGAAGGGATTGAGCGCCGAGCTGATCGCCGGATGGACCGCGGAGATCGCCGGAGCCTCCGCCGCCAGAGAGCAGCTCCGCGCGGGAATGGCCGAAGTGGAGTCCGGGCTCGCGGGCCTGAAGACCCGGGCGTACCAGGACGTGGAGAAGAAGCTGTCCGTGTTCGAGGACGAGTTCTTCGTGGACCTGCGGACGCGTTCCACCGCAATGCAGGAAAAGCTCCAGACCTGGCAGGCGGAGATGGACACCCGCGCTTCCGCTTTCGAGACCGACGTGAAGGAGCGGATTGCCGCGGCAGATGAGTCGATCCAGGCCCTGCGCGAATCGATGCGCCTGGAGCTGGAGAAGACGAAGAGGGACGCCGCGCAGTCCTTCGAGAAGGATCTCGGGGGAGTGCGGGACGCGCTGGAGGCCGGGACAAGGAAGATGCACCGGGAGATCGAGTCGCGTCTCAAGGAGCTGGGCGGAGAGCTGGACGCCGGGCGAAAGGAAATTGCGGACCTGTTTGAGGCGTCCCGCGCCGAGGTCGCGGTGTGGGAGGGCAACGCCCGCCAGCAGCTGGCGGAAGCCGAGCTTGCGATGGCGGAGAAGATCTCCGCGCTGTCCACGGAGGCGGCCTCGTCGATCGGGACGGTCCGGGACGGCTTCACTGCCCAGCGCGAGGACCTGCTGGCACGGATGCGCGAGGTGCAGGCGGACGTGGAGACGCGGATCAAGGACCACAAGCAGCAGCTGGCGGAAGCGCGGGAGAAATCTGAGTCCATGCAGGAAAAGCTCTTCGCAAAGATCGAGGAGAGCTATCGGCTGCTCTCCACGAACGTGACGGAAATCGACAAAAGGGTGAAGAACTTCATGGGCCAGACGAGGCTCTTCGAGCGCGCGGATTCGCTGAAAGCCGCCCTGGAAGGCACGATCGACGACATGAAGAAGGAAATGGGCAGGCTGAACGCCGACCGCTCCGAGATCACTGAAATCGAGGTCCAGCTGTCCCGCACGAAGAAGATCGCCGACGAGGTGTCGGTGAAGCTGACCAGGTTCCTGTCGGAGAAACGGCGCATCGAGGACATGGACAGCGAGTTCAAGAAGATCATGGTGCTTTCCCGGGACGTGGACCTGAAGATCAACACGCTGTCCTCGAGCAACGACGCGCTGCAGCAGATCCAGGCGAAGATCCGCCAGTTCGAGGACATGGGAAAGGCGGTGGAAGGCGGCTTCGAGAGGCTGGAGAAGAAGCGGGAGATCCTCAGCATCACGTCGGAAGGCGTGGACAGGAACTTCCAGCGTCTCGAGGGAATCGAGAAATCACTCCAGGAGGCGGACAGGTCCGCCGACGAGCTCGCCGGCAAGGTACAGGACCTGCGCGCGGAATACGACACCCTGGCGGGGAACAAGAAGGACGCGGACTCGGCAATGGAAACGGTGGGCAAGCTCCAGGGGATCATGGCGGAGCTGGAGTCACGGCTGGAAAAAGCGCAGAGCTCGCGGGAGTGGATGGCACGCACCGAGACCCGTTTCGAAGAGATCGGCCGCCAGGCCCAGGAGCAGGTCCGGCTCCTGGAGTCCATCATCAAGGCGGAAACCCGCAAGGAAAAGCCCGATCGGGGCGCCCCCCCGATGGACAAGAGGGAGACCGTGGTGAAGCTTTCCCACCAGGGCTGGTCCGTCCAGGAGATCTCCCGGGTCACGCAGCTCAGCAGGGGAGAGGTGGAGCTCATCCTCGAGCTCGCACCCAAGGTCTGAAAAGGTGCGAGGCGCCTCCACGGTCGTCCTTGCGGCCTGCCGTGACTACGACAGGGACCGAGTTCTCGCGGCGGTGCGGATGGCGCTCGCCGGTTTCGACGTCGCCGGCATCGTCCGTGACGCCGCCGCGGCCGGCGCGCCCGTTCTCCTGAAGCCCAACATGCTGATGGCCGTTCCCGCGGAAAAGGGCGTCACGACCCACCCGTCGGTTTTTTCCGCCGTCGCCCGCGTGCTGCAGGAAAACGGCGCACGGCTCACTTTCGGTGACTCCCCCAACTTCACTTCCCGGCCGCTCGCCGCGGCCCGGCGCTGCGGTCTCCTGGAGGAGGCAGAGGCGTTGGGAATCCCGCTCGCGGACTTCGAGAACGGAGAGGACGTGAGCTATCCCCAGGGGATGCAGGAGAGGCGCTTCCACGTCGCTCTCGGCGTCCGGGAAGCCGGGGCAATCGTGAACCTCCCGCGTCTGAAGACCCATGCCCTGACCCTGATGACCGGCGCGCTGAAGAACACCTTCGGCGTCGTGCCCGGCGGAAGCAGGAAAACCGCGTTTCACCTCTCTCATCCCAACCTCGAGGATTTCTCCCGGATGATCGTGGACCTGAACGGCCTCGTCCGTTCGCGGCTTGTCGTGCTGGACAGCGTGAGGGCGATGCAGGGTAACGGCCCGGGGAGCGGGGACCTGGTCGACGTGGGGCTCCTGATCGTTTCCGACGATCCTGTCGCGGCGGACGCCGTGGGCTGCCGCATCATGGGCATCGACCCGTTGTCCGTTCCCCACATCCGCATCGCGCACGAGAGCGGGCTGGGCAACGCTCACCCGGAAAGCATTGACTTGAGGGGCGAGAGCCTCGCGCACCACGTCGTGCGCGGGTTCAAGGTACCCCCCCGCAATCCCTCGCTCCGCGTGCCGCCGATCGCCCTGCGGATCGCCCGGAAGCTGCTCGTGCCGAAACCGGCCATCGACGCCTCCCTCTGCACGATGTGCGGAGATTGCGTGATGGCCTGTCCCACGGCTCCGAAGTCGATTGCCCAGAGCGACGGGGGCATCCCGATCTACGATTTCCGCACCTGCATCCGCTGCTCCTGCTGCCAGGAAACCTGCCGACACGGCGCCATCAGCCTCACGAAGGCACTGCTCGGGCCGCGAAGCGCAAGGAGGACATGATGGCACTCACGATCGGTAGGCGAATTGAGGCGAAGCGCAAGGAGGCGGACAGCCTGTCCCGGGGGCACGCGGGGCTGCTGTTCCGCCCCTGAGAAAGTGCTTGACCCGACGCGAAGCGCGCTGTTACCTTTACCGTAATCAATTTTTCTCCAGGCGGTACTGATGTCGAAGAAAAGGGACCAGGAAGAAATATCCGATGGGCCGCAGAATAGCTCCGGCCCCGAGCCCACGCATGCCTCCGCGGACGCGGAAGGGGCGCCCGACTTCGGTCAAGGGGAGAACGTCGAGGATCGGGCCGCTCTCCTGACGAAGGAAGCCGCCGACCTGAAGGACAAGCTGCTCCGCAAGCAGGCAGACTTCGAAAACTTCCGTAAACGCATGCTCCGAGAACGCGAAGACGCCGCCCGCTATGCCAACGCGTCGCTGCTGGGAGACCTCATCGGGCTCATCGACGATTTCGAGCGCGCCATCCGCTCGGCGGAGGAATCCCGCGATTTCGCGACCTTCCTGCAGGGCATCAGCATGATCGAGAAGCAGTTCGTCGAGATGCTGGAAACGCGGTGGGGACTGAAGCGCTTCGTGTCGGTCGGAGAGACGTTCGACCCGAACAGGCACGAGGCGGTCCTGCGGGTGGAAGGCCCCGCCGGCAGCAAGCCCACCGTCGTGGAGGACTACCAGAAGGGATACTACCTGCACGAGCGCGTCCTGCGGCCGGCCCGGGTGAAGGTGATGGTGCCCGCCGCCGACGGTGCCCCGAAGGAGAGCACGGATGTCGGCGCGACGTAGGGGGAATGCCTGATGGGCAGGATCATCGGGATCGACCTCGGAACGACCAACTCCTGCGTGGCGATCATGGAAGGCGGCCAGCCCGTCGTCATCCCCAACTCGGAAGGCCAGCGCACCACGCCATCCATTGTCGCCTTCAAGGATCGGGAGGAGCGCCTGGTCGGCCAGCCGGCGAAAAACCAGATGATCACCAATCCCGAGAACACCGTGTATTCGATCAAGCGCTTCATGGGGCGCCGTTTCGACGAGGTGCGGGAAGAGACGGGCAGGGTGCCGTTCAAGGTCTCGGAGTCGGGCAACGACGTGCGCGTGGAGATCCGCGGCGCCCTGTACTCTCCGCCCGAGATCTCGGCGGCGATCCTCCAGAAGATGAAGAAGACCGCGGAGGACTACCTCGGAGAGCCGGTGACGGATGCCGTCATCACCGTCCCCGCGTATTTCAACGACGCGCAGCGCCAGGCGACCAAGGATGCGGGAAGGATCGCCGGGCTGGACGTGAAGCGGATCGTCAACGAGCCCACGGCGGCGGCCCTCGCCTACGGCCTGGACAAGGGCGGGCGGGAGGAGACGATCGCCGTCTATGACCTAGGCGGCGGGACCTTCGACATCTCCATCCTCGAGCTCGGGGACGGGGTGTTCGAGGTGAAGTCGACGAACGGGGACACGCACCTCGGCGGCGATGATTTCGACCAGCGGATCATCGAATGGCTCGTGGGAGAGTTCCGCAAGGAGACAGGCATCGACCTCCTGCGGGACCGCATGGCCCTGCAGCGGCTCAAGGAGTCGGCGGAGAAGGCGAAGATCGAGCTGTC
>JBKQPS010000179.1:0-11123 GCA_052144915.1 Spirochaetia bacterium | reverse complement strand
GCGCCCCTGGCCATGGGGTCTCTACTGCCGAGTGACCCGCATCGTGAGAGCGCTCCTGTCGGACTCGCGAAAGCCCAGCTTCACGAACGGGGCGGCGCTCCTGCGGGCTGCCCGCGGGATCTCGATGCGGATCGACGTCGTCCCTTCCGGGGCCACTTTCAGAAGCAGGGTGAGGAAGTCTCCGGCGATCTCCTCCGCCCTCTGCTCCGGCACGACATACAGCTCGTCGGCCACGAGCACGGTGCCGCACTGGTCGGTGCTCCAGCAGTTCACCAGGATGCAGTACCCGACCAGCTTCTGCTCCCGTTCGAACACGTACACCGAGCCCCTGCCCCGGGCCGGCTGGAGCTCCTTGACCGCAGCGAGAACCTTCTGCGCGTCGAATGGCGGCGCATCGCGCCTCTCCGTCCGTTCCGCGCGGACGAGCTCCAGGAAAAAAGGGACGTCCCGCGGCGTGAGCAGCCGATACGTCGCCTTGGTGGTCACGAGGGTGTAGTCGAGCATCTGCTTTCCTTCTATCGAAGTACGTTTCTCTTGTCAAACCGCCGCCTTTCGACTGCCTTTCGGGCCCCCGCGCTTCCCGCGCGATCCATGGCTCCGCGAGATTTCCCGGCGCAGGTACCGCGCCAACCCGCGATAACGTACGGTTCGGAGGGTCCGCGTGTGGTGTGCCGCGAGAGGCACTCCCGATCTTGCCCTCCTGTCGGCAAGCACGTACAATCGAGCCATGATCACAGACATCGTGCGGCCGAAGAGCGTGGCCGAAGCGGTCAGGGCGAGAAACACGCCCGGGGCCGCCTACCTCGGCGGAGGCACATGGCTGAGCTCGGGGAAGGCGCCGCACGTCACGACGCTGGTGTCTCTGGAACACCTCGGGCTGAACGCGATCACTGTCGAATCCGCGGGCTCCCGCGGCGCCTCCAAGTCCGGCCGATGCGTCATCGGCGCGTCGGTCACCTTTCAGTCGATTGTGGACAGCCCGTTGGTTCCGCCCGTCCTCCGAGCCGCCGCGCGTCTTACCGCCTCGCGGACGATGAGGAACATGGTGACCGTCGGCGGAGAGCTGGGCCTCGCCCCGAATGATTCCGCCGTGATCCCTGTGCTCATCGTTCTCGGCGCCGAGCTGTCCGTGGCAGGCCGGAAGAAACCCGTGCCGATCGAAACTTTTCTCGACGAGGGTCGAACCGGCCTCATCCTCGGTGTGTCGGTTTCCCGGCAGGCTGCGGCTGCCGTGCAGGCAGTGTCCCGCGCGTCGCACAGTCCGCGCCTGCTCGTGGCCGCGGTGAGCGCGCGCGCGGCCGCGCCGGCCCTGCAACAGCCGCGGCTCGTCCTGAGCGACTGCCGCGGGCTGCGCGTCAGGCTTGCGGCGACGGAACGGAAGCTGGAGGGATCTCCCCTCCCGCCGCGGCAGGATATCGAGTCACTCGCGCGCGCGGAGTTCTCCCCGGGAGCGGACCCGTTCGCATCCGAGGCATACAAGGTCTACATGGCAGGCGTCATGATCGCGGACCTGCTGACGGACCTTCCGACCGAGGCCGGACGATGAAGATTTCTTTCACTCTCAACCGGGCCCTTCGAGCCGTCTCCGCCGAGCCGGGGGAGAGCCTGCAGGCGCTTCTGCAGCGGATGGGGATGCCTTCCGTGCGCCGGGCGGACGACGGCGAAGGCTTCGCCGGCGCCGACACGATCCTGTTCGACGGCCGGGCGGTCATGGCGGGCCTGATGGTCGCCGGGCAGGCGGAAGGACACGCGATAGAGACCGTGGAGTGCCTCATGGAGAACGGGCAGCTTTCGGCGCTCCAGGGGGCAATGCTTGACGCCGGGGTCGTGCAGTCCGCGTTCAACAGCCCCGCGGCTGCTCTCCTGATCGAGGAGCTGCTGCGCCGCACGGCAAAGCCCACCGAGGCGGACGTCGCGGACGCCCTGTCGGGCCTCTTCAGCCGCGCCACCGGCTACCAGCAGTTCTACCTCGCCGTGGAGCTGGCGCGACAGCGCCGAACGGATCCCGGGTTCAAACGCCCCGTGGCCGAGCAGTTCCGGGACGACCTCCGCGTGATCGGCAAGACCCGGCGGCGCGTGGACGGCGCGAAGCTCGTGGCCGGCATGAAGGCGTACGTGGAAGACCGGGTGGAGCCGGGAAGCTGCGTGATGCGAATGCTCCGCAGTCCTCACGCCCACGCACGGATCCTGGATATCGACACCTCGGCGGCCGAAGCGCTGCCCGGTGTCGTCAGGATCATCACCTACCGCAACTGCCCCGATATCCTGTACAGCCCGGCGGGACAGGGATTTCCCGAGCCCTCGTCCTACGACTTTCGAATGTTCAGTCCCGTGGTCCGGCATGCGGGAGACCGCGTAGCCGCCGTGGTCGCGGAGGACGAAGGGACGGCGGAAGAGGCGCTGAAACGCATCGCGGTGAGGTATGAGGTCCTCCCCGCGGTCCTTTCGATCGACGCCGCGAAGTCCGACGGCGCGCCCCTGGTCCACGGCGACCAGCTGGAGAAGATCAGGTGCGAGCTTTCCATCGGCTCTGATCCGAAACGCAACCTTGCCGCGAGCGCCTCGGGCTCCATCGGCGACGTGGAGGAGGGATTTGCGCAGGCGGATGCCGTCGTGGAGCGCACCTACACGACCAGCAGGGTCCAGTGCACTCCCCTCGAACCGCACGTTGTCTACACGAAAATGGACGGTGACAGGCTGGTCATCCACGCCTCCACGCAAGTGCCTTGGCACCTGCGGAGGATCGTCGCGCGCGTCCTGGGCATCCGCGAAAACAGGATCCGGGTGATCAAGGAGCGCATGGGCGGCGGATACGGCAGCAAGCAGGACATCCTTCTCGAGGACGTCTGTGCCTGGGCAACCCTGCAGACAGGCCGGCCGGTATTCTACAAGTACACACGGGAAGAAGAGTTCGTCGGGGCCACCACGCGGCATCCCTTCCGGGTGCGGGTAAAGATGGGAGGGAAAAAGGACGGCACGATCAGCGCGATCCGTCTCTCCGCGGACGTGGACACCGGCGCGTACGGGAACCACGCGCTCACCGTGCCGATGAACGCATGCTCGAAGTCTCTGCCGCTTTTCCGCTGCGAAAATGTTTCCTTCGACGTGAAGAGCTGGTACACCAACCACGTGTCCTCGGGCGCGTACCAGGGCTACGGCGCCCCGCAGGGTTCGTTTGCGGTGCAGATGGCGGCCGCCGAGCTCGCCGCGGCGCTCGGCATCGACCATGCGGCGTTCCTCGAAAAGAACAGGGTTCGGGAGGGCGATTTACTGCAGATCCTGAAGTCACTCGGCGAGGGGCGGCCGGGAGAGGCGGTGACCGTCGGGAGCTGCGGCCTGGACAAGGCGCTCGCCCTGGGCCGGCAGAGCATCGCGTGGGGGCAGCGGGTCACCGACGAGAATCCCGACGTGAAGGTCGGGAAAGGCGCGGCGATCATCCAGCAGGGCTCGGGGCTTCCTGGCCTGGATCAGGCATGCGCCGACGTGAGGCTCCTCTCCGACGGCACATTCATGGTTCTCTCCGGAGGGGCGGACCTCGGCACGGGGCTGGACACGGTGCTGGCAAAGATCGCCGCGGAGACGCTCTGCTGCGATGTGGACAACGTCACGGTTCTCACCGGAGACACCGACACCACACCCTTCGACAAGGGCGCCTACGCATCGAGCGGCACCTATTTCTCGGGCAACGCGGTGCTCAAGGCATCCCAGGCGCTCGCCGCCCGCATGGTTTCCACGGTGTCTGCGGTCCTGAAGGAGCCCCGGGAGAGCGTCACCCTGTCGTACCCCGGCGTGGTGAAGGGGACGCGAGGCAGCTTCACCTATGCGGCCCTCGCCCACCGCTGCGGTACGGGTCACGGCGAGGGGGACCTCGTGGGGAGCGCGTCGTTTACCAGCCACGACAACGCCATCCCCTATGCGGCGCACTTCTGCGAAGTCGGGGTGAACACCCGCACCGGCGCCGTGCAGGTCCGCCGCTACCACGCCGTGCACGACAGCGGCACGCCGATCAACCCCGAGCTCGCCCTCGGCCAGGTCTACGGGGGCGTGCTGAAGTCGATCGGCCACGCCCTGTACGAGGAGATGATATTCGACGGGGAGGGCCGCTGCCTCACGACGGGACTCGCCGCCTACGGCGTTCCCATGATCCAGGAGCTGCCGCGGGATTTCCGCGTGCAGATGATTCAAACCGACGACCGCTTCGGGCCGTTCGGCGGCAAGAGCGTGGCGGAAATCAGCGTGAACGGTGCGGCTCCCGCTCTTGCAATCGCCATCCATGACGCCGTCGGCGTCTGGCTTCGTGACTGGCCCTTCACTCCGGAGAAAATTCTCGCCGCACTGGGGAGGTTCTGATGCCTGCTCTGACCGCTCATGACATCCACCGCGAAATCGACGGACTCTCGGCCGGCGCGCTGGGCACGCTGAAAGCGCGCGACTTCCTGTTGACCTGGGACAAGACCCGGGAGGAGCTGGAGGCGATCTTCCAGTGTGCCCGGATACTGAAGAGCCTGCGCACGAGCAACATTTCCCCCCGCGTCTACGACAGCGGGCTCGCCGTCTCCCTTTTCCGCGACAATTCCACGCGCACGCGGTTCAGCTTCGCCTCCGCGTGCAACCTGCTCGGCCTGACCGTCTCCGACCTGGACGAGGGAAAGTCCCAGATCGCGCACGGTGAAACCGTGCGGGAAACCGCGAACATGGTCTCCTTCATGGCGGAGGCCGTGGGCATCCGGGACGACATGTACATCGGCAAGGGTCACACCTACATGACGCAGGTGGCGGAGGCCCTCGAACAGGGGCACGCGGACGGTGTGCTGGAGCAGCGGCCCACGGTGGTGAACCTCCAGTGCGACATCGATCACCCCACGCAGACCATGGCGGACCTGCTCCACCTCGCCACGGAATCCGGGGGGGTGGAAAAGCTCAGGGGAAAAAAGGTCGCCATGACGTGGGCGTATTCCCCGTCCTACGGGAAGCCGCTTTCCGTGCCGCAGGGGGTCATCGGCCTGTTCACGAGGTTCGGCATGGACGTGCGGCTGGCCTACCCCGAGGGCTACTCGCTGATGCCGGACGTGGTCGACAAGGCCGGCCGGTTCGCCCGGGAGACACGGGGAAGCTTCCGGGTCTGCACGTCGATGCAGGAAGCATTCGACGGGGCGGACTTCGTCTATCCCAAGAGCTGGGCTCCTTTTTCCGTGATGGAAGAGCGCACGGTCCTCGTGGAGTCCGGGGACAGGCAGAAGCTCCAGGAGCTGGAGAAGCGCTGCCTGGAGAACAACGCGCGGTTCAAGGACTGGGAATGCACGCCGCGGCTGATGTCGAAGACGAACAACGCGTTGTACATGCACTGCCTGCCGGCGGACATCAGTGGAGTGAGCTGCGAACGTGGAGAAGTGACCGCGGATGTCTTCGATCGATTCCGCACGCCGTTGTACCGCCAGGCGAGCTGGAAACCGTACGTCATCGCGGCCATGATCTTCGTGTCGCGCATGGACGCGAAAGCCGCGCTCTCCACCATCCTGGACAGGGCCGAGCCCCGGGTCATGTAGGGCACGCCGGGTGGATCAGAAGGTTCTCCTGCTGGACGCGCACAGCGGTTTCTACCGGGTGCGCCGCTACCCCGTGGGAAGATTCTTCGGACCCGTGGACCTGGGCCTGCACCTCTCCTCCCACACGCAGTCGATCAACATCGGGGTGGGTCTGCTTGCCGGCTCGATCTTCCCCGGATCCAACCGCCTGTTCGTCACCGGTTTTTCCCCGTGCTGGCGCGGCTTCTACGTCTCCTCGATGGGAGGGGCGGGGCTCGTGTTCGACAACCTGGGGCTCAACACTGTCTCGATCATCGGTAAATGCCCGGTCCCCTCCGTTCTCCTGCTGAACCGCAGCGGAGGGGAGGAGGTGGAGGTCGAGCTCGAGCAGGTGGATCCGCAGGCGGTATGGAATGCCGGGCGCCAGGGCGCCTACGCCATGCTGGATCACGTCTACGGAAAATACGGGAAGCGTTTCGCCACGGATCCCCGGATCCTTGCGACGGGACCCGCGGCCCTGGCCACCGACTTCGGAGGAATCGTGTCCGTGCCGATAAGCCAGGGCCGGCTCAGCACGGTCGACACCTGGGCCGGCCGCGGAGGCATGGGCAGCAAGCTCCTGCGCGAGCACGGGATCGCCGCGGTGATCTACGGCGGCACCTACGTGGACGAGGACTTCCGGGACCGCAAGGTCGCCGACGCGTGGTTCGAGGCGAAGTACCGGCAGCGCCTCCTCGCAAAGGACCTGGAAACGACAACGAAGTACCGCTTCGATCCCAAGGTCAACACCGGCGGCACCTTCGGGGTCAACTACGCCGGGATCGGCGGCCGACTCATCGCGTTCAACTATCGCAGCATCTTCGATACGGAAAAGGACCGCCTCGGGCTGCACGAGCGGCTCATCGCCGGGCATTACCTGCGGCAGTTCAACGAGGAAACCATTGTCCCGCGCCGGCAGCACACCTGCGGCGAGCCCTGCGCCGCGGTCTGCAAGAAGATGAAGGACGATTTCAAGAAGGACTACGAGCCGTACCAGGCAATGGGCCCTCTCTGTGGAATCTTCGACCAGCGCGCCGCGGAGCTGCTCTGCCACCACGCGGACTCGCTCGGATTCGACGGCATCTCGGTGGGCGGCGTCCTCGCCTGGCTGATGGACCTCCTTGGTACGGGCGCTCTTTCGAAGGACGACCTCGGGGTCACCCGCACCCCCCGGTGGACGGTGGAAGGTTTCGATCCCGTTGCCGACTCGGCGCACAACGCGGCACTCGGCGTGGAGCTCCTGGATTCCATGATCCAGCGACGGGGCATCGTGGACATGTCCGACGGGGCGAGGAAGTGGGGAAGACGGCTGTCCCGCGAACGCGGGCTCCGTCTCCTGGACTCCTTCGTGTTCGTGTCGTTCGGCCGCCAGGGGTGGATGGTCCCCAACCAGTACTGGACACCCGGGGTGCTGGCGCCCATGGCGATCATGGGCAAGTACTACATGTACTACGGAAATGCATTCGCGCCGCCGCGGGCGCTGGGCAGGATGTGCGCGGAGCGCTTCCAGAAGGAGCTGGTCGTGGACACGGCCGGTTTCTGCCGCTTCCACCGGGGGTGGGCGGAGGACACGGTGCCCGAGATCTTCGGCAGCCTCTACGGCATGAAGGACGAGCTGATCGAGGCCACCGCGGTGACGGCGAGCAGGATCAACTCGCGAAACGCCTCGGTGTACTGGGAGTCGGACAGGGACGTCGATTTCCTCCGCACCTTCCTCACCCGCATGCGCGACGTGGAAGGGGAAACCGACCCGAAGCTGCGGGAGTGGATCGCCCGGTTCGAGGCCGACAAGCACGAAGCGGCGCTGGACTGGTGGTTCGAGATGCGAAAGGGCATCGACGAGAGCCTGCGCGAGTTCTGAGGTCGCCGCGCGGGGCGCGGCATTTCATTGGACGGCACCTGGGCCTGAGGCGTACCTTTCAGTTCCGTGAAAGCGCTCGTCCTGAAGCACTACAGGAACCTCAGCTACGAGGACGCCCAGGATCCCCGCCCCGAGCCCGACGGGGTCCTGGTGGAAGTGAAAGCGTGCGGGATCTGCGGCAGTGACGTCCACGGGTACGACGGCTCGACCGGCCGCCGGATCCCGCCCCTCATCATGGGGCACGAGGCGTCCGGGGTGATCGCCGAGTGCGGATCCGGCGCCGGGGCAGGCGGGTGGCGCGTCGGCGACCGCGTGACGTTCGACTCCATGGTCTGGTGCGGCGGTTGCTGGCACTGCCGCCGCGGGGAGATCAACCTCTGCGAGAACAGGCGCGTGCTGGGTGTTTCCTGCGCGGAGTACCGACGCGATGGCGCATTCGCGCGTTTCGTCGCAATTCCGAGCCGGGTTCTCTACCGGATCCCCGACGGGGTCGGATTCGAAAAGGCCGCCCTGGTCGAGCCGCTGTCTGTTGCGTTCCACGCCGTGCGGCGCGCGCGCCCCCAGATCAATGACGCCGCGGTAGTCGTGGGGGCGGGCATGATCGGCCTTCTCATTCTTCAGCTGCTGAGAGCGGCGGGGTGCGGGCAGGTCATTTCCGCGGACGTGGACCCGGGAAAACTGAAGAGGGCGCTGGACACCGGGGCCGATGCTGCACTGGATCCGCAGGCGCCGGGCTTCGTCGAGCAGATCCGTGATCGGACCTCAGGCCGCGGGGCGGATCTCGCGTTCGAAGCAGTCGGGGTGAGCGCCGCCCTGCAGTCCGCGCTGGCCTCGGTGCGGAAGGGCGGCAGGCTCGTCCTGGTCGGCAATGTGTCGCCGAAGGTGGACCTCCCGCTGCAGTCCGTGGTCACGCGGGAGATCGCCCTGCTCGGGGCCTGCGCCTCCCAGGGCGAGTTCCCCGCCTGCCTCGACCTCGTCGCCAGGGGCAGGATCGACTTGGACTCACTGATCAGCGCGGCGGCGCCTCTTTCCGAGGGCGGAGCCTGGTTCGACCGGCTGTACGCGCGGGAATCGGGCCTGATGAAAGTGATTCTCATGCCGTGAGCGATTCCGCGTACACCGCGATTTCCCCCGCGGCCTGGTTCGCGGCAAACAGGAGGTCCCCGCCTGCATGGGGAAGCACGAGCATGTTCGCGGCGCCCGCGCCGTCCTCGACCACGATCTTTCGCGGCCGCGTCGGCTCACCGGCGTCGAACTCGAACATGAGGAGGTTCTTGCTGCCGGCCCGATTGCTCACGATGACGCTCCGCCTGCCGTTGAACGTGCCCGCCAGCACGCAGTGGCCGAAGTCCAGCTCGGTTTCCCAGAACGCCTGCCAACCTCCCGCGGTGCTCCGGTAGGCGCGCAACGCGCTGCCGTGAAAGGGCTCTATCGTAACCAGCTCATCGGCACCATCGCCATCCAGGTCGAATACGGCCATCTCGCTGATTCCCTGTTGGAGAACCCGCCGGGATGACCATTCCCTCCCCGCTGTTTCCAGGTCCACGGCGAAAAGACCTTCAGCCGCGCCGATGAGGAGGGTACGGCGTCCCTCGAAATCGGCCAGGACAAACCCGTGATTCTTGTGGATGCCCGTGAACACGGGCTGCGCCGTCAGCTTGCCGGCGCCGTCACCGCTGCCCAGTTCCGCGGCGTGCACTGCCCCGGGCCGCGACCAGTCCGCGGTGTCCTTCTTGTCTTCCGCAAGGCTGGCGGCGAGCAGGTACCGGGACCTGCGACGCGTGACAAGCCCGATGCGGTGTGCGAAGGGCAGGTCGAGCACGCGAACGGCCGTGCCCCCGTCTCTCACGCGGTAGACGCCGCCGCCCTGGAACTTGTAGCCGGGGAAACAGCCCATTATGGCGTACAGATCTCCCGGCCTCTCCGCGTCCGGGATCAGTGCCATGCACCCGCCGGGACCCGGCACGAGCGTGCGGGCCTGGCGGTATGGCGGTTCGATCAGCACCGCCGGCCCATGGTCTTCAGTAGCGCAGACGACGCTTGGATTCGCGCCCGCACCGAGCGTGCCGATGGCATAGGGCATGTTCATTCGATGGATGAC
This sequence comes from Spirochaetia bacterium, assembly GCA_052144915.1. Taxonomy (GTDB): domain Bacteria; phylum Spirochaetota; class Spirochaetia; order SZUA-6; family Fen-1364; genus Fen-1364. Next base: position 1,597 of record JBKQPS010000179.1, on the reverse strand, counting down.
GGTCTTGTAGAATCTCATGGCACTCGCAGCATACCATGACGGCGATAGATAGACTTTGACAATCAGGTGATTCTGTTCGATACTCACTTTAGCGAGTCGTTTCGGAATCTGCCCCCCGCTGGATCAGCCCTCGGGCCTCTGGCGGGGTTGTTATTTATAAAGGTTTACAGATGCCGACTGAGCCAACGGTAAAGAGAGCTTTCGCAACTATGACGTCGCGTTGATCTTCAGTCAGGATCAACCGCCACCTCAGGGTAAGCCGAGCTTCGAAGAGGCGAATGGTTGCAGCAGGCATTCAAATAGATCAGAATGTCGCAACACATGCCCAAGTCGAGAAAGAGTGAAGCAAAGCACAACAACTCCGTAAGCCTTGGTTTCGAGTCCAAGCTGTGGGCGGCGGCCGATGCGCTGCGGAACAACATGGATGCCGCCGAGTACAAGCATGTCGTCCTTGGTCTCATCTTCCTCAAGTACATCTCCGACGCCTTCGAAGGCCATCACGCAAAGCTCGAGGCTGACAAAGCGCAAGGCGCCGACCCCGAGGACCCGGACGAGTATAGGGCGCTCAACATCTTTTGGGTGCCGCCAGAGGCGCGTTGGCATCATCTCAAGGCTCAGGCAAAGCAGCCGACCATCGGACAGCTCGTAGACGATGCCATGGCTGGCATCGAGCGCGACAACCCGACGCTTAAAAGCGTACTGCCGAAGGACTACGCCCGCCCTGCTCTCGACAAGCAGCGCCTCGGCCAGCTCATCGATCTCATCAGCAACATCAGCGTCGGTGACAAGGAGAGCCGCTCGAAGGACGTCATCGGCAGAGTCTACGAGTACTTCTTGTCGCAATTCGCAACCGCCGAGGGCAAGAAGGGGGGACAGTTCTACACCCCGTCGCGGGTGGTGCGTGTTCTGGTCGAGATGATTGCCCCGTACAAGGGCCGTGTGTACGACCCCTGTTGCGGTTCCGGCGGCATGTTCGTATCCAGCGAGAAGTTTATCGAGGCGCATCGCGGCAAGATCGACGACATCTCCATCTATGGACAGGAATCCAACTACACCACCTGGCGGCTGGCCAAGATGAACCTTGCCATCCGCGGTATCGACGCGCAGATCGGCCACGGTGACACCTTCCACAACGATCGCCATCCCGACCTCAAGGCTGATTACGTTCTAGCCAATCCGCCGTTCAACGACAGCGATTGGCGCGGTGAGCTCCTGAAGGACGACAAGCGCTGGGTCTATGGCGTGCCGCCCGCGGGCAACGCGAACTTCGCCTGGGTGCAGCATTTCATTCACCACCTGGCGCCCAACGGAATGGCGGGGTTTGTGCTCGCGAACGGCTCCATGTCGTCAAACCAGTCAGGCGAGGGCGAGATCCGCAGAGCCATCATTGAGGCTGATCTCGTGGACTGCATGGTGGCGATGCCGGGCCAGCTCTTTTACTCGACGCAGATTCCGGTCTGCCTGTGGTTCCTGGCGCGAAACAGGCACAACGGCCGGTTCCGAGACCGCCGCGGAGAGACGCTCTTCATCGACGCACGCAAGCTGGGTACGATGGTAGACCGCGTGCATCGCGAGCTAATCGACGATGATCTCGCCA
>JBKQPS010000178.1:0-61105 GCA_052144915.1 Spirochaetia bacterium | reverse complement strand
CCAAGCTGAAGAGGATCATCGACGAGAAGTCGTCGCGCCTGGCCAAAGACGGGACGGTGGACTGGGCATTCGCCGAATCGCTGGCCTTTGGCACTCTTCTCCTGGACGGGGTGCCCATCCGGCTGAGCGGGCAGGACAGCGCGCGGGGAACTTTCTCCCAGCGTCACCTGGTCTGGTGGGACACAGATTCCCGGCTGCCGCTTCCCTACACCCCGCTCACGCACGTGCCTCCGACCGAGATCCAGTTCTCCGTGTACGACAGCCCGCTTTCCGAGTACTCGATCCTCGCCTTCGAGTACGGGTTCACCCTCGGACGGCCGCGCGCCCTGGTGATGTGGGAGGCCCAGTTCGGCGACTTCTCCAACGGCGCGCAGGTCATCATCGACAACTACGTGGCCGGCGGCGAAGCGAAATGGGGGACCGTGAGCGGGATCGTCCTGCTTCTGCCGCACGGCTTCGAAGGCCAGGGCCCCGAGCATTCCAGCGCGCACCTGGAGAGGTGCCTCCTCCTCTGCGCGCGCGACAACATCCAGGTTGTCAACTGCACGACCCCGGCGCAGTACTTCCACCTCCTGCGGCGCCAGGCCCTGCGAAGGCTGCGAAAGCCCCTCATCGTCATGACCCCCAAGAGCCTGCTTCGTCACCCGCGCGCGCTCTCCCCGATCGCGGACCTCGCGCGGGAAGCGTTCCAGGAGGTGCTGGACGATCCCCGTCGCCCCAAGAAACCCCGGAGGCTGGTGCTGTGCAGCGGGAAGATATACTATGAGCTGTCCGCGAGACGAGACGAGGTGAAGGACGCGGCAACCGCGATTCTGCGCATCGAGCAGCTCTACCCGTTCCCGGCACCACGGCTGGCTGAGCTCTTCAAGAGCTACGCGGGAGTGACCGAGATGATCTGGGTCCAGGAGGAACCCCGGAATCGGGGTGCCTGGTTCTTTGCGCACGAGATGTTCGAGCGCTCGTTCCCCCGCACGACCCTCGCGTATGTCGGCAGGGAGGAGAGCGCAAGTCCGGCGACGGGCTCCCATTCGCGGCACGAGCGCGAGCAGCGCCAGATCGTCGAGGCAGCTTTCGCATCCGGCACGCAGGTCATCACGGGAAAATGAGGAGCGCGGGGTGAAAAAAGAGATCACGGTGCCGTCCGTCGGAGAGTCGGTCACCCAGGGAATTCTCGCCTCGTGGCTGAAGGCCGCGGGAGACCTGGTGGAGGAAGGGAGCGACCTCTTCGAGCTCGAAACCGACAAGGCCACCGTGACGGTTCCTGCCCCGGCGAGCGGCGCCCTGACGGTTGCCGTGACCGCCGGAACGGAAGTGGCGATCGGCCAGGTCGTCGGAACAATCGACACGGAAGCGGCGGGCGCGGCGCCGAAAGCGAGGGCCGCAACGGAGCCGGCGGCCTCCCCGCCGCCCTCCCCGGCGCGGACCATTCCCCATCCCGAGGTGAAGGCGGCGGCCGAACCGAAAGCCACGCGTGTCACGCCCGCCCCTCCCGCGGCCTCGCCCGGGCCGGCGCCGGCGCCGGCGGCCCGGCCTGCTCCTGAGGCCCGGCCTGCGCCCCTGTCCGCCCCCGTGGACGGCGCGGGGCCGCGCCGGGTGCCCATGACGAGCCTCCGAAAGCGCATTGCCGAGCGCCTCGTGGAGGCGCGGAACGCCACCGCGTCCCTGACCACATTCAACGAGGTGAACCTGCAGAAGGTCGTTGACCTTCGCAGCCGGTACAAGGACGAGTTCGAGCGTACCCACGGGGTGAAGCTCGGATTCATGTCATTCTTCGTGAAGGCCTGCACCCTCGCACTCGCCGAGATGCCCGTCGTGGGCGCCCGCATCGAGGGGGGCGAGATCGTGTACGCCGAATCCGTGGACATCGGAGTCGCGGTCTCGACGGACCGCGGGCTTCTCGTTCCCGTGATCCGGGGCGCCGACCGATTGGGAATTGCGGCCCTCGAATCGGCGGTGGCAGACCTTGCGGCGCGGGCGCGGGACAGGAAGATCCTCCCGGACGAGCTTTCGGGCGGCATCTTCAGCATCACCAACGGCGGCGTGTTCGGCTCCCTTCTGTCCACCCCGCTCTTGAACTACCCGCAGTCGGCAATTCTCGGCATGCACACGATTCAGCGGCGGCCGATCGCGGAGGAGGGCCCGGGCGGGGAGCAGGTCGTGATCCGCCCGATGATGTATCTTGCCCTCACCTACGATCACCGGTTGATCGACGGGAAGGAAGCGGTGAGCTTTCTCAAGAGGGTCAAGGAGCTGGTGGAAGATCCCTGGCGGCTGTTTATCGAGGCGTAGCCATGGATGGCGAGCTCCGCCGAGTCCATGGACGGACGGAAGGCGGAGCATAGACAGGGATGCGAAGCACGCCGCAGGCGTGCGGAGGGGCGACATGGTCAGTCAGCGGAAGAGGAGGCGGGAATGAGCCTGGAATCGGGGACATATTCCAAGGGGCTGGAAGGGATCATCGCGGATGAGACGACGATCTCGCGGGTTGACGGGCCGCATGGAAAGCTCTACTACCGGGGCTATGCCATCGAAGACCTGGCGCTGAACTCGGATTTCGAGGAGGTGACCTACCTCCTGCTCTACGAGAAGCTGCCGTCGAGCGCCGAGCTGTCCGAGTGGCGCACGCGGATGCGGTCCAGCCGGGACATCCCGATCGAGGTGCAGATCATGATCCGCACCTTTCCGGCGAACGCGCACCCGATGCAGCTCCTGCAGTCCGTCATCGCCTACCTTTCGGTCTACATCGAGCACACGATCCAGCACTCCCCCCAGTGCAACTGCCGCGACACCCTGCACCAGGTCGTGCAGATGGCGAGCGTGATCGCGACGTTCCACCGTTTCCGCCAGGGCAAGGGCTATGTCCAGCCCCTCCCGCACATTTCGCACGGGGGGAACTTCCTCCACATGATGCGCGGGCACGAACCCGAGCCGTACGAGGCGCGGATCATGGACAGCTGCATGATCCTGCACGCGGAACACGAGTTCAACGCCTCCACGTTCACGGCTCGCGTGGTCGCCTCCACGATGTCCACCTGCTATTGCAGCATCGCCGCCGCGATCGGCGCGCTCTTCGGCTCCCTGCATGGCGGGGCCAACGAAAGGGTGCTGGAGATGGTGCGGGAGATCGGGACCAAGGAAGGGGTCAGCGCGTGGATGGACAAGGCTATCGCGGAGAAGCGCAAGGTGCCCGGCATGGGCCACCGGGAGTACAAGGTGAAGGATCCGCGCTCGTACGTGATGGAGGAGTTCCTCAAGGAGCTCTCGGAAAAGAAGGACGACTGGCGGGACTACGAAATCCTGAAGGAGATCGAGAGGCAGTTCCGCGAGCGCATGGAAGAGAAGGGCAAGCCCCTGTACCCGAACGTCGATTTCTTTTCCGGCGCTGTTTACAACCTCCTCGGGATTCCCAAGATCCTCTTCACACCGATCTTCGCCATGGCGCGCGTGTCCGGCTGGCTCGCCCACATCCTCGAGCAGCGGGAGCACGGCAGCAAGATCTACCGGCCCGAGAGCCTGTACAAGGGCGCCGCGGAGCGGCCCTACGTGCCGATCACGCAGCGCTCCTAGGGTGACCGGGAGCCGCGCGTTCGTGCGGCGTGACGCCACCCGATGATTCGGCGAAACTCGCCCCGGTGAGAGGGGAATGTCCGTGACCGTTCTCGCGATCTGCTGTCACCCCGACGACATGGAAATGATGATGGGCGGCACGCTCCTGCTCTTGAAGCAGGCCGGGTGCGCGATCCACACGATCAACGTGGCCAACGGATCGGCCGGGAGCGCCGACCTGCCGCCCCCGATAATCACGGTCGTCCGCAGGAGGGAGGCGGAGGCCTCGGCACGCATGCTCGGATCGGTTCTCCACGAGAGCCTTGTCGACGACCTGGAAGTCTCCTACACGCAGGACCTGGTCAAGCGCATCACCGCCCTGGTGCGCCAGGTGAAGCCGGATCTCGTGCTCACGCAGTCCCTCGAAGATTACATGGACGATCATATGAACACGGCAAAAATCGCCGTGACCGCGACCTTTTCCCGGAACGTCCCGAACTACCACTCGATCCCGGACGAGCCGGCAGTATTCCAGGACGCGATGCTCTACCACGCCACGCCGTACATGCTCACCGACATGATGCGGCGGCCGATCGTCCCGGAGATCTACGTCGATATCTCCACGGTCGTGGACCGCAAGGAGAAGCTGCTCGCCTGCCACGCCAGTCAGAAGGAATGGCTCGACAGGACCCAGGGCTTCGATTCCTACCTGACGATGACACGAGACTGCTCGAAAGAAGTGGGCGCGCTCTCCGGCCGCTTCACCTTTGCGGAGGGATGGCGGAGGCATTCGCATGTCGGCTTCACCCGGCAGGATTGCAACCCCCTCGCGGACATCCTGAAAGAGCTCTGCCACACGCCTGCCCTGCCTGACGATCTCACGCGGCGCTCCTGAGGAGGAGACATGCGCACCAGGGCTGACCTGAATCACGACCAATTGCTCGCGCTGGTCGAGGACTCGCGGGACGAGCTGGTGGAACTGGTGCAGGAACTGGTCCGGATACCGACTGTCAACACCGGTGCTGCGCCGACGGGCAACGAAACCGAGGCGTGTCGTGCCGTCGCGCGCAAGCTGAAAAAGGAAAAGATCGACGCGGACATCCTCGAGAGTGAGCCGGGGCGGGGCAATATCATCGCCTCGCGTCCCGGCCAGAGGGCCGGTCGCACGGCGAAGCTCCTTTTCCTCTCGCACCTGGACGTCGTTCCCGCCGGCGATGAAAAATCGTGGAGCTACCCCCCCTTCGGAGGCGTGCTGCAGGGCGGCAGGATCTACGGCCGGGGAGCCTGGGACTGCAAAGGAGTGACGGCGTGCCAGCTGATGGCGATGATCGCCCTGAAGCGGCGGGGCGTGAAGCTCGAAAGGCCGCTGCTCCTGGCCGGCACGGCCGACGAGGAAACGGCGTGCGGGGCACCCGCCGGGCTCGGACACCTCGTGCGCCACGCGCGCGGCAGGGTGGAATCGGAATACGTGATCAACGAAGGCGGAGGCGCGTCGGTGGAAACGCCGGACGGCGTGTGCTGGCTCGTGAGCATCGGCGAGAAGGGGCGGTCGGAAGTCACGCTCGATTTCCCCGGAAAGAGCTGCCACGCGTCGCAGCCGTGGACGGGCAGGAATCCGCTGGCCGGCATGGCGCGCGCGATCGACGGGATCCTCGCGTACGAACCCGAGATCCGGATGGACCGGGATCTGCTGGAAAAGCTGTACGTCATTTTCCGGCTGCCCGGGAAACCCGAGGGCGCCGCTTTTCTCCGGATGCTCGAAAGGGACTTCCGTCAGAGCCCGGTGTACTCCCCGCTTCGTGGTCTGTGCAGCATGACGATTGCGCCGACCCTGGCCTCGGCCGGCGTCAAGTCCAACGTCGTTCCGGAAGCGGCGTCCCTGACCTGCGACGTGAGGACTCTCCCGGGCCAGGATGAGCGGGACATCAGGGACGAGATGGAGCGGGCGACGGTCCGACTCGAAGGCTGCCGCGTGACCCTCGACAAGACGATTGCTTCCAGCTCATCGCCGGCAGACCCGTATTTTCTCAAGGCGATCGGCGATGCTTTGGCGAGGATCACCTCCCCCGCGCCGCGGGTGCTGGAAACCCTGTCGATCGGCTACACCGACTCCACGGTGATGAGGCGCACGGGCGCGGTGGCGTACGGGTTCGAGCCGGCCCATCCCCTTTCGGATCCACGCCTCGCGAACTTCCACGGCGCGGACGAATCCATCGCCGTCGCGGATCTCGTGTTCCGGACGCAGGCGTATGCGTCGCTCGCCCTCGGCATGCTCGCTACCTCTTGACGCTGTGGAACTCCTGGTTTCCTTCCATCCTCATGTCCGCGGGAGGGTGGAATCTGCCCGTGCCGCTCTCTCTCATGAAATCCGCGATCTGCTCCAGGGTGGCAATCCACACCTTGTCCGTGCCCGTGATCAACCGGATCATGCGATCGAGCAGCCTGATCCGGGAAGGCCTCCCGATCACGAACGGGTGCAGGGTCAGGACGAAGCAGCCCCCGAACTGGTGATAGCCGAGGAACTCCTCGGACCACGTGTCGAAGACTTTCGAGGGGCTGGAGATGCCGTTGCCCAGCTGGGGCGAGGAACAGAAGCCGAAGTGAACCCAGTCGTCGTTCGTCCAGTGAACGGGAATCTCCAGCAGCTCCTCCCCTTGCCCTGCGGCGATGCGGTAGGGTTCATCGTCTCCCATCAGGCTTGAATCGTAAAGCAAGCCGTTGTTCCTGAGCAGGCGGGGCGTTCTTTCCTTCATTTCCCACGACGGAGCGCGATATCCGCGCGGTTTCCTGCCGGTGATGCGCTCCAGGATGCGCGTTCCCCTCTGCAGTATCTCTTCTTCCTGGCGCTCATCAAGGAGATCCGGCCGCTCGTGGAGATACCCATGATGTGCGACCTCGTGCCCCCGCTTCACGATCTCCCTCACCGCAGCCTCGTGGCGCTCCGCGGTGTAGCCGGGAACAAAGAATGTTGCGGGAACCTTGTGTTCATCCAGGACGTCGAGGATCCTCGGCAGCCCGACCTCGGGCCCATAGGTCGCCTCCGACTGCAGGGACATGCGGTACGCCGCATTCTCCTTGTCGTAGCCGAACGCAACGGTTTCCCCATCTTCGTCAAAAGTGAACGCCGCTGCGGACGCGTTTCCTCCCGGCCATGTGATCCTGCTCACGATTGACTCCTTTGAGGCCGCGGCTGCCGGAGATCCGGCGCGCCGCGCCCCCGGCGCGGATTCATTGCGCCGCGCCCCTTGTACCCGCTCGCCCCTTCGCACGCCCCTGGGCCGGCAGCCGCGCGAAAGCGCGGCGGGAGGCTCCGGCGTGCTACGCATCCATGGCTACGGGCGGCCTTTCGGCCCTCCCTGGCCTCGGCCGACCTCGACATCCATGCCTATGGGCTCGCTTCCGCACCTCCCTGTGCTCGCTCGCCCTCGGCATCCATGCCTACGGCAGCAACTTGAAGTTCGGCATGTAGCCGTGGTTGCGGAAAGCGCGGAATCCTTCCGCAAACTTGAACCCCGATTGCAGACCGCGGAACTCGCTGATGATCCGGCACAAGTCCGAAAGACTCTGCGTCTGGAAAGTACCCATCCACGCGAACTGGGTCTTGTGGCACGCAAGCCCCTGCTGCTTCTTTTCCATGACGTCGCTGATGTCCACGTACACTTCCGGGTCGAAGTTCACCCCTGCGGCGGTGTCCCAGTAGAACAGTGACGGAGCCTTCTTGATCGGCGGCACATCGGCCTTGACGTTCTTTCCCGGCAGCGACAGCATCAGCCTGCTCACGATGGTCGCGGTCGTGTTGTGGTCGGTGCTCATGTCCCCGGGAAAATGGGTGAAGATCACGTCCGGATCCGCCCAGCGCATGGCGTTGAGAACGTCCTTGCGCACCTCCTCACTGTAGATGAGCCCCTCGTCGTCGTAGCGGAGGAATCTCACCTGCGCCTTGTACAGCTTCGCGGCCTCCAGCTGCTCGGCCTCGCGCATCCGCGCGATTTCCTCACGGCCCTCGATGATGTTCGAACCCTGGTTGCCGCTTGTGGCAAGGGCGATGAATATCTTGTGCCCCGAGGCCGCGTACTTCAAAAGGGTTCCGGCGCAGAAGATTTCCACGTCGTCAGGGTGAGCACCGAATGCGAGAATGTTCATGTGTTGTCTCCTCTCTCCTTCCGGGAATGTCGTTGCGAAGCTGCCAGACCGGGATGATTCTTTGCCCTTGCCCACCTCCTCACAGTCTCTCGTGAATCGCCTGACCCATCTCTTCGGTCCTCGCGGTTCCCCCCATGTCCCGGGTGCGGACGGCGCCTTCCGCAAGGACGCGCCGCACGGCCTGGTGGACCAAGCCGGCCGCCGACTCCATCCCGAGGTTCTCCAGCATCAGCCGCGCCGCCTCGATCGCGGCCACCGGATTCACGATTCCCCTGCCCGCGTACTTGGGGGCGGAGCCGTGGATCGGCTCGAACATGGAAGGAAAGGTCCTCTCGGGATTGATGTTGCCGCCGGCGGCAAACCCCATTCCGCCCTGGAGCATGGCGCCGAGGTCCGTGATGATGTCCCCGAACAGGTTGGAGGCGACCACGACGTCGAAGTACCCCGGGTTCTTCACGAACCACATCGAAAGGGCATCGACGAGGGCAAAATCCCTTCGGATGTCCGGGTACTCTTCGGCGACGAGCGCGTAGACCTCATCCCAGAAGACCATCGAGTAATTGAGGGCATTCGACTTGGAGCAGTTCGTCACCATCCCCGCGTACCCGCCGGCGCCGGCGAGTTTCCTCCGCCTCCGCGCGAGGTCGAATGCGTAGCGCATCGTCCGTTCCGTCCCCTTCCGCGTGAACAGGGAAGTCTGGATTGCGATTTCGTCGGATGTCCCCTTCTTGAATCGTCCGCCCACCTGCGCGTACTCGCCCTCGACGTTTTCGCGGACGACGACGAAATCTATCCCGCCGGGCTTCACGTCCTTCAGAGGCGTGCTCACCCCCTGATAGAGGTACACCGGCCGGAGGTTGACGTATTGATCGAACCCCTTGCGAATGGAGAGCAGGAGCTGCAGCGAGACATGGTCAGGGACCTTTGCCGCATCACCGATGCAGCCCAGGTAGATCGCATCGTAGCGGGAAAGCGCTTCCAGCGCATCGGGAGGCATCATGGCGCCCGTGCGGAGGTAGTGGTCGCAGCCCCAGTCGAACCAGTCCGCCTCCACGCGGCCTCCCTCCCGCGAGACGGCCGCGGCGGCAACCCGCATGGCTTCCTTCGTGACTTCTGCGCCTACCCCGTCGCCAGGGATGACTGCAATTTTCCGCGTGCGATCTTTCCGCATAAGGCTCTCGATACGGTGCGCCGGCTCAACCCTTCAAGCCCGTCATGGTGATGCCCTGCACGAAATACCGTGAGAGAAAGAGGTAGAGCACGAGGAGCGGCAGGCAGGCGATGACGCTGACGGCAAGCTGCTCGGGGTAGGGAGTGTTGTAGCCCCCCTTGAACAGCGCGATCCCCACGGGGAGCACGCGCATGTCGGGATCGGAGATCAGGATGAGCGGCCAGATGAGGAGATTCCACACCCACTGCGCGTGGAAGATGACCAGCGCGAGCAGCGCGGTCTGCGCCATGGGGATGGAGATCCGGGCGAATATCACGTACTCGTTCGCCCCGTCGATGCGGGCCGACTCGATGAAATCGTCCGGCACGGAGTAGAAGAACTGGCGCATCATGAACACGCCGAACGCGGTGAGGCTCTCGGGGATGATCAGGCCGAGATAGCGGTTCTGCATCCCGAGGCCGCGCACGAAAATGAAGAGGGGGACGACGATCGCCTCGAATGAGATCATGAGGGTGGAGAGCACGATGAGAAAAAGGACGTTGTTTCCCCGGAACTTGTACTTCGCAAAGCCGTAGCCAGAGGTGGCGGAGAAGAAAAGACAGAGAAGAACCGCGAATATGGCCGTGACGAAGCTGTTGAAAATGTAGCGGGGGAAATTGAAATCCGGGAATGCCGTGAAGACATTCACGTAGCTCTTCCAGTTCCAGACCGGCGGAAAGAACCGGATGGGGATGGCAAGCACGTCCCTGTTGAGCTTGACCGACGAGATGGCCATCCAGAAGAACGGGAACACGAAAATGAAGCCCAGGAGGATGACCGCCGCGTAGAGGCCGGCGCGGAGCGCTGTTTCCTTTCCCCGGTACGACGTCACCCTCCTACCCTCCGATCGCGCCTGATCTGAACAGCCGCAGCTGGAAGATGGAGAACACCAGGAGCGTCAGGAAGAAGAGCACCGACACGGCGGCAGAATATCCGAACTTGCTGAACTCGAAGGCCTCCCGATAGATGAGGAGGGCCAGGATTTCGGTGGAGCGGCTCGGTCCGCCGCTGGTGATCACGTACTGGATGGCGAATTGTCCGAACGTGAAAATGACGCAGGAGACGACGGCCAGGGCGAAGGTGTTTCTCAGCGACGGCAGGGTGATGTACCCGAGCTGTCCCCAGAAGCCGGCCCCGTCGATCCGGGCCGCCTCGTAAAAGCTGGAGGGGACGTTCATGAGACCGGCGATGTAGATCACCATGTAGTACCCGACCGACTTCCAGACGAACACGATGATCACGGCGTACGGGGCGATCGTCGTGTCGGTCAGCCAGGGGACCGAGAGGCCGAAGAGCTTCTGGAAGAGGATGCTGATCAGCCCGGTCTTCTGGTACATGAACTCCCAGACGACCCCGCAGGCGATGATGGAGAGCACGACGGGGAGAAAGATCAGGGATTGAAAAAAGTTCCTGTGGCCGATGAGACGGCTGCTGAACATGATGGCGAACATGAACGCCAGCACGTTGATGGCGATGACGCCCACGACGCTGAAGTGGAGGGTGCGGAGGAACGAGTTTACCACGCGGGGGTCCTGGACCATCCGGACGAAGTTCGTCAGGCCGATGAAGGTCTTGGGGCCCAGGAGATTCCAGTCGAAGAGGGAAAGATGAAAGGCGCTCAGCATCGGGTAGATGAGGAATGCGAGGAAAAAGACCAGGGTGGGCAGGATGAACACGTACCCGTGGCGCTGGAGCTTGGTAACCGAATAGCTGGCCTTGCGCATTCCTCTGCCTTCAAGAAGGGCGCTCTCCTCCGCAGGAGAGCGCCCCCGACTTCCAGGGATCTACATGAGAATCGAGCGGCTATCCGTCTGCATCTGCGCGACGGAATCCTCGACCGAAACGTTCTGATAGATCACGCGCGACACGGCGCCCCAGACCGCGTCCTGGATCTGCGCCGTCTTGACGGACGACAGCCACACGGCCGTCTTGGTGAGCTCTCCCTTGAAGACCTCGTTGAAGAAGGGAATGGACTGCTGGCCCATCGACGGATCGAGTGCGACCGAGCCGTCGGAGAGGGTCTTGCGGGGCTGGAAAAGGCCCGCCTTGATGAACTCGTTGGGCTGGCTCGCCATCGTGTCGAGCCATTCGAACGTCAGGACCGGGTGCTTGGCGAGGCGGGACACGTAGATGCTGTTGCCGTACCCCATGCCGCCCAGGTCCTTGCCATCGGCGAAGCGCGGATACGGGAACGGGTTCGCATCCTTGCGGGGCACGGAGCCGGTGTCGATGACGCCCCAGAACCAGGTGCCTCCGGTCAGCATCGTTGCCGTCTTGTTGTTCGCGAACCCTTGCCGGTCCTCGCCGCTGAAGCCGGGATCCCAGCTCTTCTCGGTCACGAAATCGGTGTAATTCTTCAGGCCCTTCACGAGCAGGTCAGTCTTGTCCATGCTGGCAAGGAATCCCTTGTCCGTTCCCCAGTCCAGGCCGAGCTGCTGCATCATGTCAGACACCACGAGGAAGCTGAAGAGCCCGGCCTTGCCGTTGCACTCGAAGCCGTTGCGCGTGCGGACTCCGCCGTCTTCCTTGACCAGCTTCTTGGTCATGGCGTGGAAGTCATCCCACGTCGCGGGCTTGTTCGCGGGATCCAGTCCGGCCTCTGTCATGTCGGCGACGTTCACCCATGCCACGTAGTCCGAGAGCTCGACGGGGATGCCGTAGTACTTTCCTTCCCAGACGCCTCCCGCGGACTCTATTGCCCCCGGGTTCCACATGGCAACGACGTCCTGGATCGTGCTCTTGCCGAATCCTTTCGGATCGATCTGCACCGCCTGCCCGGAGGAAAGGAATTCGGCCGCGTCACCGTTGCTGAGGGCGAACGAGTCGATGTCCCCGTTGGCTGCAAGGGCGGTTCGAATCGTCTTGACCCTGTCAGCATCAGGAAGGAGCAGGAGCTTCACCGTCACGTTCGGGTGCTTCGCCTGGAAGAGCTCGACGGCGTGGTTGTTGATCTTGTCAAAAGTCGTTTCCGTCCAGTGGTAGTGTGTGATCGTTATCTTCTCACCTTCCTTCTGGCCGTTTGCCCAGCCAAACGACGCCACGACAAGGAGCCCGAGCCCCAAAAGAAGAATTCGTCTGACCATAGAACCTCCCCTCTGTTCGCGTCCGGATCCACCGGCCGCTTCCCTTCTGACAACCCCACCGGGGTTGTTTCTCTGCCAGAGCCCTTCCTGAAGAATACAGGGCTTTGTCTCGAAGTTCCACAGCACCGCCCTCGTTCGGCGGTGCCGAGGCGTGAATTGCTGAATTGATCATTGGGCCAAACCCTCCGGTTGTCAAGCTTATTATAATAGTAATTGTCAATAACATCTCCAAATAAGTCCCCTTGAATTGCATGTTAATATTCTAACTTATTTAACTATCACGATGATGTTACGCACTTATATTAAATACATGCCTAAGTATCATAATCGTGCAAACGGTCACGGCTTTGGTCGCCCGCACGCTCATTCAGACCTGCGCAAGGCCTCGGCGTGGATCGTGTTGACACGCAGAGGCAAATCAATATACTTCGCCGAGCTCGATGAAGATCAATTCCCGCACCCGAATCCTTGCGTCTGCCGCTTTCGTCGTGCTCGCGGCGGCCGCGCTCTTCGCGGTGTCGTGGCTGCGAAGGGACACGACTCTCCAGGTGGAAGTCCGGGATTCCGTGAGCGGCAGATGGGTATGGGACGTGTCCCTGGTGCTGCAGAATCGGATCATCGTCGGCTTCTTCCAGTCCGACGCGGGCCTGCGGCCGTACGAGTTCACGCAACTCGCGCCCGGGCAGACGACGCTTGAAGTCGCCGCCCCCGGTTACCAGGAAGTGCGGCTCCCCCTCACTCTGCGGCGGGGGGCGAACCGGATCAACGAGCCGATCACGATGGTCGGCCTCGGCATTCCCGACCTCGCGAAGTTTTTCGTATTCGAGTCGTGGGACGCGGGTGACCTTGTGGCGGAGCTGCGCCCCGTCGGCACGAAGGGCACCGCCCTGGTCAACCACCCCTGCATGGACCTGTGGATCGGCTGCCGCGTGAGCGTCCAGGTGAAGGACGGCGTGCCCGTGCGAGAGGAAACTCCGTCGGGCTCGTCGCGGGGAAAAGAGCTGTTCCGGGGAGAGGTTCCCTGGAAGTGGGATCCGGCACCGGAGAAGCAGTTCCGCTACAACGCGAGGATCCCGGGCGCAGCTCTGCAGACCGACCCTTCACCGTACCGGGTGATCGACTACCTGGTCGTCGAGCCGGATCCGTTGAAAATCACACGGAAGCAGCTCGGCGATCTCATGGCGCAGGTCTATTCGCTGCGTGACCCCGCCCGGATCGGCGCGGCCCTTGATGGAGAAGGCGACCGCCTGCGGTACTTCATCGATACGTCGTGGAACGTGAAAGCGGAGCCCCAGTGATCCGGACCATCGGCCTCGTCAAGAGATACGGAACATTCACGGCGGTCGACGGCATCGACCTGAACATTCCCCGGGGAGAGATCTACGGCTTCCTCGGCCCGAATGGGGCGGGAAAGACTTCCACCATCATGATGCTCCTGGGCATCTCCCCGCCCACGGCGGGAGAGATCCTGCTCTTCGGTGAGAAATACTCGCCCCGCAGGCTCGACCTGCGGCGGAGGATCGGCGTGGTGCCGGAGAAGCACCCGCGCGGTGTCTGGCCCTGGATGACCGCCCGCGAATACCTCTCGCTCTTCGCCGATCTCTTCGAGGTGCCGCGACCCTCGGAAAGGATCGACGCCCTGCTGGGGAAGGTGGAGCTGGGACGGTTCCGCGCCAAGCGGATCCGCGAGTTTTCCCGCGGCATGCTCCAGAAGCTGAGCATCATCCGCGCCCTGCTGCCGGATCCGGACATCCTCTTCCTGGACGAGCCCATCTCGGGGCTGGATCCCATTGGAATCAAGCAGGTCCGTGACCTCATCGTCACGGAAAACAGGGACGGGCGCACGATCTTCATTTCCAGCCACCAGCTTTCCGAGATGGAGAGAATCTGCCACCGCGTGGCGATCATTTCACGGGGAAGGCTCATGGCGGAAGACACGATGCCCAACCTCCTCTCGCGCGTTGCGCCGGAACGCGAGATCCGCGTCGAGCTGGAACGCGTGCCCGCAGAGGTGCCGGCCCGGCTGCGCGAGCTGCCCTTCGTCCGGGACGCATCGACCCGTGAAACCACGCTCGTGGTGAAGATTCCCCGGGAAGGGGATTTCCGTCGGGCGCTCTCCGAGTGGCTCATCACCCACGATCTCCTGCCGCTCCGCATCGAGGAGAAGGTTCCCTCCCTCGAAGAGGCGTTCATCACGATCACCCAGGAAAACATTTCGCAGCTTGCCCGGGGGAACGCGGGATGAGACGCCGGCTGCACGCGGCCCTGGTGATCGCCCGCCGCCAGGCCTTCGAGACGCTGCTCGCCCCCGGCCTGTACGTCACCCTCGCCCTGGGGCTGCTGCTCGGATTCTTCCTGGTGAGCGGGTTCGCCGCTTCCATCGATTCCGCGGGTTTCAATCCGTCGCTCAACCCTCTGTACGACCTGCTCGATCGCCTTCTGGTCGGTACTTTCGGCGCGGCATTCGCCGCGAAGCTGTTTGCGGAAGGCCCCTTCACGCTGGCCCTGCTCGCCGCGTTCCTGCCGGTGTTCCTCTTCCTGGCGATCAGCGCCGTGTTCCGCTTCGGGCAGGAGAAGGGCGCGGGGGCCGTGGAACTGCTCACCTACGGCCCCGCGGACGGGACGTCATACTTCATTGCTTCTTTCCTCACGCAGTCGCTCTTCACGGCGGGCGCCCTCGCGGCGATCGCCGCATTTCTCGGGGTGGCGGCGGCACTGGGAAATCTCGTGCTCGGGCCGCTGTTTCTTCTCTTCCTGCCGCTGTTGCTGTTTCTCTCCCTGCCGATAATGGCATACGGCATCCTCTGCTCCGTGCTCTCCACCAACGCCTCGGCGGCTCTCGCGGCATTCCTGGGAATTCTCGCGTTCTTCGTCCTCGTGTTCGGCGGATCCCTCAGCATTTCCCGCGTATCGGTGCGAACCGCCGCCTCCGTCGCGGCCGCGATCGTGCAGTGGGTCTCCCCGCTGTACTACGCGTCGCTGTCCGTCCGCGCGGCCCAGGTAGGCAGCGTCGGCGGGGCCGTGGGCGCGGCGGCCCTGCTTCTGGTCCTGACGGGGATTCTCCTCGCCGCGAGCCACGTCGCGATCAGCCGCCGTGGGGTGCGCGCATGAGGAAGCTCCTCCTTCCCGCACTCGCCCTTCTTCTGCCGCTGGCCCACTGCGGCGCCGAGGTGCCGGTGCGCACAGAATCCCTCGTGTGGACCTGCCTCGCATTCAACGGCAGGGACTATTCGCCCTCCTTCGCGCCGGAAAGCTCGGACACCCTCTTTCTCCTCGGCGGGGTCGACAACTTCCTCAGCCTTCGCAAGACCCTTGTCTACTGGTGGCCTCTCACGGCATCGTGGAAGACCGACACGGATTCCCTCAACATCCAGTTTCCCGGCACCCTCGAGCTGAGTGACGGGAGAGGCCTGGTCCGCACGCTGCAGGCAACGCCGTACACGTACTTCAACATTCGAGGGGAATACGAGCTGAACTGGAAGGTCGTCACTGGCGATTCGGCGCGGCGGGAGCTCGCGAAGTACGCCGACCTCTACGATTCGTACTTCAAGGCCGTTCGGGACTACCAGCAGAGAACGACGGCGTACAACGTGGAGATGCAATCGCTCGGGGCCCGCATACAGAAGCTGAAGGACGCGCATCGCGACTACGCGCCGCTCCTGCAGCGCATGACCACGCTGCCCGAGCCGACTGCCCCCACGCCCCCGAGCTACTACGAGGTGCCGCCCGCCGAGATGGAGCAGGCGTTCATCCTCAATGTTCCCCCGGGCCGCTATTCCATCCGTCTTCGTGATCCCCAGGGGAGAGTCATGGAGGGGTCCGAGAAGACCGTGGTCGTCCATGAGGCGCGGAGGACAGGCGGCATCGGCTACGAGGTGATCCCGAGCGACAAGTGGACTCGGCCGGAGGAATCGGTGACCCCGTCGTCGATCCTGTACGTGAACGGAGTCGCGGACCTCTATCTGCGGCCGTTCTTCGAAGACGAGTTCAACGACCTGGACTACGAAAAAACGGTCAACAATGCCGCGCGCGGCAACCAGAACATCGAGAGATGGGTCCGCATCCAGCAGGTGCCGCATGCACAGATCGAGCTGGCCGGGTATAACGCGCCGCCGGCGGTCCTGGGCGAGAGCCCGTTCACCGTGCGGCAGTCCGAAGGCAACAGCCTGGGCTACACCATCGTGCCCTTTGACGCCGCGGTGTCAAAGGGCACGGCGCCGAACCTGGTGGCATTCCGGATCCCCGTCGACAGAACGGCGCGCGCCATCCGCCTCAGCGCCCGGGACAGCACGGGCGCCGCCCTGCAGGGCAGCGAGAGACAGATCCGCATCGTCGGGCCACTCCCTGGAGCCGGACTGCTCATTGCCCTCGTCCTGGCGCCCCTCCTTGCGATGGTCGTGCTGCTCGTGTTCCGCGCACGCTCTTATTCGTCGGAGAGAATCACGGACGTGTGAGGTCCGCGCGGCACTCCCGCTATCCGATATAGACCGTTCGGACGTTCACGAACTCGCGCATCCCGAATATGGAAAGCTCCCGGCCATAGCCGCTTCCCTTGATGCCTCCGAAGGGAAGCCTCTGATCCGAGCGCACCAGCGCGTTGACGAAGCAGCTGCCCGCCTCCAGCTCTTCTGCCGCGATGTGCTCACCTTTCGCCAGGTCGCGCGTGAAGACTGTTGCGCCGAGACCAAACGGGGTGTCGTTCGCCGCTGCGAGGGCCTGGATCTCGTCCCGCACGGGCACGACGGCGGCGACCGGACCGAAGACCTCCTCGTCGAAAGCGGGGATGCCCTTCTTCACGTCGGTGAGAACGGTCGGCGGATAGAAAAATCCGTCGGTCTCCGGGAGGCTCCCGCCGAGAAGGCACCGGGCGCCGCCGGCGATGCTTCCTTTCACCTGTCGGTCGACCAACTCACGCAGGTCGGCCCTCGCGAGGGGCCCGACATTCGTGGAGTCCTCCCGCGGCTGCCCCACATGCTGGGAGCTCATTGCATGGACGAACAGATCCTCGAACTTCGTCCGCACCTTTTCGACGACGACGAACCTCTTGGCCGCGATGCAGCTCTGCCCGGAGTTTATCACCCTGCTCGCCGCGCAAGTCCGGGCGGCAAGCTCGAGATCCGCGTCCTCCAGGATGACGCAGGGATCGCTGCCGCCAAGCTCGAGAACGCACTTCTTCAGGGCGCCGCCTGCCGCGCGAGCCACTGCGGTGCCGGCCGCCGTGCTGCCCGTCAGTGTGACAGCCTGAATCCGCGGGTCGGCGATGAGCGATTCGATCCGCGCGGAGTCCATCAGCACGGTCGTGAATACCCCGGGGGGAAATCCGGCCGTTTCGAAGATCCGGTGGACGGCCAGCGCGCAGCCGCAGATATTCGAGGAGTGCTTGAGAACCATCGCGTTTCCCGCGAGAACAGCCGGGATCGCGGCGCGAAAGACCTGCCACCAGGGGAAATTCCACGGCATGACGGCGAGGATGACCCCCAGGGGACGGAATGTGACGTAGCTCTTCCGGGCGTCCGTCGGGACGTCGATCGGAGAGAGAAATCTCTCCGCGTTCTCGGCGAAGTACTCGCAGGCCCCGGCGCATTTCTCGACCTCGGCCCTTCCCTGGACGACCGGCTTCCCCATTTCGTCGGCCATGAGGAGCGCCGCTTCCTCCGAAGTGCGGCGCAGCCCTTCCGCCAGGCGAACGAAGAAAGACGCGCGTTCCGTGATCCCTCTCCTGCTCCAGTCCACGTACGCGCGGGAGGCGGCATCCAGGACTCGCGTGATCTCCGCCGCGGAGGCCTGCTCGTACGAAGCGATCTTCCTTCCCGTCGCGGGGTTGATCGAGACAAGGCTCATGCGCCCCTCCTGTTTTCGGCTCACACCGGCGCGAGCGCCCGCATCGTGCGTCGCAGCGATTCCTCCGGATCACCCGCGGGCCAGTACTCCAGCCCGAAGTATCCGGCATACCCCAGGGCATCGATCTCTTTCAGGATGAAGGGATAGTCCAGCTCACACGGAGACGGTTCGTGCCGCCCGGGCACACCGGCAACGTGGAAGTGGCCGATGGCGGGGAGGTTCCGCGTCACGAACGAGAGAATGTCGCCGTGCATGATCTGCATGTGGTAGATGTCGAAGAGCATCTTCACCGACGGGCTGTTCACCGCCCGCAGCACTTCGGCGCAGGTCTCGGGATCGTCGAGGAAGCAGTCGGGATGATCGACGCGGGAGTTGAACGGCTCCACGAGCAGCGTGATCCCGTTGCTCCGGCACACCGGCGCGAGCAGGGAAAGTGACTCCACCATGCTGTCCAGCGCTTTCGTGCGCGAGAGACCCGGCACCGTGTTCCCGCTCCCGCTGATGAGCGCGCGGCAGCCGATCTTCTTTGCAAGGCCGATCGTCTCTTCGATGCCGTCCCGGAGCTTCTGCCGGTCCCGCGCGTCGACCAGCGACGCGACGATGCCCCCATCGGGATGGTTGAACACGAAATCAGCCGCCGTGAGCCCATGCCGTGCGTTCAGCTCCGCGAGCTGGTCGAAGTCTTTTTTCTCCTCGATGAGTCCCCTGCCGTTGAAGCGCTTGTCGGGGAACCAGAACTCGTATGCCGTGAAGCCGAGGCCCGCCACGCGGCGGATGCGTTCCGGGTAGGGCAGCTCGGCAAAGAAGGCTTCGACGCACGCGCTCAATGTGATCATGTTTCCCCCGCTCAGCTCACCAGGACGCTCGTCACCTTGCGGATGCCTTCGGCGACCTGCGCGCAGTCCTTTTCAGTGAGCTGCGGCGGGACGTCCAGGTGCACGGAGCGGCCGAGAAGCTCCATCGTCCGGGGACAGGCGTCGGGCGCGTAGTCGGGGACGGGGCCGCTCTGCGCGCAGTTGAACGGGCATCCCTTCTGCGTCGGCATCATCTTGTCCATGAGCATCTTCCAATGCGGATACACGTGCCAGTCGGGAACGCCCTTGTTGTAGATCCCTCCCGCCTCGACGCCCTCCGCCTGGAGCGCCTTCACGAACTCCTCCACCTGGTCCCCCCGGGGGAGGTACCAGACCAGGCAGATGGCGGTGTCTCCTGCCTCGTCGGTGACCTCGCGGAACTCCAGGCCCGCGAGGTTCCGGATCCCGTCCTTGATGAGCTTCTTGTTGCGCCGCATCCGCGAGACGATCGTGTCGAGCTTCCGGAACTGCGCGAGGGCCACCGCCCCCGTGAGCTCGCTCATTCGGTAGTTCACTCCGAAGAAGATCTCGCCCGGGTAATCGGGCGGCGCGAAGCGGTCCTTCCGCCAGCAGGCGGCCACGTCGTGGTACGCCTGGGCCCGCGTGTACAGCAGGTCGTCGCCCGTGGCGAGGACGCCGCCCTCCCCCGAGGTGATGATCTTGTGGAACTGCAGGGAGAAGCAGCCGATGTCGCCGAAAGAGCCGAGCGGCTTTCCGCGGAAAGACCCCCCGTTTGCCTGGGCCACGTCCTCGATCACTTTCAGAGAATGCTTCCGGGCGATCTCCATGATGCGGTCGATCTTTGCCGGCATCCCACGCATGTGGACGGGAATGACGGCTTTCGTGCGGGAAGAGATCTTCTCCTCCATGTCGACCGGATCCATGGTGAGGGAGCGGTCCACTTCGGCCACGATCGGGATTGCGCGGGCGGCGACCACCGCGGCGCACGTCGCGAAGAATGTATAGGAGGGAACGATGACCTCGTCCCCCGGCCCCACGCCGACTGCCACCAGCGCGGTGATGAGCGCGGAGGTGCACGAGTTCAGGGCAAGGCAGTGACGGGTGCCGAGGTATCTCGCGTAGTCCTCCTCAAGTGATTTGACCTTGGAGGGGGATTCTTTCGGGCCGTAGTAGCGGAACAGGTACTTGTTGTCCAGCACCTCCATGACTTCTTTTTTTTCCTCCGCGCCGATCTCCAGGCCGCCGGGAAACATGGGGATCGAGGGGGAGTGCTTCGCCCGGGGCCCGCCGTAGAGCGCCAGGTCTTTCCTCGCGTAGCTCATGCCGTGATCTCCTTTGGTCAAAATCGGCTCACACTAATCTCACGAGTTCCCAAAGTCAAGAAACACGAGCGACGGGCTGCCGCGGAGGGCCCCCGGAGGAACGCGATGGTTCGCGGTCGCTCCTGGCGGCATTCAGGCCGGGAGTGCGAGCCAGGCGCGGATGTCGGCGACCGCCTCCCGCGCGGCCTCTTCCACGAACCGTTCGCCCGTCTCCGCGCTGGTGTGACCCCGCGGGTCCTGCGCCGGCCGCACGGTGAAATCCGGTGTCGGCGCTCCGTCGAACGTATCCCCGTCCACCACGGCGTGCTCGATATTCCGCAGCGGTCCCGAGCGCGGCAGGCGGGTGAGGTCCACGCATCCCGGCCACATTGCCATGAGCATCGAGGATTCATCCGCGGTCGCGTGCCCGATCGATCCCGCCACCAGCGAGCGCGGAAAGCCGGGGTAGACCCACATGAGGCGCCGCGCCCCGCCGGCGTTGTACTCGGCGCAGAGCCGGTCGAGCACGCCTCGCTGGTTGTCCGCGCCGTGCCCGTTGACGATCACCACCGCCTTGAACTCCAGGCGGTGGAACAGCGCATCCAGCGTGCCGCGCACCACGAGGCTGAACACTTCCTCGCGGACGTACGCGCTCTTGACCGGAATGGCGGGGAAATCCATTCCTTCGACGTAAGCGGAAACGGGAAACCCGAGCGCGGCGAGCGTCTCCGGGCGGCGTTCGCGTTCCGTGCCCACGAACAGCGGCGGGAAATAGGGGCTGCGCAGCTCCCGCGCGATCCTGCGGGCGAACCCGTGGGCGAGCAGGCCGTCGCATCCCATTGCGAGGTGGGGTCCGTGCCATTCGACGGGCGCCAGGGGCAGGATCGCCAGCCCGGTGCGGGACCGCGCCGCGACGACCTCGTCGGGAAAAAGGAAGGCCATGTTCCAGTCGCCGTCGTCCACGGGCCTGCGGGTGTCGTTCATCGATGTGCGTCCTCCTGCGCAGCGAGAGTATACATCAACGGGGGCCCGCGCCAGTGGCGTCACACGCGGCCGCGTACACCCTTCGGTGGAACCTGCTTGGGCGCGTGCCCAGCAGCCGCGCGCGGGAAAGGCCGGCGCATTCCAGGACCGGCGCCAGGCGCGCCCAGGGGAGCGGGTACGGCACCCACGGATTCGCTGTTTCGATGTCGTATTCGATGATGATGAGCCGGCCGCCGGGCCTCAGCCACCGGGCCGCGTGGGACAGGACTGCACAGGCATCGGCGTGGAAATGCAGCGAGTTCGCCATCAGGATCCCGTCCAGTCGAGGAATCGGCATGTCTTCGGTGAAATCCGCGTGAACAGCCCGGACGAGAGGAAAACGGGATCCGAGGTCGCGCTGGAGCGTCCGAAGCGCACCGGCGTCCCGATCCACGGCGTAGATCCGGGCCGCGTCTCCCAGGAGCGTGGCAAGGGCGCGCGTGAAGGCGCCGGTCCCCGAGCCCAGGTCAGCCCACGAGCCTCCTTCTGCCGCGCCCTCCCGGATCAGCGCCACGTGGTCATCCGGCGTCATCTTCCTGCCTCTCTCGCACGAAGGGGAGTATACTGGGCAAAGGAGGATGCCTGTCCATGCTCAGCGAAATACGCAACCCCCGCCAGGTGCAGGGCGAGGGATACCGACGCTGGTTCACCGACGAGTATTTCGACCTGATCGTCTGGTACGATGATGAACGGCGCCTCATCGGTTTCCAGCTGTGCTACGACAAGCAGCAGAGGGAGCGGGCGCTCACGTGGACTCTCGCGCACGGCTTCCAGCACAACCGCATCGATTCCGGCGAGGTGCCCGGACACGCCAAGATGACGCCGATCATCATCGCGGACGGCGCGTTCGACCGCACCCCGGTCGCGGAGCGGTTCCGCCAGGAGAGCGGGGGCATTGATGCGGAGGTCGCTTCGTTCGTCCTGGGCACGATTTCCCGCTTTCCCGCGGGCGGCGGGCCGGGGGACACACGCTGAAACAGCGCTACAGAGCGGGAGGCTCGTCGGAGATCAGCCGTTCGCTGCGCGTCAGCTCGAAGACGTCCTTCAACAATGCCGCGTCCTCGGGTGTCTGCGAAATCCCGCGGCGCGCGAACATCCGCTTCTGGATCAGGACGGCCTGGTCCACGGGGCACTCGGTGATCTGGCCGAACGAACGGGCGTAGTTGCAGAAGCTGGGCACATTCGAGCCGATGAATCCGTAGAGCATGCTGGAGACGCCGACGATTTTTCCCGTGAAGATGCTCGTGTTGATCGCGCTCTTCGCGAAGTCCCCAATGACGCATCCCAGGAATTGCATCCCCGTGTCCACGCGGCGGCGGGGATACTCCAGCCGAATCTCTCCGTAGGAGTTCTTCAGGTCGCTGTTGCTCGTGCCGGCGCCCAGGTTCACCCAGGATCCCACCCAGGAGTGCCCGAGGAATCCGTGGTGCTGCTTGTTCGTGAAGCTTTCGATGATGCTCGCCTCGACCTCGCCGCCGATCTTGCATGTCTCCCCGATGCACACGTGTTCCTTCAGGGATGCACGTTCGATGACCCGGGAGCGTGCCCCCACGTGGACGGGGCCCACGACGTATGCGAAGTCGGCTACCTCGACGTCCTTTTCGAGCACCACGGGGCCCTCCCCGGTGCGAAAGACCGCGGTGTCCGCCACTGACACGTTCTCCGCCGCGAAGACCTTCGGCGAGACTTCCCGGTATCGGCCTTCGCGGATGCGATGGGCGATGTTCTCCGCGAAGAGTGGCTCAAGGTACTTTATCACCTCGTACTGGTGATCCAGGGTGCGGAACAGCTCTTCCTCCATGAGGGGAAGCTTCAGCTCCAGGAGCCACGGCGTGACGTTCTCGCTGGTGAGCACGTCCGGCATCGCGCTGCCCGCCGGCACCAGGGCGGCCGACACGCGCGCGCCTGCCGTGGCGACGAAAGGCTCTCCCTTATCCCGGAGCTGCTGGATGCGCGCGGCGTACCGCACGTCGGGGACGACCGACGCGTTGAGAAAGAACAGGGCGCCGCCGTACCCGGCGGATTTGGCGCCGCCGGGCTCCAGGGGCGGCAGGACAAAGCGCTGGGCGGTGGTCTTGCGCAGATGGGTCCGCACGATCCAGTAGGGGGCTGGTTCGGCCCCTCCGGCGGCGGATTTCGCGCCGACAGTGGAGGCGATCTCGTACAGCGAGTAGCACGCGCAGGTCACGGAGAACGCCGGCCGGGTGAGGGAGATCGGGGTCATGTCGTCCAGGAGGTGATCCTCGAAAAGGACGATTCGCGGGCCCATGCCCCTACTCCACCGTGACGCTTTTGGCGAGATTGCGGGGCTTGTCCACGTCGCACCCGCGCTCGATCGCCATGGAGTAGGCCAGAAGCTGCAGGGGGATCACGGAGAGGATCGGCACCAGCGGATCCAGGGTCTTCGGAATGAAGATCGTGTCGTGGGCGAGCTTTGCCATCTCTTCGTCTCCCTCCTGGGCCACGGCAATGACACTGCCCGCCCGCGCAAGGATTTCGTGCGTGTTGCCCAGCATCTTGTCCCGGATCTCCGTCTGCGCCGCAAGGACGACGGTGGGAACACCGGGCTCGATGAGAGCGATCGGTCCATGTTTCATCTCCGCCGCCTGGACGCCTTCGGCGTGCACGTAGGAGATTTCCTTGAGCTTCAGCGCCCCTTCCAGCGCGGTGGGATACTCGTACAGCCGTCCCACGAACAGGAAGTCGCGGCACGAAGCGTATTTTCGGGCGATCCGGGCGACCTTCTTCTTGTCCTGGAGGATCTGCGCGGCCTGGGCGGGCAGCCGTTCCAGGGCATCGAGGAAAAGAAGCCCGGCCCGCAGGGACATCCCGCGCATCCGGCCCATGTACACCGCGAGGAGGCTGAGCACGACGAGCTGGCTGGTGAAGGCTTTCGTGGATGCGACGCCGATCTCGGGCCCCGCGTGGGTGTAGATCCCCTTCGCGCATTCCCGCGCGATGCTGGACCCGACCACGTTGCAGATGCCGATCGTCTCCGCGCCGATGAGCTTCGCCTCGCGCACGGCGGCCAGGGTATCTGCCGTCTCGCCGGACTGGCTCACGGCGATGACGAGGGTATCCGGCTCCAGCACCGGGTGACCGTAGCGGAACTCCGCGCCGAAGGTGACCTGCGTGGGAATCCCCGCGAGGTTTTCCATGAGGTATTTCCCCACCAGGCCGGCGTTCCACGATGTCCCGCACGCCACGATGTGACAGCGGCGCGTCTTGCGCAGGAGGCCCTCTTCCACGCCGCCGAGCTTCGCCGTGCCCTCCGCGCGCACGATCCTCCCGCGCATGGCGTTGAGGATGGACTCCGGCTGCTCGGCGATCTCCTTGAGCATGAAATGGGGGAACCCCCCGCGTTCGATATCCTGAAGGCTGAAGGCAACCTGCCGGACCTGCTTGCTGACCGGAGCTCCCTCCAGCGTACGGGTCTCGAACCCGTCGGGGTGCAGAATCGCCGCCTCGCCGTCATCGAGATAGATCACGTCCCGAGTATGCGCCACCAGGGGAGCCGGGTCGCTTGCCACGAGCGTGATGCTCTTGCCCACGCCCAGGACGATGGGGCTGCCGTGACGGGCCACGTACACCGTGTCCGGCGTCTCCGCCCACAGGGCGGCTATGCCGTAGGCGCCCGTGAGGAGTTTCATTGCGGCGAGGAATGCCGCCGGGAAATCGGGCTCGGTCTTCAGCAGCTCCTCGACAAGGTGCGGAATGACCTCGGTGTCGGTTTCACTGGTGAAGCGGTGCCCCTTGGCCTGGAGCGAGGCCCGCAGCGCGGCGTGGTTTTCGATGATGCCGTTGTGGATGACCGCGATGCGCGCCGCGCAGTCGACGTGGGGATGCGCGTTGGCCTCGGTCGGCGCGCCGTGGGTCGCCCAGCGGGTGTGCGCGATCCCTGATCGCGCCGCCGGAGGCGGATTCGGCACCGCCGGAGGCGGATTTGGCGAGGGCCTCTCTGGCCCCAGCGCGAGGCTGGAGGCATCGACTCCGCCGATCCGGCCCACCCGGCGTACGAGGAACAGCCGCTCATCCGCCGCGAGACAGAGACCCCAGGAATCGTATCCCCGGTATTCCAGTCTCTTGATCCCCTCGATGAGAACCTCGGCCCGAGCCTCGGGTCCCGCGTAGCCGAATATCCCGCACATCGACACTTTCTATCAGAGCCC
The DNA here is from genome assembly GCA_052144915.1 of Spirochaetia bacterium. Classification (GTDB taxonomy): domain Bacteria; phylum Spirochaetota; class Spirochaetia; order SZUA-6; family Fen-1364; genus Fen-1364. The sequence goes on along the minus strand of JBKQPS010000178.1, from coordinate 35,974 downwards.
TGGCAATGGTGCAAGTCGCGGGCGGGTCGGCAGGTCGATCAGAAATCGACCTCGAAATCCCGAAAGCGCCCCGTCCAGGGCAGCCACTGCACCTCCACGTCCCGCACGTGCGCCCCGGGGGGACCGCGGCGCAGCCAGGCGAGCAGGCGCTCCAGATCCGGAAGCGCGCCTTCCGCGTCCACTTCCACGCTCCCGTCCCATCGGTTCGATACTGTACCGGAGATTCCCAGCTCGCGCGCCTGGCGCACGGCCGAGTATCGGAAGCCGACACCCTGGACCCTCCCGGTGACCACGGCGTGGAACGAGGCGTTTCCCGTGCCCTTCAAGCCGATTCTGCGAGGGTCCTGCGGATCAACCCTTCCAGCTCCGAGTAGTCGTACGGCTTGTACACCACGGGATAGGGAATGGGAAACTCCGGCTGCAGGAAGCCGCTGGTGATGATGACCTTCTTGTCCGGGCAGAACTCGCGGAGAAACCGGATCCAGTAGTCGCCGCCGAGAATGTCCATGCGGTAGTCGGTCACGATCAGCTGCACGGGGTGATCGAGGATCTGCTTGATGGCGCCGACGCCGTCGGAGGCCACGCTCACGTCGTGCCCCTTCTTTTTGAGGTAGTCGCGGAGCGTGAGGCGGATCGAGTCCTCGTCCTCCACGATCAGGATCAGCGGTCCGCCGCTCACCCCGCCGTCTCCCTGCCGGGACGCGACGCGGTGAGCTCTTCGATCGTCGACCGCAGCTTTTCGAAGTCCAGAGGCTTGCGCAGAAACGCGTCGGCCCCCTCCTCGATGATCCGCTGGCCCATTCCCTCGTCGGAGAGACCGGTGATCGCGATGATGATGGGCGAGCCGAGCGTCGGGTCCTCCTTGATGCGGCGGCAGAGCTTGTGACCGTCGATGCCCGGAAGGTTGATGTCCAGCAGGATCACCCCCGGCCGAGACTCCGAGATCAGTTTTCCCGCCTCGTATCCATCGAAGGCCTGCAGGACGTTCAGGCTCGGGGAGAGACGGCTGAGATATCGTTTCAGGAGCATGTTGATGTTCTCGTCATCATCGACGATGAGCAGCCGGTCCCAGTCGGGACCCGTGTCGGTGCTCTCGACGAGGCCCGCGGGGACACGCATCCCCCGCGATGAAAGGAACGAAAGCAGGTCTTCGGCATAGACTCGATATTGGCCGCCCGGAGTCATGAAGGCCTTCAGGAATCCGTTTTTTATCCAGTTGATCGCAGTCTGGTTTACCACGCCGCAAATATCCGCAACCTCGAGGGCCGAAAAAATCCGAACCTTCTTTTCCTTTTTTCCCATTTCTGCTATCCTTTCGGTGCGTTGCGGACCAATTCTCAATACTATTCAGTATACCAATTATATCCATAATGTCAACCAATAATTTCTCTGAGGCATGCGCGACCTACAAACTCCTTCGGGGCAAGGGCTATCCGGAAAAAGCGACGCTCAAGCTCGTGGGAGACAGGCACGCGCTGTCGCGAGCTCAGCGCAACTGCCTGTTTCGCGGCGCGATCGACGAGCTCGCGGCCGCCCGACGGATTGCAAAGATCGTGACGCCGAGCGGGGTCAGCGGGCAGCCCCTCGGACTGGACTGGTACAACGTACTCATCACCGTGGAGAGTTACCTCCGCGGGCAGGTCGTTTTCCTGGCCGATGACGGCGTGGTGCGCGACGCATCGGCCACGCATGGAAGCTACCGGGCAGCCGGGACGACAGGGCGTGCGATCGAGGAGATCGTCAATGAAATCGTGCTCCTGCAACCGTGCAGGCTCGATGTCTACATCGACATGCCGATTGCCTTTTCGGGACGAATGGCGGAGGAGCTGCGCACGCGCCTGGCGTCCCTGCCTTTCACCTCGGAAGTTGCACTCGCCGCCAGCGCCGACTACCCTCTGAAAGAGTACGCGGGGATCGTCGCCTCCTCCGATTCCGCGATTCTCGAAAGGTGCACCCGCGTGCTCGACCTTGCGCGCGTCGTGCTGTCCGCGCGATTCGGCTTCACTCCGCCTTCAGTTCACGATTTGTTCCCGGGATCTCCCTGACCGCCGCGGCGATTGCCCGGGAGCGGAAACCTCTCCCCGCGAGCCGTCGAATGGCGGCGTTGCGCGATAGTCCCGATGCCAGGCGGCGAGCGCAACGCACCTCTTCCTCGTGGGGGTACAGGTCGCTCACCACGTCTTCCGCCAGAGCCCGCGATACTCCCCGGGCCAGAAGCCCTCGATACAGCGCAATGCCGCCGTCTTTCCCCGATGAAAGCCGTGATCGCGTCCAGGACTCCGCGAACGCCCGGTCGTCGAGGTATCCGAGCGCGGCCATCCGGGCAAGGGCATGGCCGATCGCCGCGCGTCCGAAACCCCGGGCAGCGAGCTTGCGCGCAAGACCCCGGCGGGTGTGCGCGGCCCGTGACAGCAGCCGCAGGGCCTGGACGCGGGCGCGAACCCGTTCCGAGCGCGCAAGGAGCAGTTCCCGCGTTTCGGCGTCGAGGAGCGCGCCGGCGCAAAGCCCCGCGCGCGCGAAGACCTCTGCATGGAGGAGAAAGAAAGAGCCGTCGGAGAGGTGGATGCGCACCATCTCTCCGGCGGCTCCCTTGAGCTCCACCGAAAGAACTTCGAGACTTTCCGGGGCGGTCCTCGAGGACACGTCCCCCGCGTCGTCTCCCTTACCGCTTGGAGAACTGGAACCGGCGCCGGGCTCCTGCCTGTCCGTACTTCTTCCTCTCCACCATGCGGGAGTCACGCGTGAGAAATCCATTCGCGCGCAGCGCCACGTGATTGGACGCGTCATACGCGTTCAACGCGCGCGCGATCCCATGCCGGCACGCCTCGATCTGCGAGGAGATCCCGCCGCCGCGGACGGAGATCAGGACGTCGAACTTCCCCGTGTTGCTGGTGACATCAAGGGGGGCGCGCACATTCTGGGCCGTCGGGAGACCGGCGAAGTATTCCTCCACCGTCTTGCCGTTGATCGTGACATTGCCCGTGCCGTCCCTCAGGAACACCCGCGCGATGGAAGTCTTTCGTTTACCGGTCGCGACCGTCAGATTCTTGACCACGTTCTTCTCCTCGTGTCTCAGCGAATGTCCAGCTTGATCGGCTTCTGCGCCGCGTGGGGATGCTCGGGCCCGGCGTAGACCTTCAGCCTCTTGAAAATCTTGCGGCCGAGGGCTCCCTTCGGAAGCATGCCCTCGATGGCGCGCTCCAGCGGCCACGCGGGCTTGCGGGCGAACAGCTTCTCGAACGGCTCCGCGCGGAAACCTCCCGGGTACCGGGAGTGGCGGTAGTACATCTTCTGCGCCGGCTTGCGGCCGGTGACCACGATCTTGTCTGCGTTGATGATGACCACGGAGTCGCCCATGTCCCAGTGGGGGGCATACTCCGGCTTGTTCTTGCCCCGGAGCACCGCCACGACGCGCGACGCCAGTCGTCCGAGGACTTTTCCCTCCGCGTCGACAAGGTACCACTTGTGCTCGACGTCGGCCGGGTTCACGAATATCGTTTTCATCCTTGTCTCAACCCTTCCGTGAATGTCACCAAGAGTGACCGCGAGGAAATGCGGCGCGGCGGCCGCAGGAAGGGTAAATTTACATACCGGCAGGGGAATGTCAAGTAGTCCCGGCGCCCGGTGCGGTCTTCTTCGCCTCTTCCTTCTCCTCCGCCTCCTCCTTCTTCGCTTCCATCTTGTCCTTGATGTCCGCCACGCCGACGAAGAATGCGATCAGCCCGATGAAGACGGCGAGGATGGGTACTCCTCCCTTGAGAAACTGGATAACCTCGGGCCACCACTGCAGGCTCCAGGACACGGGCAGAACCGAATAGACCGCGAAAAGGACGAGGATCACGCCGATTGAAAGAGCGATCATGCGAAGCCTCCGGTTGGAATCGTTTTCTGCGCAAAGGATAGCGAAATCGGGGGGTGTGTCAACTGTTTGATATTGAAAAAGGGCGAGAAGTAGGGTATCGTCGTCCTGCTCGCTGCTCTCGGCGCAAAAGGCGGGCAATCACATCAGGAAGGAGCCAGCAATGAAGGTGAGGATAGACCCCGACCTCTGCACTGCCTGCGGCTTGTGCACGGACGGCGTTCCCCAGGTCTTCAAAATGGGAAAGGACACGGCTGAGGTCATCACCCCCGAGGTGCCGCCCAACCTCGAAAAAGCAGTCCGCGACTCAGCGAGCGACTGCCCGGCGGAAGCGATCCTGTTCGAGTAGCAAGGGAAATTGCAACCGAAACCGCGCGGACGAGTGTGCGCGCGGTGGCTGGTCGCATCCAGCCGAGAGCCCGGCGCCTGCCCGGGCTTTTTTTATTGCCGGCGACGCGCCGCTGTGCGCCATTCGATCCGGCGACGCGCAGCGCCCGCTATTCGTGCAGCGGCAGCTCCGGTCCGGGCGCGGCTCCCGCGCGTTCGCCGCGCGCCGTCTCACGCCAGAACAGCTCGAGCCACGCGTCCAGGCGGGGCGGGCGGGCCCCGAATCCGGCGAGCTCGGATTCCGGTACCAGGGCGGAGCGCAGCCTCGCCAGGGAATCAGCGGCGACGTCGTACGGCGTGCGCGCCACCTGTGATTCATGCGCGCGGATGGCCTGCAGCTTCCGGTCGAACGCCAGGCGCGGCACGGTCACGATGGCGTTGAAGTCCCCCCTGTTGAACAGCGCCCATGGGCCCTCGTAGTTCCATAGATCCACCACTTTCTTCGTCCCATCGAGAAACCGCCGGAGGCACTCGACGACGACGGCCCGGCTGGCCGCGTGCGCGGGATGGCTGTCCTTCGGGTGCGGCATGAAGATCCAGTCGGGATCGAGCTCCCGCAGCAGGGTGAGAAAAATGTCGCGGTCGCGTTCGGAGATTTCATAGTTGTTGTCGTAGAACGGCAGCCGCAGGAACCGCGGTTCGACGCCGAGGAAACGCGACTCCTTCACCACCTCGGCCTCGCGGATGGCGATCCGCTCCCCTCTCTGTGTCCCGTAGATGAAGGAACGGTGACCGGTGGTCATGACCGCGGTCACCAGGCGGTTGGCGCCGCTGAGCATCGCCATGGTCCCCCCGAGGCTGATCGGGGCATCATCGGGATGGGGAGAAACGACCAGCACGCGGCGTCCCGCGGGGGCCGACTGCGCATCGACGATGAAGAACCCGGAGTAGAAGCCGTGGATCCGTTCCTCTCGCGCGATGCGCGAAGACGCGCCTGAATCCGCAATGAGGATCACGTTGTCGTGCCTCTGCAGGACGGAAATGGGCACGGAGGGGTCGAATGTCCCCTCCGTGAGACGCTGAACGATTTCCGCCAGGTTGCGCCCGGCGGCGAACAGGAGGATCCGCGTCGCCTTCGCGAGGTCCGCGAGACCCAGCGAGAATGCCTCGTGCGCTCCCCAGCGGGCAGAGTTCTCCACCCGCACGGTGCCGGCCACGCTCTCGAGGTCCGACCCCGAGACGTGGAAACCGATGTGCCCGCGCGAGTCCACGGAAAGAAGCGCGATGTCGATTCCCGAGATGGCGAGGAAGCTGGAGATGCGCGCCGTTTCCGCCGCGCGGTCACCGGACGGCGAGAAGGCGACGACGTTGTCCGGCGGGACGGCCAGCGGGACAAAGAGCCGCTCGTCGAGCACGGCGCGGAACTTCCCGGCGCCCGGTTCGCGAGTGCCGTCTTCGGCGGACGGCTCCGTGCCGCCACCGCCGCGGCTTGCCGCGCCCTCAGTGAGCAGCTCGTCGAAAACGACGAACCGGACCCGGGAGAAATCGACGAGCTCGGAGCGCGACCTTTCCACCAGCAGGCGGTACGCGCCGAAAGCCGGCGTGCCGGCAAAGACGGAGATGATCAGGTCGGGCTTCTCCTGGACGGCTGCCAGGAGCAGCGTCACGAGCTTCTGCTCGATGTTCGCCTCGTCGCGGGCGGGAATGACGCGGATCTGGGCCATCGTCAGGGCGCCCGTTTTCTGGTCGCGGCGACCACGAACCCGATCCCCGAGAACAGGAGCGGCAGGTCCGCGAGGGCGATCTGGAGGACCGGGACACCCCGGTAGCTCAGGAGGTCCTCGCCGAGGATGCCGAAGCCGCGGAGAGTCGCAAGCACGATATCCGCGTAGGACAGGATCGCGCCGATGATGACAAAGGTCCACGCAAGGTCGCGCGTGCGTGACCAGAGGAGGATGGCGCAGAACGTCGCGAACGCGCCGAGGGCGAGGTGCGAGGCATCCTGCGTGAAAACGACGATTCCCATAGTCCTTAGCCTCCCGGTAGACCGCTGAAGAGATCGGCGAGGAGCCGCGTCTCACCCGGGGAGCACTCTCCGGGCAGCACGCTGGGCCCGGGATACCAGGGGTGGAGAAGAACGCCCTCGCGCAGAAACTCCGCGTGCACTTTCGCGTAGGTGTCGGCGGGGAACACCGCGCGGATATACGGGCCCACGCGGGCCCAGCCCGGCGCGGCATCCAGGGCCTTTTCCACCGCGGGGTTCGAGAGAGGGCATGCGCCCTCGTCGCAACGCAGCAGCGCCGCGCAGCCACGGATCGCCCCGGCAAGGATGAAAGCGGGGATGGCGTCCGAGAGGGGAACCGCGGGCGGTGCGTCTCCGGCAAAACAGGCAGGGGCGGGCGCTCCGCAGACGTGTATCGGCAGCAGGGGCAGGAGAACGCGAACGCCGTCCGGGAATGGAAGAAATGGCCTCCAGAATGCCGCGAGCGAGTCACCGGCGGAGCCCTCGCCGAGCGCGGGATCGCGCGGCGCCGGGTGAACGCCCAGGAAGCGGGATGCCGCTTCGAGGGCCCGGTCCGGCGAGGCGTAGAGCCGCACCACGGGATACCTGGAGAACAATCGGGTGAGCGTGGAAAGGAGCCGCTTTTCCCAGATCGACGGGAGACCGGCGGCAAGCCCCTGGGAAAGCGCGGATTTCATTGCCGTCAGGGAGCCTTCGCCGCGGTGACCCATCAACGCCCCATCGCGAAAGAGATCGAGGTAACGGCGCCCCTGCGTGTCGTAGAGCCGAAATCCCCGTGCCCGGCGAATGACGGGGATTCCCCGCAGCAGCTGCCTATCCTGCATCCGCCCTCTTCGCGATGACCGCGTAGGCGCTGTGATTGTGGATCGATTCGAAGTTCTCCGCCTCGATCACGTGGAAGCGTATCCCCGGGAGCGTCTCCAGGCGGAGGGAGACCTCCCGCACGATGTCCTCCACGAACCGGGGGTTCTCGTACGCGCGCTCGGTGATGTGCTTCTCATCCTCGCGTTTCAGGAGGGCGTACACGGGGCTGGAGGCCGATTCTTCCGCGATCTGGATGAGGTCCTCGATCCAGATGAACTTCGTCATCCCCACCGTGATGGAAACGGTCCCCCTCTGGTTGTGGGCGGAGAAATCGGAAATCTCCTTCGAACAGGGGCAGAGCGTGTGGACGGGCACTTCGACACGCGTGGCGATTTCCAGGTGGCTCATGTAGGTCGCCTCGATCACGCACTCGTACGACATGAGCGATTCCAGGCCGGAAACGGGAGCTCGCTTCCTCAGGAAAAACGGAAAAGCGAGCTCGATGTGGGACTCCTCCGCCTTCAGCGCTTTCTTGATCTCGATGAGGATGAGGTCGAGGCTCTGGTAGCTCACCTCGTTCTTGAACCGGTCCAGGACCTCGATGAACCTGCTCATGTGGGTGCCCCGGTTCGTGTGGGGCAGATTCACGGAAAGGCTCACGTGGGCCACGGTCTGCTGGGTCTCCCGGCTCTTGTCCCGGACGGTGATGGGATACTGGATATTGCGAATGCCCACTTTCTGGATGGGCGTATTGCGGAAATCCCGGCTCCCCTGGACATCTTTCATCAGGTGCCTGCTCGTCATCATCAGTCCAGCTCCACTCGTTCCAGCCGCGCGTATTTCGGGAGGAATTTGCCCACCCGACCCGACTGGAATCTCACCTGCACGAGGTGGGTGCCCTCATTATACCATGTCCTTTCCACCACGCCGGTGCCGTACTCCTCGTGAAAGACTCCCGAGCCGACGGGAAACGGCTCCTCCGCGGACGGAGCTTCGCGCTCGGCGCCCTGGACCATGCCCGCCGGCACCTCTTCGAGAAACCGCGAGGGAGACATCTCCGTTGTGCGGCCGAACAGCCGGCGCCGGGCGCAGCAGGTCATGACGAGCTGCTGCCGGGCCCGCGTGGCTCCAACATAGAACAGCCGCCGTTCTTCCTCCACGTCCTCGGGGTTCCCCGAGCTGGATGCATGGGGGAAGATTCCCTCTTCCAGCCCGGTGATCACGACCCGGTCGAACTCCAGCCCCTTCGTGTTGTGCGCCGTGATGAGGGTCACGGGCGCCTCCTCGTCGGCGGCCGCATCCAGGGGACTGGCCAGCGCAACGCTTTCCAGGAATTGCGTGAGGGCGGAGGCCCCCGCCCCATAGCCGGCCATGTCGCTCACCATCTCTTCCAGGTTCGTGCTCTTCGCCGTGTCCTCCGAGCGATCCCGCGTCCGGTACATCTCGTACAACCCCGTGCGCGAGAGAAGCGCCCGCGCGAGCTCCGCGAGGGGGACATCCGCGGCGAGCGCGGCGAGCTCATCGATGCACGAGAGAAGGTCCGCAAGCCCGGACCGGGCCCGCCCGCCCAGGCGTCCGGCGGCACGGCGTCCGGCGCCAAGGAGGTCCGCGCCGGATCCGGCCGCAGCTTCGGAGCGCCACTCTTCCAGGATCTTCTCGACGCTCGCGGCCCCGATTCCGCGGCCCGGCCTGTTCACGATGCGGCGGAACGACACCTCGTCGTTGCGGTTGGTCAGCAGCGACAGGTAGGCCAGCGCATCCTTCACCTCCTCGCGTGCGTAGAAACGCACGGTGCCGACGAGGCGGAACCGTATCCCCTGCTCGCGGAATTTCTTCTCGAACTGGAGCGACTGCGCGTTCATTCGGTAGAGGATCGCGGTGGATCCGGAAAAGCCGTTACGGACGATCGATGCGCAGAAATCCGCCTCCTCGTCCTGGTCCTCGAGGAAAGCCACGAGGGGAGGCTCGCCGGGAGAGTTCTCGGTCCAGAGTGTCTTCCCCAGCCTGCCCGTGTTGTGGGCGACGACGGCGGAAGCGACATCGAGGATCGCCTGCGTCGAGCGGTAATTGCGCTCCAGCCGCACCACCTCCGTGCCGGGAAACACCTGCGGAAAGGAAAGGATGTTTCCCACCTCCGCCCCGCGGAAGCGGTAGATGGACTGGTCGTCGTCGCCGACCACGCAGAGGTAGATGCCCGGTTCCCACAGCTCGCGCAGCAGCTCGAACTGCGCCACGTTCGAGTCCTGGTACTCGTCGACGAGCACGACGCGAAAGCGCTGCCGGCTGCGCCCCCTCACCTCCGGGTGCGTCCGCAGCATCTGCAGCGGCTTGAGAATGAGGTCCCCGAAGTCGACATTCCCCGTACCGCCCTTCCTCCGCTCGTAGGCTGCGTAGAGATCCCGATCGCATCCGGCGCGCTCGATCTCTTCCCGGGGTGCGTCGGGGCCGATCCCGAGATCCTTGAGCCTGCTGATCTCGTCGTAGCTTCGGCGAAGAGAGCCCCTGTCCTCGCCCTTGCCGAGAATCGACTTCAACAGCGCAAGGGAATCGTCCTCGTCGTAGATGCGAAAGCCCGGGTCAAGGCCGGCGAGCGTCGCGTTGCGCCTCAGGAACCATGCCCCGAAGGAGTGGAAGGTCCTCACCATCACCTCCTCCGCGCGCGGCACCATGGCGAGCACCCTCTGCTTCATCTCCTGGGCAGCCTTGTTCGTGAATGTGACGGCGAGGATCGAGCGGGGATTCACCCCGTGGCGATCCACGAGGTGCGCGATCTTCGTGGTGATGACGCGAGTCTTGCCCGATCCCGCCCCGGCGAGGATCAACAGGGGGGGACCCGCGTGGACGACCGCCGCCCGCTGCTCGGGATTCAGGGCGGCGATGTAGCCGGGCTCATCGCTCATGCGGAGATCCTTCGAGGTCCACGCCGTTGCGCCGCTCGATCATCACGGCGCATCGGCTCCCCGGCGGCAGGCTGCGCCGGACCACGACCAGCCCGTCCACGTCGGGGGCCTGGAGGTACGCCCGGGCCAGGGACATCTCCTCCCCCTCGACTCTCTCCTCGACGAGGACCTCGAGGACCTTGCCGACATGCGCCTCCAGCGCGCGTTCGGTGATCGGGCCCTGTCTCCTCTCCACCTCCGCTTTGCGCGATTCAGCGACTGCCTTCGGCACCCTGTCGGCCATCCTGTAGGCAGGCGTGTCCTCCTCCCGGGAATAGGTGAAGCACCCCAGCCAGTCTGGTCGGGCGAGGGACTGGAAGGAGAGCAGCTCCTCGAAGTCTCGCTCCGTCTCGCCGGGGAAGCCCAGGAGAAACGTCGACCGTATGACGGAAGCGGGGAGCGCCTCACGGATCCGGCCGAGGAGGGCGAGGTTCGCCTCCGGGTCGGCGCGCCTCCCCATGGCCCGCAGCACTTTCGGCGCGGCGTGCTGGAAGGGCAGGTCGAAATAGGGCAGGAATCGCGGGTCGCGCCCCATGACGTCGAGAATGCCGCGCGGGAAGTGGTCGGGATGGATGTAGAGAAGGCGGACCCAGAAATCGCCGGGCAGGGCTGAAAGATCGGCGAGCAGGCCGGGCAGCGCCGAGGCTGCGCCGCGGTACCCCGCGGATTCTGCATCGCGGTACCCCGCGGATTCTGCGCCGAAGTCGCGTCCGTAGGACCCCAGGTCCTGGGCGATCAGGACCAGCTCGCTGATTCCACGATCGAGGAGCTGACGGGCCTCCTCGACGATCTCCGAAGGCTGCCGGCTGGCAAGGCTGCCCCGAATGAGGGGGATGGCGCAGTAGGTGCAGCGGTTCCCGCATCCTTCCGCGATCTTCAGGTACGCGCTCCCGGGAAAGGACAGGAGGTGGGAGCGTTCAAAGGCCCGGGGGCCGGGCGCAGACCGGGGGCGTGGCGCGGGATCGTGCTCCGCGGAAAGGAGGTCGCGGATTTTCGAAGGGTCCTTGTTGCCGAGAAAGCCGTCGATCTCGGGCAGCTGCCGCGCGAGATCCTCTCCGTAGCGCTCCGGCAGGCAGCCGACCATGACGACCTTTTTCCCGGGGTACCGCTCCTTGAGCTCGAGGCTCGTCTCGATGGATTCCTTCTTGGCCGAAGAGATGAATCCGCAGGTATTCACGATGAGGACGTCCGCCTCCTCGGGAGCCGCGGCCAGGCGCCACCCTGCTCCGAGCAGCGCGGCGATCATCCGTTCCGAGTCCACCTGGTTTTTCGCGCACCCGAGGCTTTCGACGTGAAAGGCGCGGCCGCGGGCGGCTTCAGCCTCCATCATACCGGGAACCGGGCTTAGTACAGGGGCGTGATCTCGAGGACATACCCGCCGGAGGCCGCGTCGCTTCGCCAGGCGATCCTTCGGGTGGCCACTTCTCCGAGATCACCCAGCTCGAAATCCCTGCCCTGGACACGCATGCGCGTCGCCCCGGCGTTGGAGAGCCACACCGTCACCTGCCTGCGGGCCGTGTCGATGGTGAACTGCTCGCCTTTCTGAAAAAAGCGGTCCTCGCGGTCGCCCGAATCGACAAGATAGCGGAAGAAGCAGTCGTTCTTGAATGTAAAGTCCAACGTGAAGAGCCCGGACTGCGCCGCCTGCGCGACCGTGACGGGCTTGAAGGTATCCGGGTGAACCGTCGGCGTGTCGGAGCCGGCGGGGGCAGTCGGCGTAGCGTCCGTCGTCGTACCTGCCGCGGCCGGGCCCGTCGTGCGGTACAGGCCAAGATTCACCCGCTTCTGCGGCGGGCCCCGGTCAACGTCGTTCCAGACGATCCGGATCTCGGGGTTGGCGTCCCCGGTGAGATCGATGTACCTCTCCTTGCCGAGACCGAGGTCGACCGTGCCCCCCGGAACCTTCAGCGTGAGGTTGTCGCCGATGGAGAAGACCACGATCCGGTAGTTTTTCCCGTTGAGGGGAATGGAAATGCCGTCTCCCTGGGCGAACCACTGCGTGCGGACGTCGTCCTGGAACACGAAATCCGAGGCCGGCTGCGAGGGATTCTGGGCGGAAGCCGCGGGGCCGGCGGCGCGGGCGGTGGCGCGGTACACGAGATACCCCACCGCGGCAAGGGCAAGAACCGCGGCCACGGCGAAGACGATGATCCGCATCGGCGGCAGCCGGGGCTTGGACTCCAGCAGCTCGTTCATGGGAAGCGGCTGCTCCTGGATCTTGATGTTGCGGTAGATCCCCACCAGCTCTTCCGCGTTCAGGCCGAGGTACTCCGCGTAGCTGCGCAGGAAACCCATGGCGTACGTCTCACCGGGAAAAGCGGCGAAGTCTTCGTCCTCCAGCGCCTTCAGGAAGCGCTTCGCGACGTGCGTCTCCCGGGCCACCTGGTCGATGGTCAGGTTGTTGCGCTCCCGGGCGAGTCGAAGCTTCTCACCGATCGATTCCATGACTTCCTACTGCTCCGGGTCGAAGAGCCAGTCCTGGATGACGTTCGCGTAGGGAGGGGCATCGTAGGCGAACCGGGAATCGGGCACGCCCTGGTTGGTCCTGATGTTCGCGAAATCCATGACCACCTTGTCGCCGCTGGGCTGCAAACCCTCCACCCTGCGGATGAGAGAATCCTTCACGGAAACGATCATCTGGCTGTAGCTCGAGGTGCCCCGGGAAACGAGCTTCAGCTTCACCACCATCTCCTTCGAGCCCTCCTCCAGCGGAACCGCGGCAGGGCCGGTGAGATAGGCAATGGAATAGCTTCGCTGCAGCAGGGCCAGTCCCTGACTGGTGGCGAGCGCCTCGATCTGGTTCGGAGTCTTCTTCTTGTACCTCTGCTGCAGCACAACCTGCTCGGCGGGCAGGTAGACGGTGAGCTTTTCCCCGTCGAAGCAGATCACCTGGTTGGCCGGGTCGTCGAACCGGATGAAGAGGTACAGCGGCGACTTGTACGAGATGGTCCCTCGGGAGACCGACTTGCCCTGGGTGATCGTGAGGGCCGCTTCGTAGTCCTTGACAGTTCCGTAGCTGGCCGAAAGGTTCGCGAAAAACTTCTCGGCGGACACCATGTCCGTCGACTGCGCAAAGGCGCCCAGAGGCACGAGGAGGCAGAAAATGAGGAGGGATGCGGCGTTTCGGTTCAAGGCTCACCCCATACTAATGATGCACCCGCCTTTGTCAAGGCGACGCCTTCGGCGATGCAGAATCCGCCTTCGGCGATGCAGCGGGCGGGGCTTCCAGCGCGCCCGCGAGCAGCCATTTCAGCGAGTCATCCGAGAGCTTGAGATACTCTCCATCATCCGGGCAGAAAAACCGCATCTCCCGCAGGTGCGCCGAGGCGCAGCCGACGCAGTACACCTTCCGGCAGGCCGGGCAGCGCCCGGCGGGCGCCTCCGCTGGCGGCTCGCCGCGCACGTGCAGGGCCGGCTGCGGGGGAAGGTCGCGGGGTGCCCACCATTCCCTGCCGCACGTCGCGCACTGGAGCCTCATTTCACGCTCGGCCCTGATGCGGTCCAGCAGCGCGCGGGCGCGCGCATGGCCGGGATGCGTGGACAGGACAGAGAGGACCAGCTGCCGCGCCTCGTCGTGCTTGCCCCGCTCCCGCTGCAGGAGCGCGAGGTTCACGGAGATGTCGGGATTGCCGGGTTCCCGCTCCAGCCCCGCGGAAAAGGCGAGCTCGGCGCGCGCCCGCTCGCCCTTGAGAAATGCCACCTGGCCGAGCAGGTTGTACACCGAGGCCGATGGGTGCTCGGGCTCGACCTGCGCCAGGAGCTCCTCCGCACGATGCACCATGTCCAGCTCGATGCACGCCGCGGCGCAGTTCTCCTTGTAGGAGGGATTTTCGGGATCCATGCGGACGGCTTTCTCGTACTCGCGCACCGCACCCTGGTTGTCACCCGCGCGCGCGAGGATGTTCCCGCGCTGGTTCTGCGTGCGCGCGTTTTCCCCTGCCCCCCGGGTGTATGCGTCGACGACCTCGAGCGCCTCTTCGCCACGACCCCCGCGGGAGAGAGCTTCCGAGAGGTTCAGGCAGATGTCCTCCTCCCCGGGAGCCGCGTCGCGCGCCGTGCGCAGGAACCCCACGGCCGCGGCGGGATCCCCCGCTTCCAGGAGCAGCTGACCCTCGAGATTGTTCACCCAGGGATCCGCCGGCGCGAGACCCCGCGCGCGCGCAAGGGACTCCCGCGGATCGTGTCCCAGGAAATGCAGCGTCTCGGCGAGTCGGAAGTGGTAGAGCGGGTACTCCGGCTCCAGCGCCGCGGCGCGCGCGAAGCGCGGCAGCGCTTCGGCTCTCGCCCCCCTTCCGGACAGGATGATCCCCAGCAGGTAGTGCACCGCGCTGTCGGAGGTCCCCTCGTCCTCGAGCTGCCGGAGGATCGTGAAGGCTTCGTCGGTCTTTCCCTCGCGGTACAGCATCTTCGCTTCGAGCGCGAGGGCCTCGGGGTGCTGCGGCGCGAGACTGCGCAGGCGCGGGACGACGAGGGAAAGCTCGTCGAAGGCTTCGTCGGCGAACAGCCGCCGGGCGGCGAGGAGATACAGCGGAACGGCCTCGTCGATGCGGCCGGCCTGCTCGAGTGCCCGCGCCGCGTTCTGCGCGAAAAGAGGCAACTCCGGCTGTTCATCGGCGGCCGCGCGGTACGCCTCGGCCGCCTTCTCCCAGTTGCCCAGGCCGTATTCCGCGTTTCCCAGGAGATTCCACGAAACGGAGCTGCGGGCGATGGACCCGTCCGCAAAACCCTGCCGCACCCATTCGCGCGCCTCCAGCAGCCGGTGCGACAGGTACAGGAGATTGGCCTTTTCCAGCCTCGCCTCGGCATGGGCGGGCTGCGCCGCGAGCACGAGGTCCACCTCGGACAGCGCATCGTCGTACATCGACAGCCGCATGAAGGTTTCGGCGAGCAGAAAATGCTCCCGCGGGGTTCCCTCGCGGCCCTTGAGGCCCTTCCGCAGCTGAACGGCCGCTGGTCGGAAGCTGCCGGACGCGGAGAGCGTCTCGGCCAGCCGCAGTCGGGCCGCGGGAGACACGGGCGCGTAGTACCACGAACGCTGATGATCCCGTTCCACGATGAGGGGGCGCGCCTCCACCAGGAGGCGGCGGAGCCGAAACGCCCCGGGGCCCGAATCGGCGAAGTTCTGCGCGGCGAAGCCGACGCTCCCCTCGGGAAGCATCTCGTCTTCCACCTCGGCGACCCATTCGTCGTCCACGAACAACGCATGCCGGGATCCGTGACTGATGACGCGGAGGACCCTGCCCGCGGCGCCTGCGCGTCCCTGCTCGGGGTCCGGCGCGGGCACGCGGGTCCAGTCGACGAGCGGCATCGGGTGGTTGTTGAAGAGGGCGTCGACGCGGAAGTTCCCCCGGGAGGACACCAGGAAGGAGTAGAAGTTCTCGTCGCTGACATGACGGAAGATCACCCCGGCCGCGGAATGTCCGTTCGACGGATCCGGTTCCACCTCGGCTTCGAGGATGAAGTCCGTGAATCGCTGCTCGTCCGAGAGAGTCTCCCAGGCGAACACGCTGTCCTTCCTCAGCCTCAGGACGTAGGCCCGTCCCTCGTATGCCGTGGCGTAGGAAACCTCGCGCTTCACGGCGAACGGTTTCGGATCGAGCCAGCGAAACGACGTTGCAAGCCGCTCGAAATGTCGTCGGCGTCTGAAAAAAAGCATCGGGTGCCGTCTTTCAGTAGACGAGGATCACGGCGAGAAAATCCAGGGGCCCGGGACCCGGATTGGAAATCGAATGCCCCGCGCCGTCGCCGGTGTGGACGGCGTCCCCCGGCCCGACAGGAGAGGCAGGGCCTCCCTCGCTGACCTCGCCCGTTCCCGAGAGGATGTAAAAGATCTCCTCTTCGCCCTCGTGCCGGTGAAACCCGATGGAGCTGCCCGCCGGCAGCCGCAGGCGTGCGAAAAGCCTGGTCCGGCCTTTCAATTCCCTGCTGCGGAAAATGTGGAGGAACTCGACGGAGCCGCTGCCGTCGCGCATCCTCTCCCTGACCTCTTTATCCATTTCGTGGTTTTTCCTGATCATTGAATCGCTCCCGCTGCCCAGAATAGCAGGGCGCGGGAGCAGCGGCAAGCGCGGGCCTTCTACCGCGGCGGTGCCGCGGCGGGCTACTCGTCGGGCTCGGAAAGAGTCTCTCCCGCGGCGCCCTGCGGATTCTTCACGTCCAGCTCGCGGATCCGGTCCCGCAGCGCGGCCGCGCGCTCGTAATCCTCGTCTTCGATCGCGCTCTGCAGTTCGGACTTCAGGGAGTCGGCGGGAGACGCCTTCTTTTCGTGGATCTGCTTCAGGGTCGCCTTCAGGTAATTCAGGGACCTCACGCGCTCGAACTGGAAGGCAGGGGTGTCGATGTCGTGCATGTCCTCGATCGCCGAGATCGCGCTGGACAGGATGTCCTCCGCCGCGCTCTTCATCTCCTTGTGAAGGGAGATCATTGCGCGGGCGATCGCGTTCATCCGCACGACATACGGCTTGTACTGCAGCAGCTCCTTGCGGTCATCGTCGCTGTCGATGAACTTTTCCACCAGCGTGAAGAGACCCAGGTTGTGCTCGGTGTCGCGCGCGGTGCGGGCGAAATCCCCGATCTGGAACAGCACGAGGTAGCGGAAATAGAAAAGAACGCCCTCGCCCTGCAGCGCGGCGAAGTCCTCGTGGCTCAGCGCGAAGCCTTCCTCGGAGCCGTGCGCGGTGCGGTAGCTTTCCAGCCGCGCCTCGAACTCGTCCAGGGCAGTGTCCCGCCCATAAGGCTTCTTCCCATCCGGGCGGCCGTCCAGCTCGTACTGCTCGATGCCCATGGGCTGGCGTACCTGGAGGACCTGGCGCCCGTCCTCCGCCTGGATGATGCGTATCTGGTTGTCCGAGTCGAACTCCCATTCCCGCAGGATGTCCGTAATGTCTGCGCTCATCGTCCCGCTCCCATCTCCAATGTATCCTTCACCGGAGACTTCGACAATAACGGCTGCGCGCGAATCCACGGAGTACCGCGCCGCGAATCCGCGGAATACCGTGGCGCGAATCCACGGAGTACCGCGCCGCGGTATTCCGCGGATTCGTGGCGCGGGCCCGCGGTCTAGGCGCCGGCCTTCACCGCGTTCACGATCTCGCCCCGGGTAAGGTATGCGCCGATCTGCCGCGCGATCATGACCGACACGTTGACCTGCGCCTCCGCGGTGGAGGCCCCGATGTGCGGTGAACAGATGACCTTCGGGTGTTTCCCGAGCGCCCAGTCCTCGGGCGGTTCCTTGTCGAACACGTCAACCCCTGCGCCGCGGACGATCCCGGCGTCCAGGGCGGCGATGAGGTCCTTTTCCACGACGATCCCGCCGCGGGCGCAGTTCACGAGGAACACGCCTCTTTTCATCCGGGCGAATGTCTCGGCGTTGAAGAGCCCCTTCGTCTGCTCGGTCCGGGGCGAATGCACGGACACGAAATCGGCGGTGCGGATGACATCCTCGAACTCGGTGAGCCGCAGGCCGAGGGCCGCCGCTTTCTCCGGAGCGACGAACGGATCACAGGCGATGACCTTCATGCCGATCCCGATCGCGCACCGCGCCACGACGCTGCCCACGTTGCCGATCCCGACGAGGCCGAGAGTCTTTCCGCGAAGCTCGCAGCCGATGAAGCTCTTCTTGTCCCATTTTCCCGCCTTCATCGTCGCATCGGCGCGCGCCAGGTCCCGGGCGAGGCCGAACATCATTGCCACCGCGAGCTCTCCCGCGCCTTCCGCGTTTGCCCCCGGGGTGTTCAGGACAACAATGCCGCGGTCGGAGGCCGCCTTCACGTCGATGTTGTCGACCCCCGCCCCGGCGCGCCCGATCACCTTCAGCGCCCGGCCGCAGGCGATGAGCTCACGCGTGGCCTGGGTGGCCGAGCGAACGACCAGGCCGACGGAGTCCCCCAGCTCGTTCATCAGCTTCTCCGGCGCGAGTCCCGTCTTCACGACGAGCTCCAGCTCGGCGTACGATGCAAACTCCTTGATTCCTTCGTCTGCCAGGGTGTCGGCGACAAAAACTCTTTTCTTATTCATGACCCACATATAGACCCGGGCAGGATGTTTTGCAAGCCGTGAAAGGAGTCGCGGCAGCACGCCGCAATGGCGCGCCGGGGAGATTTGTTCTATAGTACCCGCATGCCCGATTCAGTCACGGTGATTTCTCTCGGTGGATCGCTCATTGCTCCCCGGGGCGTCGACACCGCTTTCCTGAAGGGTTTCCTGCGCCTCGTCGAAGAGCGGCTTTTCGCCGACCCGCATATGAAGCTGATCATTGTGTGCGGCGGCGGCGGTCTCGCGCGCGATTACCAGGCCGCCCTTCGGGAGGTCATTCCCGATGCGCGCAGTGAGGACCTCGACTGGGTGGGTGTGGCGGCGACGCGCGTGAACGGCGAGCTCCTCCGGCGGATGCTTCGGGCGTGGTGCGGGGAGGAGCTCGTCACGGATCCCACGTCGGTGACGGTGTTCGCCGGCCGGGTCCTGGTCGCCGCGGGCTGGAAGCCGGGCTTCTCCACCGACAATGACGCCGTTGTGCTCGCCCAGCGGTTCTCCGCGGGGACCGTGATCAACCTCTCGAACATCGCCCAGGTATACACGGACGATCCGGCAAAAAACCCCGCGGCGAAGCCGATCGAAAGGCTCCCGTGGAGCCAGATGCTCGGGATCGTGGGCAGCGATTGGAGCCCGGGGAAGAACACCCCGTTCGATCCCACCGCGGCGCGCGCTGCCGCGGAGTCCCGCATCAAGGTGATATTCGCGGAAGGCAGGAACCTGCCGAATCTTTCCGCGATACTGAGCGGCAGGGATTTCGTGGGAACGACGATCGGCCCCGACTAGGGCGCCGGCGGGAAGTGCCTCAGGTGTTTTCCAGGTCCCGGATCTTGTCCCGGATCCGGGCCGCCTCCTCGTAGTTTTCCTCTTCAATAGCGCTGTCCAGGAGCTTCTTGAGGCTGCTCATCTCCGATTCGGAAGGGAGGGTCGGGCTGTCAACGGCCTGCGGCGCCTCGGACTCCTCGGAGATCTGGTTTGCCACGTCGGACTGCTTCAGCTCCCTGTTCTTTTCCTCGACCATCTTCACCGAGATCCCCGCCTCGTCCACGACCGCCTCGTCGATGTAGATCGGGCACTTCACGCGCACCGCGAGGGCGAGGCAATCCGAAGGCCGGGCGTCCACCGCGATTTCGGATCCCGCGGACTCGAGGATGAGCTTCGCGTAGTACGTGCTGTCCTTGAGAGAGGTGATCTCCACGCGGTTCACCGAGGACTCGAGGCTTTCCAGGACGGAGATGAACAGGTCGTGGGTAAGCGGCCGGGGCATCTTCACGCTGCCGAGGCCGATCAGGATCGACTGCGCCTCCAGCGGCGCAATGAAGATGGGAACCGCGACGTCCAGTCCGAGCGGCCGGACGAGAACTGCGTTGCCCTGTTCGGCTTTTGCCACTGTCCAGACCTCGGCGGGAACCAGCATCTGCGATACTCTCGGGTACAATGATAGAGCAATTGCAGCGTGTTGGCAATACGGGCGGCACCTCGTGTATATTCATCCCGAGGAGAACGAGATGTCACACCCGCACGGTCCATTCGGCACGCGCAGCACACTGAAGTCGGCCCGGGGACGCGTCGACTATTTCAGCCTCGAGAAGCTCGAAGCCCAGGGGCTGGGATCGATTTCCCGGATGCCGGTCTCCCTCAAGATCCTCCTGGAGTCGGTGCTCCGCCAGGTGAACGGTTTCGATGTGCGGGAGGAAGACGTCCGGACCCTCTGCGCGTGGAGCTCTCCCGAATCGAAGAGCCGCGAGTTCCCGTTCAAACCCGCGCGCGTGATCATGCAGGATTTCACCGGCGTGCCGGCCATCGTCGACCTGGCGGCCATGCGGGACGCGATGGCCGCGCTCGGAGGCGATCCCCAGCGCATCAATCCCGTGATACCGGTGGACCTCGTCATCGACCATTCAGTGCAGGTGGATCTCTATGCCTCCTCCCGCGCCCTGGCGGGCAACGCGTCGCTGGAGTTCGCGCGCAACCGGGAGCGCTACGAGTTTCTCCGCTGGGGGGCGGGGGCATTCGCGGATTTCCGGGTCGTGCCGCCCGCGACGGGAATCGTGCACCAGGTCAACCTCGAGTACCTGGCCACGGTGGTCGGGACGCGGCAGGTCGACGGAGAGAAGGTCCCCTTCGCATTCCCCGACACCCTCGTGGGCACCGACTCGCACACTCCGATGATCAACGGGATCGGCGTCCTGGGCTGGGGCGTTGGCGGCATCGAGGCGGAGGCCGCCCTCCTCGGGCAGCCCCTGTACATGCTGATACCCGAGGTCGTCGGGATGCGCCTGTCGGGCAGCCTCCGCGAAGGGGTGACCGCGACCGATCTCGTGCTCACCGTCACGCAATCCCTGCGGAAGTACGGCGTCGTGGACAAGATCGTCGAATTCTTCGGCCCGGGGCTCGACTCGCTCAGCGTCGCGGACAGGGCAACGATCGGCAACATGTCACCCGAATACGGGGCCACGGCGGGTTTCTTCCCCGTGGACGAGAAGACGCTGGAGTACCTTCGTTTCACCGGCAGGAGCGCGGACCTCGTCGATCTGGTGGAGCGCTATTGCCGCGCGCAGGGGTTGTTCCGGAGCGCGGACGCGCCGCAGCCGGAATACTCCGCCGTCCTCGAGCTGGACCTGGCGAGCGTCGAGACCTCGCTCGCCGGCCCGAAGCGCCCCCAGGACAGGGTCGCCCTCTCCCGCGCGAAAGGCTCCTGGCGGCTTGCCGCCGCGCCGGGTGCGCCTGCGTCACCGGCAGCGCCCTCGGTGACACGCGAGATCGAGGTGAACGTGGCGGGCTCCCGGGAGACGCTGCGCGACGGCGCGGTGGTCATCGCCGCGATCACCAGCTGCACGAACACATCGAACCCGGCAGTGATGATCGCCGCCGGGCTCCTCGCGCGCAAGGCGGTAAAGCTCGGGCTGCGGGTTCCCGGCTACGTGAAGACGAGCTTCGCGCCCGGGTCGAAGGTGGTCACGCAGTACCTCGACCGGGCCGGCCTCAGCCCCTACCTCGAGGCCCTCGGCTTCCAGGTCGTCGGCTACGGGTGCACGACGTGCATCGGCAATTCGGGACCCCTGCAGCCCGTGATCAGCGCGGCGATCAAGGAGCGGGACCTGACCGTCGTCTCCGTGCTCTCGGGAAACAGGAATTTCGAGGGTAGGATCCACCCGGAGGTGAAGGCGAACTACCTGGCCTCGCCGCCCCTCGTCGTCGCCTACGCTCTCGCCGGCTCGATGGAGGTCGACCTCGCCGCGGAGCCCGTCGGCCGGGACCGCGGCGGCAATCCCATCTACCTGAGAGACATCTGGCCCACGCTCGCCGAGATCGATGCGGCGATCAGCGAGAACCTCACGCCGGAGATGTTCCACACCGTGTACTCCCGCGTCTTCACCGGGGACGAGGCGTGGCAGAACGTGCGGATCCCGCAGGACAGGCGATACCGATGGGACGGCGAGTCCACCTACATCCGTGCGCCCACGTTCTTCGAGGGAATCACCGCCCAGCCCCCGGCGGTTCCGCTCATCAGCGGCGCGCGCGTCCTGGCCTTCCTCGGAGATTCGGTCACCACCGACCATATTTCTCCGGCGGGGAACATTCCCGAGAAAAGCCCGGCAGGGCGGTGGCTCGTGGCGCACGGCGTCAAACAGGATGACTTCAACACCTACGGGTCCCGGCGGGGCAACCATGAGGTGATGATCCGCGGGACATTTGCCAACATCCGCATTCGCAACAGGCTGGTCCCCGGCGTCGAAGGCGGGTACACGCGGCACCTCCCCTCGGGAGAGCAGCTTGCCATCTACGATGCGGCGGAAAAGTACGCCGCGGAGAAGACCCCTCTCCTCGTGATCGCGGGCAAGGAGTACGGTTCCGGAAGCTCGCGGGACTGGGCCGCGAAGGGCACGATCCTGCTGGGAGTTCGGGCAGTGATCGCGGAGAGCTACGAGCGGATTCACCGGTCCAACCTCGTCGGCATGGGCATTCTGCCCCTGCAGTTCCTCAAGGGAGAAAGCGCGGAAAGCCTCGGCCTGACCGGCGAGGAGATCTACGAGATCGAGGCGGCGCAGAAGCCCGGCCAGACGGTCGGCGTCGTCGCGCGGGACCCGGCGGGCACGAGGAAGACGTTCTCGGTCCTCGCGCGCGTCGACACTGCCGTGGAGCTGGAGTACTACCGCAACGGCGGGATCCTTCCCACGGTACTGAGGGGATTCGCGAAGCCGAGAGCGCGGTAGCAGGCCGGAAAGGGCGCGGACGTCTCTTCGCCGAAGGCGAATTGTCTCTTCGCCGAAGGCGAACCCCGGGACGGACTACGTCCTGGCGGGCCTGTCGAAGCTGATGAACGCGGCCTTCAGGGTCCCGTCCGATTCCGCCGTTCCGCGCACGACGACCTGCATGCCCGCCGCGAGGGCCGCCGGCTTCACGGTCGTGAGGCGGTGGACCGGGATCCCGTCAGGCACGGTGATCGTGGATGTTCCCTCGGCGTACTTCATCGTGAGCGTGTGCCCGTTCATCCCCTGCGCGTAGTCGCTCGCCATGGCGTTCGTCATCATGTCTCCGGTGTCCATCACCCACTGGCCCTTGCGCACCACGCTCCACATCTCCCTGGAAAAGATGTTGATGTTGGTCGCGATGAGGTCCGTTCCGGATCGGCGCGACGTCACGGCCAGCGGCTCGCCGGCGGTGATCTGGCTCATGTCCGCGGCATCCCGCGCGAGGATCAGCGTGCTCGCCTGGAGCACGACGGTCTTCTGCGTGTTGTCGGCCAGGGCGAGGGTGATCTTCGTCCCGTTGATCGACACGATCGAT
Organism: Spirochaetia bacterium; assembly: GCA_052144915.1. Classification (GTDB taxonomy): domain Bacteria; phylum Spirochaetota; class Spirochaetia; order SZUA-6; family Fen-1364; genus Fen-1364. The sequence continues at coordinate 13,200 of JBKQPS010000178.1, read as the reverse complement.
CCGGTGACGGGGGGCGGGGGCGCCGCCTGGGCGAAGCCGGCGGTTGCACTCACACCGAGAAGAAGGGCAATCGAGAACAGAAGGGCCGCGCGGCCCAGCATGGGTTTCCTTCGCATGCGAGATCTCCTTTCCGAGTCCCCAGGTCGGGACGCGGCCATGAACATAAGGTACGCCCGGAAACCGCGGGCGGCCACCTCCGCCCCCTCCCCGGCGGCGGCTCCCGAGGGTGGACCGTGGGCCCGCCGGCGTGTTTCACTTCGATCATGAATGTCAAAACGCTCGCGGACGCGCTCGAGACCGGGAACGCGGTGAGGACGCTCGAATCGCTGTACGGCACGAAGCCGGGTGCGCAGGACCGTCAGAGGGCGCGGTATCGCGGCCTTCTCGGTCGTTTTGCGGATGCCTTCCCGGGGGCGGAGCATCCGCGCCTGTTCAGCGCGCCGGGCCGGACGGAGATCTGCGGCAACCACACCGACCACAACGGGGGGCGTGTGCTCGCCGCGGCGGTGGACCTCGATGCCATCGCCGTCGCGGCGCCGACGGCGGATGGCCGCATCACGATCGAGAGCGAAGGCTACCCGCGACAGGAAATCCGCGTGGACGACCTCGCGCGAAGGGATTCCGAGCGTTCGACGGTGACGGCCCTCACGCGCGGCGTGACGGCTCGATCGCGCGAAACGGGTTACGCGGTCGGCGGCTTCTGCGCCTGCGTGACCAGCGACGTACTGAAGGGATCCGGCCTGAGCTCCTCGGCGTCGTACGAGGTGCTCGTCGCCACGATCCTGAACCACTTCTTCAACGGCGGCAGGGTCGGGGGAGTCGACGTTGCCCTCATCGCCCAGTATTCGGAGAACGAGTACTTCGGAAAGCCATGCGGCCTGATGGACCAGACGACCTGCGCGCTGGGCGGTTTCGTGACGATCGATTTCCAGGATTTCGCCCACCCGCGCGTGAGAGCCGTGCGCTCGGATTTCAGCGGGAGCGGGTACGTGCCGGTCATCGTAGACACCGGCGGCAGCCACGCCGATCTCACCGATGAATACGCCGCGGTGAAGCAGGAGATGAAGGACGTGGCGCGCCACTTCGGGGGGAACGTTCTTCGTGACGTCTCGCGGGAGCGGGTCCTTTCCGCGCTGCCCCTGCTGCGCGGGAAGGTGAGCGATCGCGCGGTCCTCCGCGCGCTGCACTTCTACGCCGATGACCTGCGGGTCGAACGCCAGGTCCGCGCCCTGGAGGAGGGCAGGTTCGCCGATTTCCTGGCGCTCATCAGGGAGAGCGGCATCAGCTCCTGGACCCTCCTCCAGAACTGCTACTCGAGTGCGTCCGTCGAGCAGCAGGGCGTGCCCATCGGCCTCGCCCTCAGCGAAATAATCCTGGGGGGTCGGGGGGCGTGGCGCGTGCACGGGGGAGGTTTTGCCGGCACGATCCTCTCGTTCGTCCCCGACGCGATGCTTGGCCAGTACCTCGCCGCCATGCGCGCGGTGTTCGGCGCCGATTCCTGCCATGCCCTTTCCATCCGCGCGGCAGGCGCCGTGATGCTCGACCTCGCCTGATGCACGTCAGCGGCCTCGGCGCGGCCGCCGGGCCGGGGCCCGGGAGATAGCCCGAAAGGCCGGGAGAGTGTATCTTCGAGGCCATGGCGGCGGACGGAGGACAAGGTCTCGGCAATTACCACACGCATACCCATCACTGCGATGGAACCGGCGAGGCCCGCGACTACGCCGAATCGGCGCTGCGAAAGGGCATGCCCCGGCTGGGGTTCTCCGGCCACAACGTCGTACCCTTTCCCACCGACTGGACGATGCCTGCCGCGCTCCTGCAGAGCTACCTTCGCGACGTCCGTGAGGCCCGGGACGGCTACCGCGGGAGGCTGGAAATCTTTCTCGGGATGGAAGTCGACTTCATCCCCGGCATGACCTCCCCCGTCCACGCCGGCCTCGAGAGCCTTGCGCTGGATTTCGTCATCGGGTCCGTGCACTTCATCGGTCCCTCCGACGGAGACCATGCCTGGACGGTGGACGGGCCCCGGGAGGAAATCGAGGCCGCCGTCCGGGACGGCTTCGGCGGTGATGCGCGGCGCCTCGTCGAGCGCTACTACGCGCTGCTCGCCGCCATGGCGGAAGCGGCGGCCCCGGACATCTTCGGCCATTTCGACATCGTGAAGAAGAACAACCGGGACGGCCGATTGTTCAGCGAGGAAGAATCGTGGTACCGGGCCGCCGTGCGCCGCGCCCTCGATGCGGTTCGCGCATCGGGGAAGATCCTGGAGATCAACACGGGCGGGGTCGTCCGCAACACCAGCGGCGCCTATTACCCTTCGCCGTGGATATTGAAAGAGGCGTGCCAGATGCGCATTCCGGTGATCGTGAGCGCCGACGCGCATCACCCCGACCTCATCGACGGGAACTTCGATGACGCTGTCCAGATCCTCCGCGGCGCCGGCTACCGCGCGCAGCGCCAGCTCACCGGCAGCGGATGGATCGACGTCGAGCTGTAACGTCGGCCTACGCGCCGCCCGCGGCGGCGCGCGAAGGCTCGCGGGAAGACGCGCTCTGTCCGATCGTCGTTGCCCTCCGGGCTTCGAACACCCGCTGCAGGAGACAGAACACGAACACCAGGAACCCGATCACGATCCGGGTCCACCAGGAGTTGAGCGTGCCCTGGAAGACGATCAGCACCTGGATGATTCCATACACCAGGACGCCGAGCACCGTTCCGAAAATATTGCCCACGCCTCCCGTCAGCAGGGTTCCGCCGATGACAACCGACGCGATCGTGTCCAGCTCCATCCCGCTCCCGTTCAGCCCGTAGCCGGAAAGCGTATAGAAGGTGAAAACGATCCCGCCCAACGCCGCGCAGAAACCGCTCAGGGCGTAGATCGCGATCTTGGTGCGCGCGACCGGGAGTCCCATCAGGAGGGCGGATTGCTCGCTGCCGCCGATGGCGTAGACGGTCCTGCCGAACTTCGTATAGCGGGAGATGAAGAACCCGACCAGGACCACCCCGATCGCGATCACCGCGCCGGGCGAAAGGAAATTGTTCCCGATGATATTGACCTGCCCGTGCGCGACGGCCTGGAAGAACGGGTTCTGGACTGCGATCGTGAACAGGCTGACCACGTAGCACAGCCCGCGCGCCAGATACAGTCCGGCCAGCGTGATGATGAACGGCGGCAGGTCGAAGGTGTGGATCAGGTAGCCCATGAACAGGCCCATCGTTGTCCCCATGAGCAGCACGATGGGTATGACGAACAGGGGGCTCATGTGGGCCTTTTCCAACAGGCTCGCCGAGACCATCCCCGAGAGGGCGAGCATGGAGCCGACGGACAGGTCGATCCCGCCGGAAATGATCACGAAGGTCATTCCCACGGCAAGGATCAGCAGGTACGCGTTGTCGATGAAGAGGTTGAGAAAGTTCTGAAATGAAAAGAAACCGGGAAACGCGATCGAGCCCAGCCCGAACATGACGATGAACAATCCGAGGGTGACGAACACGGGAAGGTTCCGGAAGCCCGCGAGCAGTCTTCTGTTCATGTGGACAGCCCCTTCCGTACGAACACCCGGGCAATGCTGAGCCTGAACTTCGGGGACTGCATCAGGCAGAAGGTCCACACGACGAGCGCCTTGACGACCGGCGCAACGTCGGAGGGAACCCCGAACGCGTAGATGGTGACGGTCAGGGTCTGGATGATCAACGCGCCGATGATGCTTCCGAAGAGATAGAACCTCCCACCGTTCAGGGACGTGCCGCCCAGCACGACGGCCAGGATGGCATCCAGCTCGAAGAGTCTTCCCGCGTTGTTCCCGTCGGCGTTCATGACCGTGGAACACACGATCAACCCGGCGATTCCCGCGCACAACCCGCTGAACGCGTAGACCCAGAAGATGATGTTCTTGGCGTCGATCCCGGAGAACCGGGCCGCCGTGGGATTGATTCCCACCGCCTCGATGAACATTCCCACCGCAGTCCGCCGGGTGACAAGGTACGTCAGGAGCAGGACGACTACCACGATGTAGATGTCGAATGGGAGTCCCAGGACGTAGCCCTGTCCCAGGATGGCGAACGCCTTTACGTACAGCCAGAGTTGCAGCGAATTCGTGAATAGCATGGCGATGCCGCGGCCGGCCACAAAGAGGATCAGCGTCGCAATGATGGGCTGCATCCGGACGCGGGATACCAGCATCCCGTTCCACATTCCCGCCATGGTACAAACCAGCAGCGCCGCGATCATCGCCACCGCCATGGGGTATTTCGGATGACCCGCCAGGTCTCCACCGAGGAGAATCGCAACGGCGCCGGCGGAAACCGCAACGACGGAACCGACCGAGATGTCGATTCCGTGCGTCGCGATGACCAGCGTCATCCCGATGGACAGGAGCATGATCGGAGCGCCGTTTTTCAAGATATCGATCAGGTTACCGTACAGGTGCCCTTCCTTGATCTCCAGGCGGAAGAAGTGAGGCGTGAAGAACAGGTTGAAGAGCAGGAGGACGCCCAGGGCGACGAGCGGCCACAGGATGCTGCTGCGTCTCAGGGATTTCCAGAATGCCACGCTAGTTACCTCCCGCGATCGTCTGCATGATGCGGCTCTCGGTCAGGTTCTCACCGTCCAGTTCGGCGATCTTCACCTTGTCCCTGAGGACCGCGATCCGGCTGCTGCAGCGCACGACCTCTTCGAACTCGGAGGAAATGAAGATGACGCCCATCCCCTGGCGGCTCAAGGAAAGGATCAGCTCCATGATCTCCAGTTTGGCCCCGACGTCGATGCCGCGCGTAGGTTCATCCAGGATCAGGACGATCGGGTGGGTAGCAAGCCAACGCGCCAGCATCACCTTCTGCTGGTTGCCCCCGCTGAGCTGGCTGGCCCGGTTGTTCGCGCTGGGGGTCGCGATCGCCAGGGACTTGATCATCTCATCAGCGATCTCCAACTGCCTCCGGGTTGTGAGGTACTTGAACACCCCGCTCTTCGCCTGCAGGGCAAGGATGATGTTCTCCCGTACCGTGAGATCTCCGAAAATGCCTTCGTTCTTCCGGTCTTCCGAGCAGAAGCCCAGCCCCGCCATCATGGCGCCCTGGGGAGACTTGATGGCCGTTTTCTTCCCCTTGACCCGGACCTCACCCTGGTTCGCCCCGTCGATGCCGAAAATGAGCCGCGCCATTTCCGTCCTGCCCGAACCGAGGAGCCCGGCCAACCCGAGCACCTCTCCTTCGTTCAGGTTCAGGCTGAACGGCGCAATGGAGCCCCGCAGACCGAGGTTTCTCACGCTCAGCACGCCGGCACCTTCGCTGCCGCCGGTGGCCGCCCTTTTTCGTTGATCGTTTTGCGCCGAATAGCTGAACTCCGACAATTCCTTGCCGAGCATCCGGGCAATCAGATCCAGCTTTGGAAGCGTCTTGGTCCTGAACTCTCCGACGAACTCCCCGTTCTTCAATACGGTGATCCGGTCCGCGATCTGGTAGGTCTGGTCAAGAAAATGGGTGATGAAGATGATCGCCAGTCCGTCGTCGCGCAGGGAGCGTATGATCTTGAACAACTGCTCCACTTCGGTTTCATCGAGGCTGGACGTAGGCTCGTCGAGGATCAGGATCTTGGAGGAGATGTCCAGGACCCGGGCGATTGCCACCAGCTGTTGAACGGCAATGGAGTACGAGGACAGGACCTGGGTGACGTCGATGACGAGGTTCAGCCTCTTCAGGATTTCTTCGGACCTGCGCGCCATCTCCTTCCAGGCAATCCTTCCGACGCGCACCGGCTGTCTGCCGGCGAAGATGTTTTCAGCGACCGAAAGATTCGGGCAGAGATTGATTTCCTGGTACACCGTGCTGATTCCCAGTTTCTGGGCAGCAAGCGGGGAAGCCGGGCGAATAGGCCTGCCTTCCAGGAGGATGTCGCCGGAATCCTGGTGATGAACCCCGGTCAGCACTTTCACCAGCGTCGACTTGCCGGCGCCGTTCTGGCCCATGATCGCGTGCACCTCGCCACGGAACAGGCGAAAGTCCACCCCGGAAAGGGCTTTCACGCCGGGGAACACTTTCGTGATCTTTTTCATCGAAAGGACGGGCATCTCGTCGGTCATCTCCGCGACTCCTCTGGTGACATGATAAGCGGACCGCTCGATTCGTCAACTCCCGCCGCAAGCCGCGGAGCACCGCTGGCGGGACGGGCGGCGTGGGACCCACGCAAAAGCGGGGCCCCTCGCGGTATTCTCCGCGGCGGCCCCGCAACTGTTCTTAATCAGGTGCCGAGTCGTGAACGGCTAGTACTGGCGGGTCGGCAGTGCCGCCGCAGCGTTTGTCGCGTCGAACTGGCTTTCGATCGTCCAGATCCTGGCGGGAAGCTTCTTGCCGTCCCTCAGGTCCCTGACGGCCTGCACGGCCTGGGGCCCGAGCAGGGGGTTGCATTCGATCGTGCAGTTTGCTTCGCCATTCACGATCGCCTGGAACATGCCCTTCACCGCATCCATGCCGATGATGATGATATCTTTGCCGGGCTGGAGTCCGGCTTCCTTGATTGCCTGGATGGCGCCGAGTGCCATCTGATCGTTATGCGCGAAGAGCACCTGGATCTTCGGGTCGTCCTTCAGGAAGGCTTCCATGACCTGCTTCCCCTGGGAGGAAGTGAAGTCGCCGTCCTGTGAGTGCTTGATCTGCCAATTGGGATGATCTTTGGAGATATTGCGGAAGCCCTGCGCCCGTTCAATGGCGGGAGCCGATCCCGTAGTTCCCTGCAGTTCGGCGATGTCGATCGGCGTGGTTCCATCATCCATGTTCTGCGCTTTCAGGTACGCCGCAAGCCAGTTCCCTGCCTTCTCGCCTTCCTTGATGAAATCAGACCCCATGATGGTCAGCCGGTACTTCTGGTCTTCCTTCGCAACATCCCGGTCGATCATGACCACGGGAATATGGGCCTTCTGGGCTTCGGCGAGAACGGGTCCGTACCCGGTCTCAACGAGCGCCGTAAAGAGGATGCAGTCGACCTTGCGTGCAATGAAGGTCCGCAGGGCCTTGATCTGGTTTTCCTGCTTCTGCTGCGCGTCGGAATATATGAAGACAATGCTGTCATCCTGGGCGAACGCGTCCTGAACGGAGTGAGTGTCAGCGGTCCTCCACTCACTTTCAGATCCGAGCTGTGCGAAACCCACGACCCACGTCTTTGGTGCCGCGATCGCGGCCACAGAAAGCACCATCATCGCCACGGCGACGAGTGCAAGGATTTTACCCCAGCGCTTCATAACGCCTCCTTCGAACGAACTCCTGCATAGTGTGTGACGTCTTCTTCATCACCGGAGATGAAGAAACCCTCGAACCCATTTCCGGAACTCCGTCAGACGTCCGACGGACCTTCATGTACGTCTTGTCTCCTTCCCGTTTGCCTCCTTCACCCTGATCATCTAGTGAGAGTTCAGGTACTTGTAGAGCTTCTCGTTGTTCAGCACCTGTTCGACACCGAAGTTCAGCGGACCGATCACCTGGGTCTCTTTTCCGCTGGCATTCCTGAGATTGATGGTGTTGTTGATGGCGATGATCCGGACCTTGCCCTTGATGTCCAGTACGTCGCCGTACTTGATGTCGTTGTCATCGCCGTCGGGCGTCACGTAGATCTGTCTTCCCAGGTACTGCGTCACGACCAGCTTGTCCTTGTATTTCGGATCCGGCGTTGCCCCCTTTGGTTTTGGGAAACTGACCAGCTTCGGCTTGCCCTTCAATATGTCGGCCACCTTCTTGATGATCTCTCCCGTATCGGGCCCGTGAAGTTCGAACACAGCGTTCGGATTGTTGGCAGGTGTCAGCTCGATCCAGTCCCTGTCCACGTTGACCCGTATCGAGGCGCCTGCCGGTATGGTGTCACCCACCTTGACGACGACCCAGTCTCCCGTACCCACGCGGTAGCTGACGGAGCCGTCGCTGGTCTCCGAGTACAGCCCCACACAGATCAGGGTCCCTGCCTTCGCTTGCGCGGCCCCGAATCCTGCCGCCGCGACCAGAAGAACGAGTACCGCGCATCCCCGAAGGATTTGCCGCATGATTTTACCCCTCTGCCCGGTTCGAACGATGTGAGTCCGCCTATCGTGGTATCACACCCGGGTGGCGCGGTATTTAGACGAATCAGCTATTTTGTGCACTTTTCGGGACATGCAGGAGCAATTGCAGGGGGGAGCGAGCGGTGATCAGTACTTTCGGGTCGGCAGTACGGCTCGTGCCACAGCGGCCGGGTACACGCCCTCGGAGGTGATCAGGCGGACGGGCAGGTCCTTTCCGGCCATGTAGTCCTTGACGGCCTTCATGAGCTGGGGGCCCAGCAGGGGGTTGCACTCCACGGAGCAGTTGAGCTTTCCGGCGATCATGGCGGTGAACGCATCACGGATGCTATCCACGGAAACGATGACGACGTCCTTTCCGGGCTTCAGGCCCGCGGCCTCCATGGCCGCGATCGCGCCGATCGCCATGTCGTCGTTGTGCGCGAAAAGAACGTCCATCTTCTGCCCTTTTGCGGCGAGGTTTTTGAGGATCCGCTGCATGACCTCCTTGCCTGTGCTGCGCTCAAAGTTCCCGCTTTCAGATACGATGATGCGATAATTGGGATGGTCCTTGAGTATCTCCTTGAATCCGAAAGTCCGGTCGAGCTCGGGCGCCGAGCCGATCGTGCCCAGCAACTCCACGATGTTCACCGGCGCGTCCGTCTTCATGTAGGCGGTGAGCCACCTCGCGGCGCGGCGCCCTTCCTCCAGGACATCCGAGCCCATGAAAGTCGTCCAGAGGGACTCGTCCTTCACATCCACGGTTCGGTCCGACAGGAATACGGGAATCCCTGCGGCTTTCGCCTCGCGGAGCACCGGTTCCCACCCTGACTCGACGATCGGGGAAAAGGAGATGATGTCCACCTTGCGCGCAATGAACGACCGCACAGCGGCGATCTGCTTCTCCGGCTGCCCTTCCGAGTCGACGAAGACGAGATCGATCCCGGCCTGCCGCGCCGCGGTCTTGATGGACTCGGTGTTCGCGAGGCGCCAGTTGCTCTCCGCCCCGGTCTGGGCGAAACCTAGCACGATGCGATGGTCCGGGGGAAGGCGGGGCCGCGCGGGCGCGCCGAGGGCGCCGCTCTCGATGGTCTTCTCCGTGACGAGGGACGTCCGCAGGATCATCTTCTTCGGGATACCCTCCTCGTGGTGGAGGATGTCCATCGCGTAGATGACGGCCTCCTTGCCGCCCGTCGGGCAGGTGAAGGTCGCGGAAAGCGCGCCGCTGCGGACAAGCTCGATGCCGCCATTGGGCCCGGGCAGCCCGTCAATGCCGACCACCCGTATCCCCTGGATCCCCAACTTGTCGGCCGCCCGGCGCGCGCCGTCGGCCATGGCGTCGTTCTGGGCGAAAATGACGTCCGCGCGGCCGTTCTTCTGGAGCCACGCGGTCATGGCGTCTTCTGCCTTGTCTCGGAGCCAGTCGGCGACGATCGTGCCCACGATGGTGATATTGCGCCGTGACGAGATGACGTCCCGGAAGCCAACGCTCCTGTCCAGCACGGGGGGCGATCCGGACCGGCCCAGGATCTCGACGATCTTTCCGCCCTTTGCCCCCAGGAGCTCGGTGACGTACTGGCCCGCCTGCTTGCCGACCAGGCGGTTGTCGGGACCGATGAACAGGGTGTAGCCGAAACCGATCACCGAGCGATCCAGGAGGATGACGGGGACGCTGTGATAGGCCTCCGTGATCACCGGGGAGAGCGCCTCCGATTCGTTCGGGGAGATGATGAGGAGGTCGATGCCGGAGTTCAGCAGCGTGTGCACGTCCTGGATCTGCCGGCTGTTCGAATCGGCCGCGTCGGTAAAGACGATGCGGAGGTTGGAGTAATGCGCCGCCTCCGTGTTGATCTCGTCCCTCATGTTGATGCGCCACGGTTCGGTGAGATTGGCCATGGAGACGCCGATCACATAATCGAACGGCTTCACGTTGTTCGTAACGGGACGGCAGGTCCCAAGTAAAAGGAGAAGCGGCAGAAGAAGAAGACGCGGATTCGGCGCCCTCATGCGCCGCCCCTGCGGTATTCAACCGGCGGACGCCCGAATACCCGCTTGAACGCACGGCTGAAATAATGCTGGCTCTGGTAGCCGACAGCCTCCGCCACCTCGTACACTTTCACTGCCGGGTCATTCATGATCTGCACCGCCCTGGTGATCCGCACCCGGGTCAGGTAGTCGACAAAGGAGAATCCGGTTTCCAGCTTCAGGAGCCGGCTGAAGTAGCCGGGGCTGATCTGTGCAGAGGCGGCCACTTCCTCCAGGGAGAGCGTCGGCTCTCCGAAATGGGCGTCGATATAGCGCTGCGCGGTGACCACGAGGCCTCGATGGCTTCCCTTTGCGGAAACCTCGGCGCTCAGCGCCTCGTACGCCTCGGGCACGCCCTGATGAGCCTCCTCGACCGCGGCCGGGGCGACAAGCAGCGCCTGGCAGAGGGAGGGGACCACGCGCGCCTCGATGCCCGCCGCCGCCTTCACCCAGTCTGCACCGCCGCCGGAGTGGGCGAGCACGACGATGTCGTCGCGGTCGTCGAGGAAGACCCACCTCGGTGCGAACTCACCAAATGACTCTTCCACGACCGAGCAGACCGCGTACAGGGCAAGCCGCCGTTCCCGTTCCTCGGGCTGTGCAGTGGCGATCGTGCGCTCCACGACGTGGAACACGGCCATGGCGAGCCGCCCGGTCAGCTCCATGCCAAGAAAGCGCGCCTGCTCGGCGATCTCGAGCGGGGAAAGGCGCGCGCGCACCCAGTCACGGAAAAACTGCTCCCGCAACAGGGGCAGGTTGCGGTCCAGCTGCTCCTGCGCCCACGCCGTGTACTTCCGCTGGCGGCGCGCTTCGGTGAGCGATTCCTCGGCCCGCGCGAGCACGTTCGCCAGCACATCCTGCGGCACCGGTTTCAGGACATACTCGAATACCTTCAAATGCAGGGCGCGCTGGGCGTATTCGAACTCGTCATGGCCCGAGACGACGATGATGATGCAGTCGCTCAATACCCCGTTGATCTTTTCGATGAGCTCCAGGCCGTTGAGGAAGGGCATGCGGACGTCGATCATGAGGATGTCCGGCTTCTCTTTCTGCGCGAGAGCAAGCGCCCTTTCTCCGTCCTCGGCCTCCGCAACGACCTTCATTTCGGGACGGATGCGCTCGATCGTCGCGCGCAGCCCGCGGCGGATCTTCGGCTCATCGTCGGCGATCAGGACTTTCCACATCTCCTCACCCCCGGGGCGGCAGGAGGGTTTCCTCGGCAGTTGCCAGGATGCCCTCGGCGTTTATCAGCGGATGGAGTATCTCCACGGTGGTGCCCAGGTCCGGCGCGCTTTCGAAGCGCAAGCCGAACCGCGCGCCGAAGGAGAGCTGGATCCGCTCGTGGACATTGTGAACCCCGTAGCCTTCGAGCCCCCCGCCGTGGGGATGGGCGGCCGTGAGGACCGCGCGCACCTCCGCCAGCTTGGCCGGGGACATCCCGATCCCGTCGTCGCTCACCCGCAGGACGAGCATGCCGTCGCGGCGGAAGGCTTCCACGGCGACGGTGCCGTGTCCCCGCCGCTCCTTGATGCCATGGTAGATCGCGTTTTCCACGAGCGGCTGCAGGGTGAGCTTCAGCACCATGCAGGGGAGAACCTCCTCGTCCGTACGAAGGCTGAAATCGAACTTGTCCTCGTAGCGCGCTTTCTGGATGATGAGATAGCTGCGCACGTGCTCCATCTCGTCGGCGAGGCGGATCATCTCTTTGCCCCGCGACAGGCCGATGCGGAAGAGGCTCGTGAGCGCGCCGACCACCTTCACGATGTCCTGCGCGCCGTGCTCCTGCGCCATCCACTGGATGGTGTCCAGCGTGTTGTAGAGGAAATGGGGCTTGATCTGCTCCTGCAGCGTCTTCAGCTCCGCTTCCCGCTTGCTCTGCTGCTCGCGGTAGACCATATCGATGAGCTTCTGGACCTCCTCGATCATCGTGTTGAAGCTCTTGCCGAGATACCCGATCTCGTCCTCCTGCCTCCCTTCGAAGCGGACGCCGAGATTGCCCTCCTCCGCTTCCTTCATCAGGGACCGCAGCTCGATCACCGGCCGTGCGATCCCGCTGGTGAAGAAGAGGGCGACGATGAGGGCCACGAGCACCGTGACCCCGGCGATGATCAGGGAGTAGTAGCGGATCGTGCTCACCTGGCTCATGATCTCGTTCAGGGGAAACACGCCCACGGTCTTCCACTGCGTGTAGGTGGAGCCCTGCGAGACGATCTGGTAGTCGGCGCCCTTGATGCGCCGGACGCTGCTCGTGCGCGGCGTGTCCAGCCACTCGTCGCGCACGCGGTAGACGATGGGATTCACCGGCGTGTACACGATCCCCCCGCCCGGCGCCTCGATGAACAGGAACCCGCCCAGGCCGACGGTCAGGTCGTCGAAGATCGCCTCCATGACCTTCAGGCGCAGGTCGATGAGCACGACGCCCCGGATCTGTCCCGAGCCCGGGTCGACAACCGCCTTCACGATGGAGACCACGTCGTCGGCGCTGTACTCGTTGCTGCTCCTGAGATTCCTCCCAATGGGCCGGGGAAGGAGCTGCACGGTGCCCTGGTAGTCGACGGCCTGGCGGTACCAGCTCTCGTCGGTGAGGGGGTCACGCGTGATCGGCTGGATGTCGTTGCTGAGCGGACGGTTCTCCGCATTCACGACGAGGATTCCTGCGATCTCGGGATGGGCGTCGGAGATCGACCGCAGAAGCTGGAGCGCTCCTGACTGGCCATGCACGGAGAAAGGCTGGGCGGACCCGCGGAACCCCATGAAAGCCTGCACGTCGGGATTGGCAGCGACGATGGAAATGATGCTCTCCGTCTGGCGAACGTAGAACTCGATGTTCCGCGTTACCTGGCGGATGAGCTGCACGGTGTGGCCGGTTGTTTCGTTCTCGATCGTACGCGCCGAGATATACGGTCCGAGAATCCCAAGGGTGCACAGCGGGAGCAGGATCACCGACACGAAGGAGAAGAGAAGTTTCGACCGTATGCTTCTGAGTCTCAGAGACCGGCCTCCACGGGGACACTCATCCTACGAAGTGGAGGCGGCTTGTGCAAGGGATCCGCCCCCCCGGGGGCGCTACATCTGAGAATAGACGCGGGCGAGCCTCTCCATGCCCTCCGTGATCATCGCCTCGTCGCAATTGGAGAAGTTCAGCCGCAGCGTGTTC
>JBKQPS010000177.1:0-10914 GCA_052144915.1 Spirochaetia bacterium | reverse complement strand
GGAGCGCGCGTCCCGCACCCGGGGGCTCACTTTCATTTTTCCCTCGCTCGTGCTGAATTTCCGCCGGGAGATCTTCAACACAACCGCGCGCCTGCTGCTGGACACCGCCACGGACGTCTTTCCCCTCACCGCCTACTGCGAGCACCCCGAGTGCCTCCAGGACTCTTTCTACACTTACCGATTCTACACGGTGGAAGGGCGCGAATGCCCCGCCCTGTATTTCGACCCGCTCCTGGTGATCGGGGGGGACAGGGAGCGCGACGATCCCCGGGAGCCGAACTACTGCACCCGCTGCGACGATCATCACTACCTCCCCGGCAAGGAGTACACCTTTCTCAACCTGAAGCCCCTCGGCGAACAGGCGTCCCGCGGTGAACCGGGCCCGCTGCGGAAGGAGCTGGAGCTCATCAAGGGCGGCCGGGAGCGCTCGCTGCTGTACAGGGACTTCTGCGGCCGCGACGACGAGATCATGATGAACGCGCTCCGCGTCTCCTGCATCGCGGAGAAGGCGCTGCTTTTCCTCTTCACCGAGCAGAACCTCGTGCCGAACGAGCTCTTCCTCCAGATCGTCAAGGACCTGGACCTGGACCGGGACTACATGCGGAGGAGGCTGTCGGACTGCCGCCGCGCATCGGTGCTGGAGGGAACGTGAGCCGCCGCCGCGGCCGCGCGGCCGCTGCCTGCGCCGTGGCGCTCCTCCTGTTCGCGGGGTGCTCGGGGAAGCCGCCCGTGCTCTCCCGCGTGTTCGGCCGGGTCATCTACGTCCACGATCCGGCGACGAATACGAACACGGAGACACTCGGTGTCTTCCTCGTGGCCAGCGACCCGGACGGAATGGAGAACCTCAGCGCATTCTACGTCATCAACGACGAGGCGGAGCTGTTCTGGAAAGTGGACAGCGCCTCGTGGGTCACGTCGACCGCGGAAGGTGAGACGTGGATCGGCACCACGTCCCTCTCCATGCCGGGAACGACGCCCGTCCCGTCGGGAGAGTACCGCGTGATCCTCCAGGCGAGCGGGGGCGCCACGGTGGAAGACACCCTGAGCGTGCCGCCGCGTTCCGTCTCCGCCGCGGAGGCGACGTACCCCGCGGCGGTCGTCGAGAACGGCATCATCAATGTGTCGGGGACGGCGGCGGGATACGAAATCTGGGTGTACGGCAAGGACGGCGCGTTCGCCGGTTCCTTCCCGTCGACGGGCGCGTCCAATCCCGTTTCGGTGCAGCAGATCCAGGCATCCGGGCCCGCCCTCGCGGGTGGATTCACGTTCCGCGTCTTCGTGTGGAACGCGGCAGCGGGGTACGGCGTGCTGTCCGGCCCCTACAGCACGGGGAGTTGAAAGCAGTGGAAGACTGCATTCTGGCGCTGGACCAGGGCACGACCAGCTCGCGTGCCCTCGTGTTCGACCGCGCGGGCCGGGTCCTGGGCATCGCGCAGAAGCCTTTCCGCCAGATCTACCCGAAGCCCGGCTGGGTCGAGCACGACCCGCGGGAAATCTGGTCCACGCAACTGGCCGCGGCGCGCGAAGCATTGGCGGAGGCGAGGATCGAACCGTCGCGGATCGCGGCGATCGGGATCGCCAACCAGCGGGAAACCGCCGTGTTCTGGGACCGGGCCACCGGGGAGCCGATCGGGCCCGCCCTGGTCTGGCAGGATCGCCGAACGGCGGACATCTGCCGCATGCTCTCCGCCCGAGGCCTGGAGGGCATCGTCCGCGAGCGCACGGGGCTCCTGCTCGACCCCTATTTCTCGGGAACGAAGATCATGTGGGCGCTGGAAAATACCCCGGGATTGCGCGCACGGGCCCACGCGGGAGAGGTGTGCTTCGGCACGGTGGATTCGTGGCTCGTGTACCAGCTCACGGCGCGGCACGCCACGGATCCCTCGAACGCATCACGGACGCTCCTTTTCGACATCCACAAGGGACGGTGGGACGAGGAGATCCTTTCGGCCCTGGGAATACCGGCGTCGATGCTTCCCGCGGTCAGCCCGTCGGCATCGGATTTCGGGGTCGCCTCGGCGCGCCTGCTCGGACACGAGATCCCGGTCACGGGTGTCCTGGGCGATCAGCAGGCGGCGCTGCTGGGCCAGGCGTGCCTGGAGCCCGGGATGGGGAAGGTCACCTACGGCACGGGATGTTTCTGCCTCCTCTGCACGGGCCGGCGCCCCGTCACCTCGCGCAACCGGCTGCTCACGACCGTGGCCTGGGACCTGGGCGACGGCCTCGAATACGCCCTGGAAGGGTCGGTCTTCATCGGCGGGGCGGTCGTCCAGTGGCTGCGCGACGAGCTTCGCATCCTCTCCTCTTCCGCCGAATCGGAGATCCTCGCCCGCACGGCCGCGGACACCGGCGGCGTCTATTTCGTGCCGGCCTTCGTCGGACTCGGTGCGCCGTACTGGGACCCCGAGGCGCGCGGCGCCGTGTTCGGCCTCACGCGGGGAACCCGGCAGGAGCATGTCGTGCGCGCGGCCCTTGAAAGCATCGCCTACCAGACCAGGGATCTCGTGGACGCGATGGAGGCGGATGCCGGCGGGTCCCTGAAGTCCCTCCGCGTGGACGGCGGCGCATCGGTGAACGGCTTCCTGATGCAGTTCCAGGCCGACATTCTCGGCATGCCCACGGTCCGCCCGCGCAGCAGCGAGACCACCGCGCTTGGCGCCGCCTTCGCCGCCGGACTTTCCGCGGGGGTTTGGAAGGGCAGGGAGGAGCTCTCGCACATATGGCAGGCGGACACGATCTTCGAGCCCCGCATGGGGGAGACCGCGCGCGCCGCGCTCATGGAGGGGTGGAAGGCCGCGGTTTCGGCCGCACGGCTGTTCGGCAGGAAAGCGTAGTCTGCCGCCAAGGGGAATCGAACCCCTGACACACGGATTTTCAGTCCGTTGCTCTACCGTCTGAGCTACAGCGGCGATATCGGCACATACTACCGGGGGTTGTGAAAAAGTCAAGGGCTGTCACGGCGGCGATTCTCTAGTATGTTCTTCTCATGCCGTCTCATTTCGCCCATCTCCTCTTCGCGGAGGAAGCGCTCCGCGCCGCCCTCGGTGAAAAGGCGGAGGGGATCCTCGATGCGCACGGCAACCTGTACCGGTTCGGCGCCCAGGGACCGGACTTTTTCTATCACAACCAGCGCACCATGCCGACGGGCCTCCGCTACGGGGTTGCCCTGCACCGCCACGGCTACGGCGCGTTCGTCCAGGAGCTCGTGCGGGAGGCCGTGCGGCTGTCGGCGGGGCCCGGCTCGGAGCTCTCCGCGTTCATCCTCGGCTTCACGACCCACGCCCCGCTGGACCGGCTCGCCCATCCGTTCATCGGCTACTTTGCCGGATGGGTGGACCCGAAGGAAGAGACCGGCAGCCGTTTGTATCACGCGCATCCGTTCATGGAGCGCATCCTCGACGTCCTGCTGCTCCGCGAGCGCTACGGCATGGCCCCGTCCCAGTTCGATTTCCTCACCCGGGTGCGCTGCGGCGCGACCCTCCCCTATCCGGTGATCAAGGCTATGGTGAAGGGCCTGAACTCCGTCTACCCGTCGTACAACTTCAAGAGCCGCAACAGGCAGCGCATCCAGAACGCCTACCACGACACCATCTTCTTCTACAAGCTCACCAATCACCTCAACCCCGATATCGTCAAACTCGCCTACCGCAAGGACCGCAAGGAAGGGTTCCGCGAGAAGAGGCTCGGGCTGCTCCACCCCCGGGAGCTGCCCGCGGAATACGATTTTCTCAACCTGTCCCGCAAGGAATGGTGCCACCCCTGCGACGCGGCCGCGGTGAGCCACGCGAGCTTTCTCGACCTGTACGACGAGGCTCTCCGGCGCGGCACCGAGATGGTGCGCGACGTCTACCTCGCCCTTGCCGGGCAGGGGCCGGTGGAGGGCCTCGCCTCGCGGCTCGGGAACGAGAGCCTGGACACCGGTCGCGAGAGCTGCACGCCAGTCCACTCGAAGCCGCTTCCCCTTCGGCGGATAATGGACGAGATGTACAGGAAGATGGGCGCCGAGGCCGGAGCCTAGGGCCGCGCCAGCTCGGCGAGCATCGGCTCCACGTCGCAGGTGGGAAGAGAGCAGGTGAAGTTTCTGCACACGTACACAGTCGCCTTCCCCTTCATCGCCTGCAGCCCCGCAGTGTAGGGGGCGAGATGAACAATCGGTGGATCCGCCGCGTTCGACGGCTTCAGCAGCACCACCGTGTTGGGCAGATAGCAGCGCCGCAGGGCACGGAGCATCTCCTTCGTGTCATCGGCGGACGGGTCGCCGACGATCACCGCCTCGCTGGTGGGCCCGGCGGCAAAGTCCGCCGCGGCGAGGAAAAACGAGAATGACCTCGCGTCGGAGGCCGCGCTCTGCGGGTAGAGACCGAGGAGCTCCTCCGCTCTCTGTTCGTAGTCCGGCCGGCCCGTCATTCGGTTGAGCTTCAACAGCAGCAGCGCTCCCGCGGAGTTTGCCGACGGAATGACGCCGTCGGGAAGCAACTTTCGACGAGCGACTTCCGCCTTTTCCTCCGTGAAAAGAACCCGGCCGACTGCGGATCCCAGAAATGCGCCAGGAAGTAGTCGGTCAGCGCGATGCACTCCCGAAGCCACCCCGGCTCGAACGTGGCCTCGTACAGCTCGAGAAGCCCCCCGCAGAGGAACGCGTAGTCATCCGCGAAAGCGCTGATCGCCGATTCCCCGTCACGGTGCCGGTGCAGGAGCCCCCCGTCCGCGGATCGCATGCGCTGCGTGACGAAGCGGGCCGCCGCTTCCGCGGCCTGGACCAGCGGGGGCTCGTCGAAGGCACGGCCCGCGCGGGCGAGGGCCGCGATCATCAGCCCGTTCCAGTCCGCGAGGATCTTGTCGTCCCGCAAGGGCCGCGCGCGGCGCGCGCGCGTGCCACGCAGGAGCGCCTCCGCGTCGCCCGGCGGCGTCCTGTCGGAAATATCGCGGTGCAGAATGCGCGGGGTGTCTCCGGCCACGCCGTAGCGCACGCAGAACTCCCCGGCCCGGCTTCCCAGGAGGGAGTGCACCTCGGCAGCGGTCCACAGGTAGAACCTGCCCTCCTCTCCTTCGCTGTCGGCGTCCTCCGCCGTGGCGAACGCGCCCTCCGGAAGGGCGAGGTCCCTCAGGACGTACGCGCAGATCTCCTTCGCCGTTTCCTTCCACGAGTCCACGCCGGTCGCCTGCCAGGCCTCGGTGTAGGCGAGGCAGTGAAGCGCCTGGTCGTAGAGCATCTTCTCGAAATGGGGCACGAGCCATTGGGCATCCGTGGAGTAGCGATGGAAGCCGAATCCGAGCTGGTCGTAGATTCCGCCGCTTCGCATCGCGGAGAGAGTGCGCTCGACCATTCCGAGTGTCTCGGAATCGCCGTCCCGGCGCCAGGCCCGGAGGAGGATGCCGAGGAGCGTCGGCGTGGGGAACTTTGGCGCGCCGCCAAACCCGCCGTACTTGCTGTCGAAAATGGCCGCCAAAGCCCGCGCGGCGGCGGTCGTCGCGCCCGGTCGGGCCGCGAAGCCCGGCGGGCCGTGACGGTCGATCTTCACGATCTCCGCCGCGATCGCGGCCGCGGAGCGGTCGATCTCTTCGCGGCGGTGCTCCCACAATTCTCGAATTCTCGGGACCAGGTCCCGCATTCCCATCAGCCCGAACGCGTTCTCCGGAGGAATGTACGTGGCCGCGTAAAACGCGTTGCCGTCCGCGGTCAGGATGACGGTCAGAGGCCACCCGCCGGTGCCAGTGAGCAGCCGGCTGACGTTCATGAAATGCTCGTCGAGATCCGGCCGTTCCTCCCGGTCCACCTTGATGGAGACGAATGCCTCGTTCATCAGGGCGGCCACGCCGGGGTCGGCAAAGGATTCGCGTTCCATGACATGGCACCAGTGGCAGGTGGAATACCCGATGGAAAGAAAGAGCGGCTTGTCGCGCCGCCGCGCCTCCGCGAAGGCTTCCTCTCCCCAGGGGTACCAGTCCACCGGGTTGCCCGCGTGCTGCAGGAGGTAGGGACTCTTCTGCCCGGCGAGGCGGTTCACGCCGTCCTGCCCGTCAGCGGAACGCGCGCCCCGTTGATCGTCGCGGCCTCCTGCGAGCAAAGGAAGAGCATCGCGGCAGCGATCTCCTCCGCGGGCGTGGATTTCCCGTACGGTTTCTTCGGTTCCCTGCCGCGCGTCTCGGGGAAGTCTATCGAATCGACCACGACGAGGTTGGCCGTCGAACCCGTTCCCCGCAGCTCGTCGGCCAGGGCCAGCACGAGCGCGTCGGAGGCGGCCTTTGCCATTGCGTACAGCGCGCTTTTCGCCGTCGGCGCCTGCGCCTTCGGCGAGGTGACGCCGATGAACCGTGCCCCGCCTTTCTTCAGCATGCCGGCGAACGCGCGCACCACGCTGAGAGTCGTTCCGACGAGCATGGCCTGCAGCTCGCCCCAGTCCGCGGGAGAGACTTCGGCGAGGGAGGTGCCGCCCTTGTAGCCCCCGACGAGGTGCAGCACGGCGTCCACCCTGCCGAACCTTGCCGCGACCGATTCAGCCCAGGAGCGCGCGGCCGCGGTATCCCCGAGGTCGACGCCGGAGGCGAGCCGCCGGTCCGAAGGGACGCCGAGTGAGTCAAGGAGATGGACGAGCTTCTCCTCGGACCTGCCCGCCAGGGCCAGGGAGGCTCCCGCTTCGAAGAACGCGCGCACGACGGTCGGGCCCAGCCCGCCCGCGGCCCCGGATATCGCGACGAC
Organism: Spirochaetia bacterium; assembly: GCA_052144915.1. GTDB lineage: Bacteria > Spirochaetota > Spirochaetia > SZUA-6 > Fen-1364 > Fen-1364. Next base: position 4,214 of record JBKQPS010000177.1, on the reverse strand, counting down.
TTTTCCCTGTGCCATGAGTATAGTATCTGCATGCGCAACACGAACGGGCAACAACCAACGGATCTCTCTTCGGCGGTGTCGCTTGCCAACGGCGTCCTGATCCCATGGCTCGGGCTGGGAGTGTTCAAGTCTCCCCCCGGCAGGGAGACCGAGCAGGCGGTCCGCTGGGCACTGGACATCGGCTACCGGCACGTGGACACCGCCGCCTACTACGAGAACGAGAGGGACGTCGGACGCGCGCTCAAGGACAGCGGGGTGCCGCGGGGAGAGGTGTTCGTCACGACGAAGGTCTGGAACTCGGACCAGGGGTACGCGCAGGCCCTGAAAGCCTTCGACCGCAGCCGCGCGAACCTCGGCGTCGACGTCGTGGACCTCTACCTCGTGCACTGGCCCGTGCGGGGAAAGTACAAGGACACGTGGAGGGCAATGGAAACGCTGCTGGCGGGCGGAAAGGTCAGGGCCATCGGCGTGAGCAACTTCCTCGTGCACCACCTGGAAGACCTGATGAAATCAGCTTCCGTGAAGCCGGCGCTGAACCAGGTGGAGTTCCACCCCTTCCTGGTGCAGAAAGAGCTCCTCGATTTCGACACGCGGTCGGGAATCCGGCACCAGGCGTGGTCACCGCTGACGAGGGGACGCAGGCTGGATCACCCGGTGATCGCGCGAATCGCGAAGAAGCACGGCAGGACCGGCGCGCAGGTGGTCCTCCGGTGGGACCTGCAGCTCGGCGTGGTGACGATTCCGAAATCGGTCCATCGCGATCGGATACTGGAGAACAGCCAGGTCTTCGATTTCGAGCTGGATGCGGAAGACATGGCGGGCCTCACGGGACTGGACGCGGGCGCCCGCATCGGGCCGAATCCTGACACCATCACGTTTTGATGGTAGGATAAGGGCGATGTCAGGTCCGGCCGACGCGTACCGCAGGGAACAGAACGCGGGAAAAAAGCGGAAACGAACGCGGGAGCCCAAGGCTCCGAAAGCTCCGAGGGATCCGAGCATCAAGGGCTTCATCAAGGAGACCAGCCGGGACACCGGGTACCGCAAGGCCGCGCAGTTTCTCATGCTCCTGGGAAAAGAGGAGGCGGCGCGCGTCCTGCGGCACATGTCCGCCGAAGAGGTGGAGGGCATCACCCTCGAGATCGCGCGAACCCAGCACATCGAGGAGAAGGAAGCCTCCAAGATCCTGGAGGAGTTCGGGTACATCCGCGAGACCAAGGACCTCATCGCCAGCGGGGGCATCGAGAAGGCGCAGGAGATGCTGGTCGCATCGGTCGGAAAGGAAAAGGCGGACGAGATCCTCGCGCGGGTTCGCAAGGACATGGCGCCGCCTCCTTTCACATTTCTCCAGGATATCGACGTGCACCAGGCGATATCCCTCGTGCGCAGCGAATCGGTGCCCGTGGCCTCGCTGATCCTCGCGCACCTCGAACCGAAGCTCGCTGCGCGGATCATCCAGGCCCTGAGCCCCGAGGTGCAGAGGCAGATCATCCCGCGCATCGCGAAGACCCTGACGGTGGACGCCGAGGTGCTTCGAAAAGCGGAAGAAACCCTGCGCAGCAAGGTCCGGGAAATGGCAGAGCCGGTCACAGAGGAAGTGGACGGCAAGACCGCCCTCACCGAGATCCTGCGCTACATGGACCCGTCGAAAGAGCAGGCGATACTGGCCGAGCTGGAGCCGAACACCGCCAACCAGATCCGGAAAAAGCTCTACACGATCGACGTCGTCTTCCAGATGCCCGACAAGGACCTGCAGAGAGTGCTGCGGGACTACGCGGACCGGGAGCTTGCCCTGGTGCTCCGCGGCGCGGAGGAAAAGACGCGGCAGCGAATGCTCGCCTCCGTCTCCGAACGGCGGCGCGGCCTCATCCTGATGGAGGAGGACCTCAGCGGCCCCGGACGCAAAGCGGAACTGGACCGCGCCCAGCAGGATTTCCTGGAATACATTCAGCTGCTCGAACAGAAGGGCGAGGTCGTCATTCTGCGGGAGCGGGACGAGTTCGTCTAGTCCGGACGCTCGCCAGGCGCCAAGCGCCAGTCGCCGTTCGCCAGGCGCCCCGGAAAATCGCGCAACCCCTGCCCTGACATTGTCAAAAATGCGCCGACTGCAATCACCTTGCACTTTCGTCATTTTTCACAATGTGTGGAGCCCTGGGTCCGGATGGTTTCGAGAGTGTGCAAGGCGCGCGCCCGCACAATGGCCGCGCTCGCTCCGTGGAGCGGAAAGCCGTTCAACACCGCGGCAATCAGCCGCGAGCTCGAAATCTCACGACCAACCCTCGTTTCCTACGTCAAGAGCCTCGAGAATGAGGGATTGGTGCGGATTCTCCCGTCTTGCGGAAAGAGGAGGAGGCCCCTCCTCCTCGTGGGTTTATCATCCTGCAGCGCGTGGGCGGAGTCGATCATCGTCAGCGTGAGTCGGATGGCGCCGGGGAGCCGCTTCTCCTGGTGGAGCTCCAGGCGAACACGCGTGATCGAGCTGATCGCGGATATCGGAAGCGAGCGGATTGGGTTTCGCTTCCTCGATTCACCGATGCCGAGGCACCGCGACTGGTTCCCGCTCGAGATTGCTTTCAAGCGCGGGGTCATCAGGCGCGGTTTCCTTCTTTACACGGGGACTCGTGCATTCGTCGTCGCAGCGGTCGTCCAGGCGCTGCCCGTCAAATCATTCACGAACAATATCGAAAACTGGTTGATCCGAACGCGCACGGTGAAAGAAGCCCAGGAGCTCCGTGAGCGGATCAACTCGGAGTGCCTTGCCCGCGGGGCGTGACGTCGATAAGATGCGGCCATGGAAACCGTGGAGATATCAGGCATCGGGCGGCATGTCGACCAGGAAGTCGAGATCCGTGGCTGGCTGTACAACATCCGGTCCAAGGGCAAGATCGCGTTTCTCCAGCTCCGCGACGGGACCGGGCGGATCCAGGCCGTCGCCGAGGAATCAGGCTGCGGGGCCGAATGCTTCGCGCGCATCGCGGGGCTGAAGATGGAAGCCTCGTTGAAGGTCCGCGGCACGGCGCGCAAAGACGAGCGCGCCCCTTCCGGCTTCGAGCTCACCGTGACCGGCGTGGAGGTGGTGCAGAATCCCGTCGATGACTACCCGATCTCCAAGAAGGAACACGGCATCGATTTCCTCCTGGAAAACAGGCACCTGTGGCTGCGCTCGACCCGGCCGACCGCGATCATGAGGATCCGTGACCAGGCAATCTCGTCGTTTCGCGCGTTCTTCCACGAGAGGGGCTTCCTCCTGATCGACACCCCGATCCTCACCGGTTCCATAGGAGAAAGCGCCGGCACCCTGTTCACCGTTCCCTATTTCGACCTCGGAGACGCGTACCTCGCGCAAACAGGCCAACTCTACCTGGAGGCAGCCTGCATCGCCTATGGGAAGGTCTACAACTTCGGCCCGACCTTCCGGGCGGAAAAATCGAAGACACGGCGTCACCTGACGGAGTTCTGGATGCTGGAGGCCGAGGTGGCCTTCGCGGACAATGCCGACAACATGCGCCTCCAGGAAGACATGGTGAGCAGGGTCGTCGCGGACGTGTGCGCCAACTGCGGCGCGGAGCTCGCGGCGCTCGAACGCGACGTCGGGCCCCTGAAGAAGGTGCAGCCTCCGTTCATCCGCATCGACTATGGGGAGGCCGTGAAGACGCTCCAGGGAAAGGGCAGCACGATCCAGTGGGGGGATGACCTGGGCGGGGAGGACGAGACTGTCCTCACGAAGCTGCACGAGAAGCCGATTTTCGTCATGAACTACCCAAAAAAGGCGAAAGCCTTCTATATGAAAGAGAACCCGCAGAACCCGGAAACCGTGCTCTGCTCGGACCTGCTCGCCCCGGAAGGCTACGGGGAGATCATCGGCGGATCGCAGCGAGAAGACATCCTGGAAAAGCTGCTCTCACGAATTCACGAAGAAAAGCTGCCGGAAGAAGCGTACGGCTGGTACCTGGACCTGAGGAAATACGGATCGGTGCCGCACTCGGGCTACGGCATCGGGCTGGAGCGGACCCTCGCGTGGATCTGCGGGAGCCCTCACATCCGCGAATGCATCCCGTTCCCCCGGACCATATCGCGCATCTACCCCTGAGTGCATCCTTCACGGGCGACGCATATCCTCGTTGCCGCCGCTAGCCAAGCTCCAGCAGTCCGAGAGCACCCGCGGCGTGCGCGGGGAAATCCGCGGGCAGCTCGTCACCGGCGCCCGCCATCGT
>JBKQPS010000176.1:0-10260 GCA_052144915.1 Spirochaetia bacterium | reverse complement strand
TCGCCAGTCATCGCTGATGGCACGGGACGGCACCGCGCGATTCGACCTCGCCCTGCTGATCCTGCGGCGCGGGGACGCCCGGGCGGCGCTCGCGGAGCTGGACGGCGCGGCGGAAGAGGTCGATCGTCATCCCTCCGCGCCGCTCATGTCGCGGATCGAGACTCTCCGCGGCGCCGCGCGCCTCATGGACGGGGACGCGCCCGGTGCCGGCACCGCCCTCGGGCGTGCCCTTGCGCTGGACCCGCACAATCTGCGGGCGGGTCTGCTGCTGAAGAAACTTGAAGCGGGGGGACAATAGTGCTATCGTTCCGGGCCGGCCCCGCCGCCGGGAAAAGGAGATTCCATGCCGAACAAGAACGACACGACGAACTGCATCATCGGTGAGGGGTCCATCTTCGACGGCCGCTTCTACGTGAATGGATCGATCATGATCGAGGGAAAGTTCCAGGGAGATATTCGCACGGACGACCAGCTCATCGTCGGACCGACCGGCAAGGTGAAGACGGATATCCAGGCGCGAAAGGTCACGATTGCCGGCACGCTCATCGGCAACATCTCCGCGACGGAGGAGGTCACGCTCCTGCACACCGGGAAGGTGCTGGGCAACATCACCACCCCCAAGCTCAGCGTCGAGCAGGGCGTGATCACCGAGGGGAAGGTCACGATCACGTCCGGCCAGAACGACGACACGCGAAAGATCATCGAGGAATCCTTCGGGACCGAGACCGAGGATGCCTTCTCGTCGATCATAAAGGAGAAGAGGAAGGAAAAATCGCGCGACAAGGAGAAGGAAGAACCCGGAAAATAGCCGCCCATGATCCGCCTGAAGAACGAGAAAGAGATCGCCGGCATCCGGGCCTCCGGAGAGCTGCTGGCGGAGACGCTCCAGGAAACGCTGAAGCAGGTCGCGGACGGGATCACCACCCGCGAGCTGGACGCTTTCGTGCGGGCGCGCATCGAGCGCGGGGGCGGCCGACCCGCCTTCCTCGGGTACATGAACTACCCGGCGTCCATCTGCATCTCGCTGAACAACGAGGTCATCCACGGCATCCCCGGTCCGCGCAAGCTCCGAAACGGCGACCTGGTGAGCATCGATCTCGGCGTGGATCTGAACGGGTACTTTTCGGATTCCGCGATCAGTGTCCCGGTCGGCACGACGACCGCCGCGCGCGAGCGGCTCATGCGGGTCACGCGCGAGTGCCTCGAACGCGCGGTGATACAGGCGGTGCCGGGCAAGAGGATCAGCGACATCTCGAAGGCGGTGTTCGAGCACGCCGCGAGCAACGGGTTCGGGGTGGTGCGGGAGTACTGCGGGCACGGAACCGGCTTCGCCATGCACGAGGATCCCCAGGTTCCGAACTACGTCGGGTCCGGCCCGAACCCCCGCCTGAAGGAAGGGATGGTGCTCGCCATCGAGCCGATGGTGAACGCCGGAACCGGGGACATCGAGCTCCTGGAAGACGGCTGGACCGTCGTCACCGCGGATGGCCGGGATTCCGCGCACTTCGAGCATACGGTCGTCGTGCTCCGCGATCGCATGGAAATCCTCACGCTTTTCCATTAGACTATCCGGTACATGCGCAAGGAATTCCTCTCGTACCAGACAGTGCGCAACAACGGCATCAAGCTCGCGCACCGCATCCACGGGGAGGGCTTCTTCCCTGACGTGATCTACGTCTCGCTGCGCGGCGGGGCGTACCTGGGCAACGTCATGAGCGAGTTCTTCAAGATGAAGCGGCGCGACCGGCGTCCCGTCTACTACGCCGCTGTCGTCGCGCGGTCGTACCGCGACATCGGGCTGCAGGACAGGGTGCGCGTGGATGGGTGGACCTACGACCCGGAATACCTTCGCAGCGGGGACAAGGTCCTGCTGGTCGACGATATCTTCGACACCGGTCGGACGGTCAACCACCTGGTGGAGATCATCATCGACAAGGGGATCCCTCGCGAAGATCTGCGCGTGGCGGTGCACGACTACAAGATCCGCCGCTACCTGGCGAAGCAGATGCCCGTGCAGCCCGACTACTGGTGCCGGTATCACGAGCTGTCGACGCCCGAAGACGATTTCTGGATCCACTACATGAGCCACGAGCTGGTGGGCCTTACGGAGCGAGAGAAAAAGGAGCATTATTACGAAGAAGATCCCGAGCTCGCCGGAATCTTCTAGGGGCGCGCGCCGAAACCCGCGCATCTGCCGGTTCCGCCTCCTCCTTCTCTTTTCGTTCCTCGTTTCTTTCCTTGCCGCCGCTGCCGATGCACAGGCCCCCGCGAGCACCTCGCCCTCCAGTACCGGCTCCAGTACCGGCGCGCCTGCCGCGGCGGCGATGCTCGTCTCACCCGCTTCCGGCGTCTACGCGGAAGATCAGCTCCTGGCCGTGGAAGCCCTACAGCCGGGCGTGACGCTTCGCTACTCGTTCCGAGACGCAACGGGAGCCGAAGGCCCATGGATTCCCTTTCGAGGTCCTCTTTCGCTGACCGCCGTCACCGGCGAGCAGCGGCTGTACCGGGTGGTCCTCCGGGCCGACTCCGCTTCCGCGGAGATCGAACGGAGGGAGATGGCGTTCCAGATCGACAAGCGCACACCGTCGCCGCCGCGGGTGCTGCCCGAGCCGGGCAGCTACTGGGACCCCATTGCCGTCCGGTTCGACGCGCCGGCCGGAAACACCGTGTTCTATTCGATCCAGGGCGACGTGGTGCGCGGCCCCCGACAGTGGGACGGGTCGGATATTCCCCTCGGAACGCCGGACGCGAAAATGCGCTACGTCGTGCAGGCGTACTCGGTGAGCGCCTCAGGGAACAGGAGCAGGATCGTCACCGCGGAGTACCTCCTTGATGCCCGCCCTCCGATTCTGGACGTTCTCAGCCCCGCGGCGGGAACATTCGCAAACCCGCAGGCGCTCGCGCTCTCTTTCCGGGACATGCTGTGGATACGCTACACGGACGACGGCTCCGACCCGGCCGTGGGAGGCATCCCGTACACGGAGCCCGTGACGATCCGCCGGCAGGGAAGCACGACCATTCGCATCGCGGGCCAGCCCCGGGCCTCGAAGAGGGAGCTCCTGCGGCGCGAAGTCACGGTGACGTACACTCCCGCGCGCGGCACGGGACTTCTGCTGGACACCGACAGCGGCGCCTACCCGCGCGGCATCGCGCCTCGGATTCTCTCGTCGCCGGGCGGGAGCGTCTACTACACTCTCTGGGAGAAAACGCCAACCGAATCGGACCAGCTCGCCGCATCGGGGATCGCTGTGAGCGCAGACACCGGCGGGGCGTCGCCGGTCGTCCTGCGGCTGCGGGCGATGAGCGACTCCGGCGAGTGGGGTCCGGAGTATCGCTACTTCTACTACGTGGGCCAGGGCGCGGTCACGCCGCCCGTGGTGACTGTGGATCAGGCAGAGCCGATTCACGGCGCGGCGCGCGCGCAGGTGATCGGCCCGGAAGATGCGCTGGTGTCTGCGACGGCCGACGGGTCGCGGCCGGATCCCCGTTCTCCCGCCCCGACGAGCTGGCTCGATCTCACGCCTGACGCCGGCGGGGGCCCCCTCGTCGTGCGCGCCGTGGCGACTGACGGATCGGGCCTGCAGAGCCCTCTTCGGGAGCGTCGGGTGGCGATCGCGCCTGACCAGGGGAACCCCCCGGCTTTCAGTTTCGCACCGGGTCCCGTCGGGGGGACTGCCGTGCTGAGCGCCCCCGACACTGGCACGGGCAATCTCGCCTACGAGATCACCTCGGACGGCTCCGACCCGCCCGTCCCTGGACCGGACTCCGCGCTGCTTTCGACGCCCGTCACGGTCACTCTCCCATTCGGGATGATGCGGACCTTCAAGGCGCGGGTGGGGATGATCGATGACTCCGGGCGTCTCCTCTCGGTGTCGCAGCCCACCGCGGTCACGCTGAGCAGGAAGCCTCCGGATCGTCCGACTGTCTCGCTGCCGACGGGCGCAGACCTGGATGTGGCGACCGCCCTCACGATCACCTCCGCGGCGAAAGTCTTCTTCACCCTTTCCTCGGACGGAAGTGTCCCACGAGATCCCGACCCCTCGACCTCCCCATCCAGCATGTTTCTCGCCCTGCCGGGCATCGACGGAACGGTGGTGACGTACAGGGTGAAGCTGGTTTCCGTCGATGCGGCCGGAAACGCCACCGAAGTCTATGGACCCCTGGTGTACACGGTGGACCTTCGACCTCCACGCCTTCCGCCGATGGCGCAGATCGCGGACGGGGGCAAGTACAACAGCCGGCAGCTTTCCCCTTCCCTCGGGGTGAGCCCCTGGAACGTGAGGTACACGGCCTCCCGGGACGGTTCCGTGCCCCCCGATCCCGACCAGGGCTCCGCGCTGCTCACGAACGCCACGGTTTTCCGTGGGGAGGACGGCGCCGTCATCACGTGGCGCCTCAAGCTCCTCGCCATCTCCCACGACGGGAAGAGGATCGGTGAGAGACGCGACATCTCGTTCGTCATCGACCTGCAGCCGCCCGAGGTGCCCCGTCTGACGGGCGTTCCTGCCGGAGGCCGCGTCGCCAAGCCCGTGGTGCTCTCTGCGGAAGCGCTTCCGCCGGAAGCCCGATTGTTCTACAGCATCTCCACGGGAGACGCCGATCCCGGGGACCCCGTGGCCGCAGGCGCGCTGTTCCCTCCCTCTCTCACCCTTGACGTGCCGGAGGGAGTGCGGCGCGACTACAATCTGCGGATCGCGACCGTCGATGACGCCGGCAACAGGTCCCTGTACGACCGGCGCTACCGTTTTACCATCGACCGTGAGCTCCCGGACGACCCGGAAATAAGCGGCGCCCCCGACGGTTCCATCTCCGCGCGGCCGGTCACCGTCGCGCTGCAATCACCGGAACCCCTGACGTTCTACGAGCTGACCGATGACGGGTCCATGCCGCGGCTTCCGTCGACGAGCTCCCATGCCTATTCCGGTCCCCTTCTGCTCACGGGCAAAGCCGGCGCCGCTGTCACGTACCGCCTGCTCGCGCGGGCCGTCAATGACCTGGGGACCGCGAGCCGCGCCGCGCGGCTGTTCACGGTCACGATCGACAGGACGGTGCCTCCTTCACCGGTCGCGCCGAGCCTGCAATATTCCGAGGAGAATCCGGGCATTGCCTACCTGTCGTGGCGGGCGCCCGCGTCGGGACGGTACCTGTTCCGCCTCAACTCCGGCAGCGCGGATTCGTCAACCCCCGCCGAGCTCATGCCGTTCAGCTCCCCCGTGTCCGTGCCCGTGAATCCGGACGTCGGCTCCACGATCACCGGGGAGGTCGTCTCGGAGACACCGGCCGGCGTCCGCAGCGCCCCGCTGCCGTTTTCCCTCAGCGTCGGCACGCGGCTTCCTCCGCCCGTCTTTCGAGGCGCGCGCGACGGAGCCCTTGCGACCCAGCGGATCGAGCTGCACGCTTCGGCGGCGGCAGGGGAAGTGCGCTACGAAATTTCCACGGATGGCGAATACCCTCCGGCGGTCACCAGCTCATCGCCTCTCTTTCCCGACCCGCTCGTGCTGGATGCGGCTGACGGCCAGACGGTCAGCGCGAGGATCGCGGCGCGCGCGTTCGATCCCACGGGCACGTCGATCCCTTCGCAGGAAGCATTCCTGAAGGCGACGGTGGACAGGACCCCGCCGGATCCGCCGGTGGCATCCGGCATCGATGACGGGGCATACTACCAGGAGGCAAAGACCGTGCCGCTCCTTTCCTCGGAAGGCACGATCTACTATTCGCTTTCCACCAGCGCGGAACCGGTGATTCCCGCCCAGACCGACGCAAACCGGTACACCGCGCCCCTCACCCTTGAGGCGCGGCCGGGCCAGGCGGTGACCTACCACATCGTGGCGTTCTCCGTGAGCGCCGCGGGCAACCGCAGCAGAGAGATCCGGTCCTGGACCGTGACAATAGACCAGAAGGTGGTCTACGCGGCTCCCACGGGAAACGACTATGCCGACGGGTCGAGAAACGCTCCGGTCAGAAGCATCGGCCGCGCGCTGCAGATCGCGTCTACAACCGAGCGCAAGACCGTTTTCGCCGCGGCGGGCGCCTACCCGCAGGATTCCCCCATCAGCGTCGGGTCGGATGTGTCCCTGGTCGGCGGCCTGGACCCGAACACGTGGCAGCCCCTCGGACTGGAGCGGTGGTCGACCCTCAGCGCTGTCGCGCCGTGGCGGGCGGGAACGCCGCTTCTCTCGATATCGGGCGGGACCGTATCCATCAAGGGCATCGAGCTTGCCAGCGGCCCCGCTTCCATTCCCGCCCTGCTGTCCGTGTCCGGCGGGTCTCTTTCCATGGAGCAGGCGGCCGTGAGCCTTGCGGGCTCGTCGACTGGTCACGGACTGGCGGTCAGCGGCGGAGCGGCGTCCCTCCTGGACTGCCGGATGCAGGCAGAGAGCCTGTCGAACGGCTCACTCGTCTCGATCACGGGGGGAACGTTCACCGCGTCCGGATCCCGTTTCACCGGCCCGAAGAGCTCGCTGGACTTCGCGGCGATCGAGCTGGCGGGCGCCCGCCGGGTGGAGCTGAAGGGAGTGACCATCGATCCGGGCGATGGCCAGAGAACACGGGGCATTCGTGCCGCGGATTCACAGGTCAGTCTCACCGGGAGCCAGATTGAATCCGGTACGGGAGCGATCGAAGCGATCGCCGTGGACGCGCGGGGCACGACTCTTTCGGTGGAAAATAGCGAGATCATCGCCGCCGCCGAGGCCCGGACTCCCACGGGGATTCTTGCGTCAGATTCCCGGGTGTCGGTCTCGCGGAGCCGCATCACTGTCGCGGGCGCGGCGAGCGCGGTCGGGATCAGCGCGCGGGGAGGGGAGCTCGTCCTTTCGCGCACCGCGCTCCGTGGCGCCCCCACCCGCGAGTACCTTTCGCTGGTGAGGCTGGAAGACGCGCGATCGCTCATCGCCGACAATCTCCTCGTGGGCGAGGCGGCCGGGCAGTTCGTCGGCCTGCAGGTGAAAGGCGGGGCCGTGGACATCCTGAACAACACGCTCGTCGCGGGAACCGGCTCCACGACCACCGTCGGCATACTGGCGTTGGGCGATCGGCTTCCGCGCATCGTCAACAACATCGTCACCAGGTCGGGGGAAAATGCGGGCACGGCGATCGCGGTCATCGAAGCGCGGACAGTCCTGGCTTCGGGAGCCTCGTCGGAGACAGCGCCTGTCATGCTCTCCAACGCATTCGGAGGGTGGCAGCGGATCTTGCGGGTCGACTACTCCCGGCAGCTCGGAATACCGGCCCTTGAGCTGGGGACAGTGGACGCCTTGAACGCTGCGGACGGCGATGTCTTTGGCGGGCCGATGTCTGGAAACAAGCTCGAGCCGGCGAGCGCCAGCTTCCAGCCGAACCAGCAAGGTGCCTACAAGCTTGCCCGGGGCTCGGTGTGCCTGGACGGGGGAGTGGACCTTGCCTCCCCGGGAGGTCCGGGCGGCACCGGCGAGATCCTTCTTGGCAAGCCATCGGAGATCGCGGCCGATCTGCTCGGGAATCCCCGGCCCGCTATGGTGCAGCTGGAGGTGCCGGGTCCCCCGCGAGGCTGGGACATCGGCGCGTACGAGTACTCGGAGTAGGGTCCCCTTACTCCTGGATCCAGGATTGTCCCGACGCGATGTTGCCCGTCGTGTCGAACGTCGCGCGCCACAACCCGCCTCCCGTCTGAAATGTCGACGAGCTGTTGTTGGTTCCCATGAGGACGATCCCGTTGCCAGTAGAATTGTCATACGCGATTCGGGAGATGGAGCTCGTATAGAGAATGATCGTGGTGTTGCCGTACCGCGAGAGGCTATTTCCGCCGGTGGACATGGTGTAGTAGCCGAACCCGTCGGAACCCACCAGGTAAATGTCTTGGGGAGCGATGCCGTCAGAACCAACGGGTCCGGCGACGCAGAGGTAGCTCACCGGCGTGTTTCCGTTCTGATGGTCGGGACCAATGCTGTTCCAGCTGGCGCCGGTATAGTAATAGACGCCATTCTGCCTTGTCGTAAGAAATATGTTATTCGCGGGATCCGTGTAGAGGTCGTTGATTTGGTCGCCGGGGGGAACGGGCGAAGCAATCTGAACCAGAAACCCCAATGGGCCCTTATAAAGAATAGCCGAGTAGTTGATGCCAGAAGTGGGAACCGCGTACGGACTGGAAACTGCCCAATAGTTGGCGCCGTCGTACCCCACGCCGGTGATCGGATAAGCGAGCCCCGTGATCTGGCGCGTCCAGGTCACGCCGTCAGGTGACGAGTCGAGCTCGAACACAAATCCAGTGGATGTCGGAGTCGCGCCCCCCATGAACAGAACGTTGTTTACGCTTCGCAGGAACGTCACTTGTTCACTAGGGGCCGGGAGAGTTATCTGGGTCCCCTGCCCCGGGCCGAAGGAATAGGTTCCATTCGACCTCCAGAAGCTTGCGCTCCCGCTGGTCGTGACGAACCCGCCGTAAAGAAAGCCGGTGACAGGGAAGAAAGTCATGGCGTTGCACGCGGTGCCGGGAGGGTTGAACGGCCGCGAACTGTTGTTGATGTTGGGCGTCCACGAAACTGTTCCCGGATCGAGCCCTGCCAACACGCCATTGAAAACGCCACCCGCGGCCACGGAGTAATAGCCGGGTAAGGGCACCGCGATATCGTAAATGGTGAGCGTCAACGAAAGGGTGTTCGTCGTGGTCTTGGTTGCGGTCTCAATCGTCGCAAAGATCGCGTCGGTGCAGGAAGTCAAGGCAGCGAGCCCTATGGAGAGGAGACCGAAAAGTGTCAGCAGTCTGGCTTTCATCCACTATCCTCTAGAAATGATAGAGCGCCGACAGGGAAAATTCGAGAAAATTCCCAAATCGCGTCAGTGACGGGTCCGTATTGAACTGCATGTCGAACCAGTAGTTCAGGTTGAAGCCGAAAGCCCATGAAGAACTGAAGTCCCAGTAGAATGCGGCCCCGGGGCGGAGGAGCAGGTCAATGGTCGACAGGGTCGTGTACTTCACGAGGTTCGCCCCGATACCCATCGTCACGGGAACTTCGAAAGGGTAGAAGGAAAAGATGTATGTGCCCTTGACGACGAACGGGAGCATCAGAAGCACGTTGGAATTCGGGTCCAGCGTGAAGTTGCCCGCAATGTCAGCCCCCACCCTTACCCTTGGCGAGACGTAGGCAGCCCAGCTCAGGGACCCGACCACGCCGAGCGTGAGGTGCGAAGGGTTGCCTGCCAGGAGGACCGTCCAGGTGGGCAGGAGGAACAGGGGGATGAACATGCCGGCATTGATCGATAAGGTCTGGTCCCCGAGGCCGTACTGATATGCAGCGGCATTGTCGGCGGCAACAGCCGGCGCCGCGGCGCACGCGAACATGAGCATGATGATGGCGACAACTCGAAGGCATTTGTTCAATTGTTCTGTCTCCCGGTGCAGGCGAAGCGTAGCACGCGTCGCGAGGTTGTTCAAGTTTCCCGGTCGGGCAGTCCCTCGTCCGTTTCCCCGATGTCGAGCACGAGATTGCGAATGGGGCCGTCGACGTCGATCTCCACTCTGCCCCGGCTGTCCGCTGTCCTCGGGGTGACCAGCGAGCCGTCCTCCCGCTTCTCGAGGTCGCCCTGGGGGAAATCGACCCGGCAGAAAGGGTTCAGCAGCCGCACCTGGGCGAAAACCCGCGCGGGGAGGACGAGGGAGAGATTGCTCCCCGCGCAGTAGATCTGTCCATTCAGCCTCGTTCGGGGAAGCCCGAGGAGGACTTTCTGGGTACCGGAATCCATGTTCAGCTCGATGGATTCCACGGTGAGCCGCCGGAGATCGAGACGCATGTCCGCCTCGTGCAGCTGAAGGGAGAGCCTCATCGGGACATCGACGGGCAGCTGCAGCCTCCACGTGTTCTCCGCTTTCACGTGGGTGGGAAACATCGGCTGAGTGACGCTGATCGCGATGTCGGTCCGATCCCCGACGATCTCGCGCCGGATCGCCGGAGCCGGGCGGGAGTCGGAAGATTCAGTCACCAGGCGGGCGGCGGAGGCGGAAGGTTCCGCAACGAGCGTCCCATACGAGAACTGCACGCGCACTCCGAGCTCGGCTGAGCCCGGTTCGAGGGGAAGCGGGTACTCCTCCGTGCGGCTGGCAGAGGCGTGCGCGAAAACCCTTTTCTTCGTGGAATCCCCGACGAGCATGACCCCTGCCAGGACCAGGAGGAGCGGCCAGAGGTTCAGCGCGGTGGTAACGGTTGAAGAAGAGATCAGCTGCAGGTTGTATGCAAGGAGGAAGGCCCCGATGACCAGACAGAAGGCCGAGAAAAGGAGTGCAAT
>JBKQPS010000175.1:0-7695 GCA_052144915.1 Spirochaetia bacterium | reverse complement strand
CGCGCCCGCCGAAACGCTCTGCCGGGGAAACGTATGCGGCTCGCACACAAAGTGGCGATTGTCACGGGGGGAGGCCGCGGCATCGTGCGCGCGGTTGCGCTACACCTGGTGCACGAGGGCGTGCGAGGCTTTTGTCGCCTTGAAACAGCCGGCGACCACTGAAATCGAAGAAACGCAGGCTCTTGTGGGGGCTGTCCGGGATGTCCGGGACGACTCCTTTGACATTTGCACCAAGCGAGTTTATGATTCCCGTAACGCGATACAACTCAGGTCCGTTGGCATTCCTCCTGCCTTCGGAGTCTGACTTTCCCTCTGATTCCGAAAGACAGGCGCGGACCCCCGAAGCGATCGGCCGCTCGGCCGCAAGGCAGAGCGATACACGCTGAACACCTGCGGCCGATCATACCACGCAGGCTGACTGCCCGGAGAGGAGGAGCGTCATGGCCGATACCGAGGGGGGCAAACGGAATTCGAAGGGCGAATGGCAGCCCGCGACCGTGTTGTTGCCCAAACCAAGCCCGATCTTTCGCGTGCCGTGGAAACCCTGGGAAGTGATCAAACACCTGTTCGCCTGGCCCGGGTTCCTGTGGCCATGGAATCTTTTCTACGCGGCCCTTGCCGTCGTCGCCTGGCTGTGGTTTACGCCGGGGTTCGACCGCACCGCGCACTTCCAGATCGGGTGGATCGCGGAGATCTACGCGCGCAATGCGGTGGTCCTTCTTCTGGTAGCGGGCGGCCTCCACCTGCGACTGTACGTCACGCGCGGCCAGGGGTTGAAGTTCAAGTTCACGAACAAGTGGCTGGCGAAGAACGACTCCAAGTTCCTCTTCGGCAGCCAGGCCTGGGACAACATTTTCTGGAACTTCGTCAGTGGATGCACCATTTGGACGGCGTACGAGGCGCTGACTCTGTGGATGTACGCGCATCACTACATCCCTTACGTCGATTTTCGCGCCCATCCTGTCTACGTCATCCTGATGTTCCCGATCGTCGTCTACCTGAGGCTGTTCCATTTTTACTGGACGCATCGGCTCATCCACTGGGCGCCGCTCTACAAGATCTCCCACTACGTGCACCACAAGAACGTGAACATCGGTCCATGGTCGGGGATGTCCATGAATCCGCTGGAGCATCTGATTTACCTCTCCGGGGTCCTGCTGCACTGGGTAATCCCATCCCATCCTTTAAACGCAATCTTCCACCTCATGCACGCAGGAGCGAGCCCCGCCCCGGGGCACTCCGGTTACTACAAGTTCACGATAGGAAAAGGCGAGCGCGGAGTGGTCATCGACAACTTCTTCCACTACCTACACCACCGGTTCTTCACGGTGAACTACGGTGTCGAGGCGCTTCCTCTTGACCAGTGGTTCGGAAGCTTCCACGACGGCTCGCCCCAGGCGCACGCCGCAATGATGGCGAAACGAGCGGAGGTGAGAAAGCGTGGAGCGACCCAGCCGCTTGCATAGCGGCGGCCCCAAGGGGGTCGACGGCCGCCGACGAGCACCGACTTTCAGTCTGGGGTTGGGTTAAGGGGATCGTACCGGCCCGTCATCGACACCCAGATCCAACGTGTTCTCCAGTGACAGTCGTTTCGCCGACATGCCACAGAGTACAATTGAGTCCTGAATTTCGGGTGGCGCAAGCGGAGGTCGACACGAGCTTTCCGGTTTATTACGATCGGGCCCATGGATGAAGCTCTTGCGCGCCGGCAGATCGTGGAAGCGGGGAAGAGGCTGGTCGAGAGGTTTTTCGTGGCGTCGAACGACGGGAACCTGAGCGCGCGCCTCTCGGAGGATCGGATTCTCATCACACCGACCACCGAAGGGAGATGTCACCGCGGATCAAATTCTCACGGTGGACATGAATGGAAACGTGATCTCGGGGAGCCTGAAGCCGAGCTCGGAGACCAAGATGCATCTTGGAGTCTACCGCGCGCGGCCGGATGTGCAGGCGATCGTTCACGCGCACCCTCCCACGGCGACTGGCTTCGCCGCCTGCCGCATCCGCCTGGACGAGGACGTGATCCTCCCGGAGGTGGTGTTTGGTCTCGGCAAGATCGGCCTTGCCGAATACGGAACGCCGACGACGGTCGAGATCCCCGATGCCGTCGTGAAGGTGATTCCCGAATGCGAGGCGCTGCTTCTCTCGAACCACGGCGCCCTGACCGTCGGACCGGACGTCATGCAGGCCTACTACAGGATGGAAGTCCTCGAAATGTATGCGCGCGTACGGCTGGTGACACGCATCCTTGGCGAGCCTAAGGCGCTGACCCAGGGAGAGGTGAGCGAGCTGCAGAGGGTGCGGGAGCAGTATGGGTGGGGACGAAAAAGGACCGGCCCCGAAGGGGCGGACCCGGCCCTCGTCGAGGTCATCGTCCAGGTGGTGCTGGACAACCTGAAGGCCGGCGGGCTGACGTCTCTCTGACCGGATCCGTGGCAGGCCCCTCGCAGCGCAAAAGCCTCCCGCCGATTCCGCTTGACAACCGGATGTAAAAATCTTACTGTTCCGGATCTGCCTCAAGTAACTAAATACCGTGCGAGGGTAACGTGCCGGGAGTTCTGGTGAAGATCCGCTCGATGTACTCCTCCCTGCCGGCGGCCGAGCGCCGCGTGGCAGGCTACGTGGAGAAAAACCCCGCACGGGCGCCCCACCATTCCATTCACGAGCTGGCGCGGGCCGGCGGGGTGAGCGTGGCCTCCGTGAGTCGATTCGTGCGGAAGCTCGGGTTCGAAGACTTCCGGGAGTTCAAGCTGGAGCTGGCGCGGGAGACGAGCGGCGTCGTTCCCGGCCTGTTCAAGGCGATCACGCCGGCTGACTCGGACGCCGATATTGCGCGCAAGGTGTTCCTGGGCGATATCAAGAGCCTGGAAGACACCCTGAAAATGCTGTCCGTCGCTGAGCTCTCTGAAGCCGCGTCGGCGATCTGCCGCAGCCGGCGCCTGGTGCTGTTCGGCATCGGCGGCTCCGGATACGTTGCCTACGACGCGGCGCTTCGCCTTTCGTACCTGGACATCCAGGCGGAGGCGTACGTGGACGCATCTCAGATCATTCTGCAGGCGCTACGGCTGGGACGGGGAGACGTGGCTCTCGGAATCTCCCACTCCGGCCGATCCGCCATCACCGTGGAGGCAACGCGTCTGGCCCGTGAGAAGGGGGCGATCACCGTCGGGATCTCGAACTATCCGCGCTCCCCGCTGCGGGATGCGTGCAGGATCTTCTTCTGCACCTCCTTTCCGGAGAACCGCGTCAAGGTTGCCGCCATCTCCTCGCGGGTGGCGCAGTTGTGCATCCTGGACGCCCTTTACCTCCTCGTGGCGCGGCACAAGGACCGGCTGTGGGACGTGGAGAAGGCGAATGGGCTGACCGAGCACATGCTCAGGCTGAAAACAAGGCGATAAGCGGCGGCTGCCGCAGTCTTGATGTTCGCGACAAGGAGAACAGCATGGATCGTTACTACCTTCCCGAGATCTTCACCCACACGATGGACGGCGTGGATCTGAACACCCACATCGTGGCCACCTACTACATGAAGGACACCCTGGAAGGGGAGAAGTTCATCGAGCACTTCTCCCTGATCCAGGCCCTCGCCCTCGAGGGCTCCACGGGCACCTGGGAGAAGGTGGAAGAGGACACCTCAGAGGTGCGGGCGAAACTCTCCGGCAAGCTGGTGGGGTACTTCGAGATCCCCACCGCGGAACCATTCACCAAGGAAGCGGTGGTGCAGCTCGCGTTCCCCATCGATGCGTGGATCGACAACGTGCCGATGATGCTCCTGTCCATCGCCGGCAACTGCTTCGCCTATTCGCAGAAGATGCGCCTGCTCGATGTGTTCATGCCTCCGGGGCTCCTCAAGAACTTCAAGGGCCCGAAGTTCGGCGTGCAGGGCCTGCGCCAGCTCACCGGCGTGAAGGACCGGCCGCTGTCGCTGCACATCATCAAGCCCAAGATGGGCATGACGCCGGACCAGGTGGCCCACCAGGTCTACCAGACCGCCATGGGCGGCGTGGACCTGTGCAAGGACGACGAGATGACCTCGGACGTCTACAACAGCGGGTACCTGGACCGGGTCAAGGCCGTGACCCCCTTGCTGGAGAAGGCAGAGGCGAAGACCGGCAAGCGCGTGATTTATTTCTGCAGCATCACCCACGAGCCTTCCAAGCTCCTCAAGCGCGCGCGAGAGGCGGTGGCGGAGGGAGCCCGCGGCCTCCTGATCTGTTACTCGGCGGGCCTGCCCGCACTTCGCGAAGTGGCGGAAGATCCCAAGGTCAACGTGCCGATCCTGCTGCACGCCTCCCACATGATCGCCGCCCAGCCCCGCATCGCGTGGCCGGTGTTCGCCAAGCTGTGCCGCATCTGCGGCGCGGACCTGATGCTCACGCCCACGTACTGGTCCTCCATCCCGATGGTGAGTATGGAAGAGGGGCTGCGCACCGCGCAGGTGAAGCTTGCGCCGCTGGGCCACATCCGCCAGACCTTCCCCATGCCGTGCGCCGGCGTCTATCCCGGCCTCGCGCCCATCCTCGTCGGGGAGTACGGCCCCGACATCGTGATCCCCGCCGGCGGCGGAATGCTGGGTCACCCCGACGGGTACACCGCGGGGGCGAAAGCCTGGCAGCAGGCGATTGCGGCGGCCATGGCGGGAGCCGACATCATCGAGTTCGCGCGGAAGCCCGAGAACCGGGAGCTTCGCCGGGCCATCGAGAAGTGGGGGGTGATCGAGCGGCCCAAGACTCCCTGGCTGCGCGTGGCTCCGCAGTTCCACCCGCACAAGATGAAGTTCGACGACTAGCGGACGCGGCAATTCGCGGCATTCGGGCCGCCGGGTTCGGCGGCCCATGGCGGCAAAGGAGCACAGCCATGTACAAAGAGTTCAAGCTCGGCGCATGCCTCCCGACATTTGCTTCCTGCGCGGACCGTTATTGCCTCAGCGGCTACGGCCGTGGGGAAACCACCGTGGAGGGGATGCTCGCCGCCGGGAAAAAGGTCGAAGGGCTCGATGGCCTCGAGCTCGTGGGGAACTGGCACATCAACGAGAAGAACATCGCCTCGGTGACAAAGCTTTTTCGCGACAACGGTCTGGCCATCCCGATGATCGTTCCTGACCTCTGGACCCAGGCAAAGTGGGGCCGCGGGAGCCTGGCGGCCGCGGATGCCGCAACGCGCCGGGAGGCCGTGGCGGAGGTGAAGAAATGCATGGATTGGGCCGCGGAGGCCGGCTGCCCGTTCGTGGACGTCTGGCCGGGCCAGGATGGCTGTGACTACCCCCTGCAGGCGGATTTCAGCAGCGCCTGGAAGTGGCTGCGTGATGGAGTGGCGGAATGCGCCGGGCACTCAAAGAGGGTGAAAGTCCTCCTCGAGTACAAGCTGCGCGAACCGCGCAATCATTGCTTCCTCAGCTCGGCCGCCAAGACGATCCTCCTGATCCAGGGCATTTCCAACACCGGCTGCCTCCTGGACGTCGGGCACAGCCTCGCCGCCGGTGAGAACATGGGCGAAGCGGCGGCGCTGCTCGCCGACCACGGCGTGCTGGACTACGTGCACCTCAACGACAACTACCGCGGGTGGGACGACGACCTGATTCCTGGTTCGGTGCACGTGCCGGAGATGCTCGAGCTGTTCTACTGGCTGCTGCGCTCCGGCTACAAGGGCTGGCTGACGCTGGACATCTTCCCGTACCGCGAGCAGAAGGTCCCGGCCGCCGAGGAGTCCTTCGCCTGGGTGCGCACGCTGATCGACCGGGTTCAGGCCCGGGGGCTGAACGCCATCGGCGCGGTGCTGGAACGCGGCGAAGCCACCGACAGCGTCCACCTCGTCCGTGAAATGCTGTGCGGAGCGGGGCCCGGAGCGCACTGATGGCCACACCGCTTCGCATGCCTGACATGGGCACCGTGGAGGGCACCGTCACCCTGGTTCGATGGCTGAAGGCGGAAGGGGACCTCGTCTCACAGGGGGAGCCGCTGTTCGAGGCGGAAACGGACAAGGGACTGAGTGAGGTCGAGGCGGCCGTCTCCGGGGTGCTGGTGAAGAAGCTGGTAGCTGACGGGGGCAGGGTGAACGCCGGTGAGACAATCGCGCTGATCCAGGGGCCGGGAGAGGCGGCGGGATCCGCGCCCCCGCCGTCTCCGCATGGTGCTCCCGGTCCTGTGGCCCCGGTCATTCGAGCACTGGCAGAGAGGCACGGGGTGGACCTGGCATCGCTGAAAGGCACCGGCCCCGGCGGCCGCGTGACCCGCCAGGACGTGGTGGCCGCAAAGGAGACGACCGGCCGTCGGGAGCCGACCCGCCCGACACCGGAGGCTCGACCGCCGGCGGAATCCCATGCGCTTTCCCATTCCCAATCGATGGTCGCCCGCAGGGTGAGCCAGAGCCATCGCGAGAAGCCCACGTATCACGTCCACGCCCGGGTGGACATGACCGCCGTGATCGCGGCGCGGGAACGGGCAAAGACCGGCGGGCTGGTGACGAGCTGGGACTCCTTCTTCGTGAAGGCGTGTGCCATCGCCGTGAACGAAATGCCGGTGTTCCGCCGCTGGATCAGCGGGGAGACGCTTTCCGAGCACCTGCAAGCGGACGTCGCGGTAGCCATTGGAGTGGGCGATGATCTTCACATCCCCGCGGTCCGCGGGGCGGCCGGCAAGAACGTGGCGGCCATCACCGCGGAGATCGGGGAACTGGCGAGGAAAGCCGAGTCCCGCTCGCTCGGTCCGAGGGAGATCGAAGGGAGCTGCGTTCTCGTAAGCAACCTGGGGATGTTCCCGGTCGAAAGCTTCGACGCGATCATCTACCCCGAGCACGCGGCGGCTCTCGCGGCGGGTGCCGTGACGCCCACACCCGTTTCCGACGGCACGCGCACCTGGATCGCGCCCCTGGCGCATCTGACGCTCACCGTCGACCACCGCCTCATCAACGGAAGAACAGCCGCGCAATTCATCGCTCGGGTCAAAGAGATCCTGGAGAACGGAGTGCTTTCATGAGCAAAACCGCGCGCAAGACCGGGGGCGGGACCGCAGGAACGACTTCCTACGATCCCGCCTGGCTGCTGGGCCTGTACCGAGCGATGGTGCTGATCCGCCAGTTCGAGGACCGGGTGAAGTTCCTGTTCCTCGAGGGGGTCATGCCCGGCACGATTCACCAGTACCAGGGACAGGAGGCCTGCGGCGTCGGGGTCTGCGCCGCGCTGAACCCCGACGACGTCATCACCACCACGCACCGTCCCCACGGCCACTGCATCGCCAAGGGGCTCGATGTCCGCAGCGCCATGGCCGAGCTCTTCGGCAAGGTAACGGGCTGCTGCAAGGGCAAGGGCGGGTCCATGCACATGGGAGACCTGTCCAAGGGCATCGTTCCGGCGATCGCCATCGTCGGCGGAGGGCTTCCTCTCACCACGGGCATGGCCCTGGCGTTCAAGATGAGGAAGGAGGCGCGGGTGGCGGTGGGGTTCATGGGAGACGGCGCCACCAACGAGGGGGCGTTCCATGAGGCGGTGAACATGGCCGCCATCTGGGACCTGCCGGTGCTGTTCGTCGTGGAGAACAATTTCTATGGCGCCTCAACCCACGTCTCGAAGGTGGTGAAAACCCCGCATATCTCGGACCGCGCCGCGGCGTACGGCATCACCGGCCTGACGGTGGACGGCAACGACGTGCTGGCGGTCTTCGAGGCGGCGCGCGCCGCGGTGGCGCGGGCGCGCGACGG
>JBKQPS010000174.1:0-12555 GCA_052144915.1 Spirochaetia bacterium | reverse complement strand
GGCGACAGGTGACTGTTTATAGTCGTCCAGGGACGCCCACCCGGGCTGGATGTTGTACGTGTAGCCGGCGACATCGGGGTCAGCGGGGACCCAGCGGAGCGTGAAGGTGTTGGTCCCCAGCGCATGGGAGTGGGCGTCCCGGTTGTCCGGCGATGCCGCGGGTGCGTCAAGGAGCACTGTTCCCCCATCGCCGAGAACCTGGAACGAGACCGCGCGCGGCGGCGTGGCTTTCCGTGTCAGGGAGACTGTCGCCGGGGTCCGCGTCACATTTCCCGCATTGTCTCGCGCCGTAATGGAGAATGTCCACGTTCCGTCCCTGTCGAGCGTGCGGGTGGAAACGAAGGATTTCGGGTCTGCCGAGGCGGCGCGGACTACCTGGTTCTCCACCTCCCGGGTCGTGGCGCCGTCGCTGTACAGCCAGGAGTACCTGTATTCCCAGATTCCCGACGGGTCTGGCGGCTGCGGCGGTGACCAGCCGACGGTCGCGCTGTCCCTGTTCGCGACCTGGCCCGGGGTGAAGTTCGCCGCGACCACCACGGGAGCTCCGACGGAGGTAAGCGGCGGGAGACGCACGACCGCAAGGCCCCCGCTGGTCTGCGTGGAGTTTTCCCAGAAAGTGTACAGCGCGTCATGGAAAACGACGGCGTGAGGGAACAGCGCGTCCGACTGGCTGTCCACGTTCGTCAGGGGCTTCGGTGTCTCGTGCGTCCCCCTTTCAGCGAGCTCGACGCTCCAGCGCTGCCCTGAGCCGTCCGCGTACAGGACCCATTCCTTGCCGTGGAAGCTCAGGACGCTCGAGAAGCGGGCCGGCGTGGCGGAGGATTCCAATTGCGGGGTGCCGACGACTGCCCCCCCGCCGTCGATGCGCGCCGACCAGATCTGCGGACGGGTGTCTCCTTCCGGCGTGCGCTCCCAGGACAACGCGAGCTCAGAGGAAAGAGCGGAAATGCGCGGCCGTTCGTTGCTGAATGCCGCAGGGTTCTGTCCGAACTGCGGGACCGCAAGCGTCAGGGGCCTTGCCCTGTCCCAGGTGCGTCCGCCATCCGCGCTGGTCTTCAGGAACACCTGCCAGCTGCTCGCCGCGGCCTGGGCGGAGGAAGGCGCTTCGAACACGACGTATTCGCGGCCCCGGAAGGCTGCCCGGGACGGGAGCAGCCTCGGCGTGGGGATTGCATCCGCGTCCGTGACGAACGGGGCGAGCGGACTCCACGCCTTGCCGTCCGGAGAATGGCTGTACGCGAGGGAGACGGCCCCCGTGCCGGCGGCGGCATCTGCAGGCCTTCCCTGCGTCAGCAGCAGGACGTAGCCGCCCGCCTCCGCGGCGAACAGGAGCGGGGCGCCGGTCGACGCGGCGGAATCCACGCTCCCCACCTGGGCGAAGTGCGCGCCGAAATCGGCAGACTGAAGAAAAATCGTCTTCCTGTCGGACACCGCGACCGCGACGAGGATGCGATTCGCGGAGTCCACGTCCAAGGAGTACACGCGCGGCTCGTAGCCGGGGGCGGTGACGCCCTCGTAGTGAACGGGGCCGTATACCCGCGGCAGCGTGGTCCACGAGCTGCCGTCGGTGCTCACGGACATGGACACGAATATGTCCCCGCTGGTCGCGTCCGTGCGGGACGTTGGATGAATTTCCTGCCAGGCGAGGACGAGCAGGCCGGGCCCCGCGGCCGACATCGAGGAGCCGACACCGGATCCGGCGGGGGGAACGATCGCCTTCGGCGGCTCGAAATAGACGATTTGCGCGTGACCGCATGGGGCCGACCCGACCGCGAACGCCGCGGCGATTGAAAGCGCTGCCCGGATACGGCGCGTCATAGATGCAGGTCCCTCTCGAGGTACGCCTTCAGCTGCTGGAGAGGGACGTAGGGTTGGTTGCTCGTGTTGCTCCAGAGGTCCTTGACTATCGTGTAGGCGTCATTCAGTGCGCCGCGCAGGTACAGGCTCCACGCCTGGTTGTACCTCTCCTGGGCCGCGGGGCCCAGCTGGTCCGGTGTGGCGGCGACCCTCTGGGCCGCGATCTGCTGGCTCAGCGCAATCGCCGGAGGGTAAGAACGAATGATGCCAGAGACCTGCGCGATCTTTTCATTTGCCTGCTGATAGGCCTGCTCGGTCCCCTGCTGCGCGATCGCCCGCGCCTGCCGGAGGAGGGCATCAGCCTGTGCGATCTGGTCCGCGGTGGCCGGCCGCGGATCGATGCCCAGCTTGTAGCGCAGCTCCTGGATCAGCGGGGCGAGCTGCACCTTGAAGTCTGCGTCCAGGCTGGAATAGCTGAGAAGGGCACGGTAGACGGCGTTGAGCTCGGTCTGATTCGTGCTCTCGGTCGCGAGCTTGCGGTATGCCGTGATCTGGGCGTCGGCCTGGATCTTGAAAGCGCCGGGATCGGACTGCCGGCTGATCTTCAGCTCCAGCACGCGCGCGGCGCCGTAGTTGGGAGCGACGGTCAGGGCGTCCGCCACGTTCTGCCGGGCCTCGTTCAGCTTGCTGGCCGAGAGGTTCGCCTGGGAGGATGCGAGCAGGGCGTTGACCGGCTCCGCGCGGGGATCCCGGCGGTCGAAGGTGAGACCCTGTGTGGCGGCCAGGCCGTTCTGGATCTGCTGCTGCAGGTCGATATAGGGCTGGTACGTGCCCAGGTTGGAAGGCCACGCGGCGAGCGCGGCGTCAAGCCGTTCCTTTGCGGCCGGGTAGTCGGGTTTGTTGATCAGCTCGCGGATGGCGGCTTCGTTCTTCTGAGCTCCGGCGGTGATCGTGGCGAGGTTCTGCTTGTTGATCTTCGCCGTCAGCTCGAAAAAATCCTTCGTCGTCCGCGCCTTCGCGTGCTCGGAGTATTCGTTCTCGAGCACCCGGTTGTATGCCGCAACAGACTTGTTCAGGTTGTCCGTCGCTGCCTTGGTGTCGCCGGCGGCGTACGCGTCCTGCGCGTCCTGGTACAGCTTGTCTGCTTCGACGAGCGCGAGGGCCGCGGCGTCCGTTTGCGTCTGGGCCGCCGCCGCATCCTGGTCGATGCGATCCCGCTGCGCCTGCGCGGACTGCAGCACGGCGTTGTATCCCGGCTGGGCGGGGCTGCCTTCGAACAGCGCGGCGAAATCGGGGCTCGCCTTTACGTATTCGTTGTCCGCCTGGAGCTTCTGCTCGTGAGCCTGGATGTCGGCAATCAGGGAATCAAGGCTCCCCCGGGCAGCCATGAGGGCCGGCAGTGCCTGGTCGGGATGCTTCTGGGCGGCATCTGCGCCCGGCGGGTTGAGCTTTTCCGCCTGCCCCAGCATGTCTTCGACTGATTTCAGCCGCGTTGGGAAAGACGCGCCCGCGATCGTGGCGATCCTGATGGCGTAGGCGACATCACGCGACCTCAGGTCGGTGTCCTCAAAGGAGCGGAAGAGCGCCGCCAGGTGGTTCGCGGACTCCGCCAGGGGAGCGGCCGCGTCGACGACACCCGCCATGGACTCCCAGTGTTTCCCCTGGGCGGTCCAGCTGGCGTCCTGCGCCTGGGCATCCGTCGTCCTGCTCGCAATTCTCCCACGGGCCGACACGAGCTGGGCGGATTCGGCGGCAAGGTTCGCCGCGGTGGCGTCCGGCGCAGGCGGCCCCGTCGGTGCGGTCGGCAGGCCGTCAAGTTCCTTTCTATAGGCGATCAGAAGCCGATATCCCTGCGCCTCGGCCGCGGATTCCTGCGCGGCCAGCGATATGCCCAGCGCGTCTTTCATCGCCTGGAAGTCCGCCGCGGGAATCTTCGCGCCGGTTGCGGCATCCATGCCAAACCGGGCCGACACGAGCGCGGCCGCCTTGGCGGCGAGAATGCTCCTTTCGGGCACGTCCTGAAAACCGGCATCGGCGGCCGCAAGCCCGCCCGATTCATAGGCAGACCGCGCCGATTCGAATGACGTCGCGGCCGCGGCGCCTGCCGCTTCCGCTGCCTGCTGGGCGTCGTCCGCCCAGAATTGCCGCAGCGCGTACGCGATGCCTTCGGACCTGGTCCCGCGTCCCAGGCTGAGCCACCGGAGGTAGCGGAGGTACAGGTCTTCCCTTCCCTTGCTGGACGACAGCCGCGTCGATTGCCCCATCTGGCTGATTGTCGAGGCTCCATTGCGCACCCGGCCTTCCGCCGCGGCGGCCATGAGGAGTGGTGCGGTCGCGCTCTCGAACTGGGCGGCCGGATCCTGCGCCGTGGTTGCCGCGGCTGACCCGGCGAGGAGGGCCTTTGCCGCCGGCAGGGCGCCCCGCAGCGCCGCGCCGGCGCGCAACTGCTCCTGCGAAGCCGCCACGATTTCGGAAACGGACCCCTTCACCGTCGACGTAATGATCTGGCCGTACCCCGCGGCCTCGAACGGGGATTCGGGAAGGGTGAACCCTGCTCTTCCCGGGTCGGTGAGCGGAAGGAGGTACAACGACAGGGCGTCGGCCGCCTTCCCGTCTCTCAGCAGTCCCTGCGCGGCGTTCATCAGCTTGAGGAAACCGAGGAGCACCTCCGCCTGGCCGGCCAGGCCTTCCGCCCGTCGGGGATCGATCTGGTGGAGCACGGGAATGATCTGCTGCATCTTCTCGACGTCCCCTGCCTCGATGGCAGCATTCAAGAGCTCCAGCTCCGCGTTGTACCGGTTGGTGATGGCAATGACCTGCTCCATCAGGCGGCCAGTCTGATCTCGGAGGTTCGAATTGGCCCGCTGAATTGCGGCCAGGAGCTTGAGCGCTGCCGCGTAGTCCTGTTCCTGGATCAGCCTTTCCGCGTCCGCAATGCGTGCTTCGGGCTGTCCGCCCGCGTAGACGGCCGGCGTAACGGCAAGCCAGAGCGTGAGGCAGAAAAAAAGCGCAAGGGTTTTCAGGCTATGCGTTGGCACAGAACCCCACAGTCAATATTATCGACGAAATGGCGCAGCTGGTCACCCCTAAAAGCATATCCCGGCGACGTCCGACTCCTTGCGCTCTATGGAATAACGCTGCGCGCCGATGTATACTGTAGCTCGATATGGGTATCCGGCGGGGCGCGGCAATTTTCGCGATTCTCGTGACGATTCCGCTCGCTTCCTGGGGCCAACAGAACTTTTTCGGCGCCTGGACGGACCTGCTCAATTCCTTTGCGGACAACAACACGGGGCTTCGCTCCTTCCCCACCCTCCTGATCCCGATGGGAGGGATCGCGGAAGGCATGGGAAGGGCCTACACGGCCATGTCCCGTGACGCGGACTACATCGAATACAACCCCGCGGGCAGCGCGATCCTGCCGACCTCCGAGCTGGCGCTGTACCACCACGCGTGGATTGCCGACTCGAACATGGAAGCCGCCGTGTACACGAGGCGTTTCGGCGACCTCGGAATCGGTGCCGCCGGCAAGTTTCTCTATGTTCCTTTCACCGCCTACAACGACTGGGGGGCGCCGGTCGCCAACAACTACATCAGCGAGTCGATCGGGACCTTGAACGTGTCTTACAACTTTCTCTCGGGCTACTACTTCCCCGGCGTGGCGGTCGGGGCGAACCTGAAGGTGGCGTACCGCAACATTCCCGACATCGCCTCACTTTCCGTCTACAACCAGTCCGCCATCGCGGTCATGGGAGACGTCGGCGTACAGACCAGCTTCAACCTCGGGAAGTTCTACAACTCCCAGTCGAAGAATTTTTCCGTCGCATTCGTCGTGAAGAACCTCGGGATAGAAACGCTGTCGGATGAGTACCTCCCGCAGATGGCCACTGCCGGGCTGGCGTGGTCTCCTCTCCGTCCATGGACGATGGACCTGGACTTCACGGTTCCCTTCAGCCTCCCCGGCCAGCCGCCGGCCCAGCTCCCGTATTTCTCGCTGGGCACGACCGTTGCCATGACGACCTTTCTCTCGGTGCAGGGGGGGTTTCTCCTGGAGGCGTCCGACCCCGGGGTCAGCATTGGGGCGGCGCTCACCCTGGGTACTCTCGCGCTGACCATGAACTACAACCTGGATCTCAGCGGGTCCCTGAACCCCGTGGACAAGTTTAGCGTCCAGGCGAAGTTCGACCTGGGCGACTCGGGCCGCCAGGCCCGTGAGCAGCAGGCGGAGGCACTGTACCTGCAGGGGGTCGAGGAGTTCGCAAATGGCAACTACGACAAGGCGATCGCCCTCTGGGAGCAGGTGCTGAAGCTTGACCCCAAGTACCAGCCGGCCGCAGACGATATCCGCACGGTGCAGCGCACGATGGCGCTGCAGGAACAGACCGAGACCGTGACGCCGAAGTAGCCCGGACGTGAACGGGAAAGACGCACTCGATTCGGCTGAGCACCCCATCCCCGAGCAGACCCTGCGGCGGATTCCGCTCTATCACCAGATCCTCGCCGATATGCAGGCGCGGGGCGAGGCGTACGTCTCCTCGCGGCATCTTGCTCAGTTCTTCCGCATAGACGACACGCAGGTTCGAAAGGATGTCTCTCTCATCGGCTACAAGGGCAAGCCGAAGGCAGGCTATTCGATCCTCGGACTGAAGAAGGCGATCGAGGAGTTTCTCGGGATCAACTACGAGAACACCGCCATCCTTATCGGCGCCGGCCGTCTCGGTTCGGCGCTCAGCCAGTATCCCGGACTCGCCGAGTACGGGCTGCGGCTTGTGGCGATCTTCGATAACGACCCGGCGCGCACCGGCACGGTCCTGGGCAATTTCACCATCCTGCCGATGGAGTCGCTGCAGAGGGTGGTGCGGAGCTTCGACGTGGGGATCGCGATCATCTGTGTCCCCAAGGACGCCGCGCAGGGCGTCGCCGGACGCATCGTCTCCCTGGGAATCAAGGCGATCTGGAACTTTTCCCCGACACAGCTCACCGTCCCGGCGGACGTGATCATCCGTCACGAGAACATCGCGCTGGGCCTCGCGATCCTCTCTCATTACCTGAAACGCCGAAAGAACGAGGATTCCTCCGCATCGCCGGCCGAGGTCCGGGAGAACCCGCCGCAGAAGCTCATCGACATCTTCTCTCGTTTCCAGCCGAAGCGGGAGTTCCTGGTTCAGATCCTGGAAGAGTCCCAGAAGGCCTTCGGCTACATCTCGCGGGAATCGGTCGGCCACATCGCCGACTACCTCAGCATCTCGCGCGAGCAGGTCGTGGAGGCCGCCGCGTTCTACCCGCTCTTCCGCACCGAGCCGCCCGCCCGCTACCGCATCGCCGTGTGCCGCGGCGAGAACTGCTCGCGCAAGGGTTCGGGCGACCTTCGGGAAGTCATCGAGCGAGAGCTGCACATCACCGACGGGGAAACAACCGCGGACGGCACGTTCAGCCTGGAGATGGTTCCCTGCCGCGGCAGGTGCACGGAAGCGCCGAACGTGCTCGTACACGACCGCATCATTCCCGTGAAGTCGGCCGCGGAGCTGATCGCGTACCTCCGCGCGCTCGCCGAAGAGAAGCACTAGCTGCACTGGCAATTGGGCTCGCTGTCGTGCCTCCCTCGCTGCGGGCTCGCTGCCGTGCATCCCTCGCTGCGGGCTCGCTGCCGTGCATCCCTGCACTCGCTCGCCCTCGCCATCCTTGGCTACGCTTGACAGCGAGGCACTGGCCGGGTTCACTGGCCCGCATGACAGATGCACCCGCAGCCTTCGCGCGTCTTCTCGGAATAATCCAGCGCCTCCGGGATCCGGATGGGTGCCCCTGGGATCGCGAGCAAAGCCCCCGGACCCTCCGCGCTTCGCTGATCGAGGAGGCATGGGAGTGCGTGAGCGCGATTGACAGCGCCGATGATCCGAACATGGAGGAGGAGCTGGGCGACCTGTACCTCCTGGTGACGATGATGGCGTGGATGAAAGAGCAGGAGGGAGCCTTTACCGTCGAGTCGGCGTTGACTCACATCGCGGACAAGCTCGTCCGGCGCCACCCGCACGTTTTCGGCGGGACCCCGAAAGGGAGCGCGGAAGAGGTTCTCGTACAGTGGGACGCGATCAAGGCGCGGGAGAAAGAAGGCGCTTTCCCGCCTGCAGCCGGCGCCGCTTCGCACCCGCCGCTGCCGCGGGCGAACGGTCCGTCATCGCTCGACGGAGTGCCGACTTCATTCCCTCCCCTGGAAAAGGCTTTCAAGCTGCAGAAAAAGGCTGCAAAAGTGGGATTCGACTGGCCCGGGCCGCAGCAGGTGTGGGCGAAGATCGACGAAGAGCTGAACGAGCTTCGCACCGCTGTGCAGAACGGCGGTCCGGGGGAGACGGAAGCAGAGCTGGGCGATTTCCTGTTTTCCGTGGTCAACCTGTCGCGGCTGCTGCACGTCGATCCCGCACTCGCGCTCCACCGAACGAACGTGAAGTTCGAGCGCCGCTTCCGCGAAGTGGAACGGCGGCTGGCCGCTGATGGCGCCGGCCCACGTGAGGCGGGGCTCGACCGAATGGACGCTCTCTGGAATCAGGTCAAGGCAGAAGAATCCGCCTCCGACGGCGCAGAAGAATCCGCCTCCGGCGGCGCACACAGTACGTCGAAATAGCTGGCCGGCTGTTGATCTCGACCTGTCGCCCAGGTCGAGACACGGGTGGCAGTGCACGTCTCCCATTTCCCGGCGGCCTGCAGGCTCTTCCTGATCGAAGGGCCGGATGCGGGGAGCCTCATCGTGATGGTCCGACCATCCGCATCGGTCACCTCGAAATCCGCGCCCCAGTACAGTGACATGAGCGATCGCCGCCGGGCCGAACCGGCGTCGACGATGATCGCCGCGCGAAGGACGCGCAGGCCTTCCGGCAGGTTTGCGTTCATGCGCGCCACGAAGCGCTCCGGCGAATCGAAATCGAGAAGGTCGATCCCCGCCGCCTCCTGTTCAGACGAAAGCCCGAGGCTCAGCGGATTGGCGAATTCCAGCCTCGGCTTCGGGTTGAATCCTTCCGTGAACCGGGCCGAGTACCCCGCGCGCGCCACGGCGCGCTCGAACACGGTCATCAGATCGAGATGGGAAATGAAAGCCGCTGCGCCCGCCTTGGAGAAGGTGAAGAGCAGCCGCTGCGGCGGCGCGGAGACCGCCATTATCCTGGCCGCAGGCTTCGGCAGCGGCCGGCGGGCAGGGCCGGCCCGGTCGGTGATCTCGCTCGTCGACAGCCCCAGCGAGACCCCGGCCCACGGCAGCTCCTCCCCGGGCGCGCGGCTGCGGCACGTTTCCGCGAGGACTTCCCAGCCCGCCTCCACGATGACCTTGCGCCACAGCTCCAGATTGACGTGCTCTTCCCAGGCGTCCAGGCGGGCGCCTCGGCGGTAGGCTTCCTGCACGAGCCGGCCGGCCCTCTCATCTCCGCGCGAGACGATGCCTTCCAGCAGGGACAGGATCGGGGCGTGGTAGCCGATCTTGAAACCATCGCCCGAAAGCCCTTTTCGGACGGACATGATCCGGTCCATCGCGGGCCCTTCACCGATCTGGGCCGCGCGCTGCCAGGGAGTGTGCGGCTTCGGGATGAACGATGCGACGTTCACGTTCAGACTCATGCCTGTCTCCGCGCGCACGGCGCGAAGGAACTCGATGATGGGCCCGGCCTCGTCCTGGTCGATTGACGGCGGCAGCCCCACCATGAAGTAGAACTTCGCCGCCTTCCACCCCTGGGCTTTCGCCTCCCGCAGAAGCCCGATCACCTTGTCCCGGGAAACGATCTTTCGCACCTCGCGCTGCCACTCCGGAGTGGCCGTCTCGACGGCAAAAGTCAAACCGCTCTTTCTGACCTCGGAGATTTCCTTCAAGAGCTCCAGCCCGAGGGAGTCCACGCGCAGTGAGGGAAGAGAAAAGGAGACCTTGCGCGAGGCGTGATGCGCGTTCAGCTCCCGCACCAGGCCGTAGACGCCTCGAAAATCTCCGGACGAGAGCGAGGCGAGCGTGATCTGCCGGTAGCCGGCGCGGTCCACGAGAGCCTGCACCTCGCTGCCGATGAGATCGAGCTCCTTCATTCTCCCGGGACGGTACAGGACCGTGGCGTGGCAGAACCGGCAGGCATTCGGGCACCCCCGCATGATCTCGACGGTCCCATGATCCTGAACGACCCGCATGCTCGGGACGGGGAGAACGGCATCCGCTTCGGTCGACGAAAAACCGCGCCAGTACGCCCGGCGGGTCGTGCCCCGCTTTTCCGCGTGCCAGATGCTCGGCTGCGCGTACAGGTGCGCGAGGAGATCGGACCGTCCGGCGCCGCTGCGCTTCAGGGAGGCAAGGACGGGGAACACGTCGCGAATCCAGCCCTCCGCCTCGCCGATGAATACTGCGTCCGCGAAGAGTCCCAGCGGCACCGGGTTGGTCGCCGCAGGACCGCCGATGATGACGATCGGTTCGCGCGCGCCCCGCTGCGAGGCCTCCACCGTGACTGCTCCGGATTCCAGAATCGCGAGGAGATTCGTCAGGGTGAGCTCATAACCGAAGGAGAATCCCACGAGGTCGAACGCGGACAGGGGGGTGGCGGATTCCAGCGAATACAGCGGCATCCCTGCCGTTTTCAGGGCGGACTCGAAGTCGGGCGCGGGAGCGAAGACCCTTTCGCAGGCGACATCGGGCATGGCGTTCAGCAGGTTGTACAGGATCCTGACCGCGGAGTTCGACATCCCGATCTCGTAGAGGTCCGGATACGAGAGGGCCACTCGCAAGGCCGCGCCGGTCTTGACTATCGGGCCGAACTCCCCGCCGACGTAGCGGCCGGGCTTCTCGACTTTCCGAAGCAGCTGGACGAGGTCACGCGAGAGGGGAAACGCCACCTCAGTACCGGAGCCTTCGCCTGCTAATGTTCATGAGGATGCCCACGCCGATGAGCCCGGCCCAGAGGGACGAGCCGCCATAGGAAAGGAACATCAAGGGGATGCCCGTGACAGGCATGATCCCGACGGCCATGCCGACGTTCACCAGAACGTGAAAGAATATCATGGAGAGTATCCCGGTTCCCGCGAGCATCGCGTAGTCTTCGCGCGAAGCCCAGACGATACTGATACCCCGCAGGAGAATGGCGAGAAAAAGTGCAAACACGAGCAGGGCGCCGAGGAATCCCCACTCCTCAGCGAGGATCGAGAATATGAAATCCGTGCTCTGCTGAGGAAGGAACTGGTAGTGGCTCTGCGTGCCGTGCAGCCAGCCTTTCCCGTGCAGGCCGCCCGAGCCGATCGCCGTCACCGACTGGATGATGTTCCAGCCCGCTCCCTGGGGATCGATCTGCGGATTGACGAATATCACGAGCCGCATGATCTGGTAATCCTTGAGGACGACGCGGAGGGCGACGGACAGGAAACCCCCGGTCACGACGAGCGCGGCGGTCCACGCGATCCATAAGAAATATTTCTGACGAAACGACCGCCAGCCGGCGAAAGCCAGCCCCGCGACTACGGCTGCCGCAAGAAGAAGGTACTTCATGATGTCGGGGTCCGAAAGCAGCCCGAAAAAGGAGGCGCCGGTGAGGCCCGCCCGGGCGTGGAGGGTCGGAATGGCGGCCAGGACGAAGGCGAGCACCCCGGCGAACAGGATGAACAGCAGGTGCCGGACCTGCGCTCCCCCGACGAAGCCCATCAACAGGAATATGGGAAGGAACGCAAGGGCCTCGCCCATGTCCGGCTGCAGGAGGATCAGGGCGATCGGAATCAGGATGATCACGAGGCCGAGGAGAAAACGGGGGAGCTCCCGAATGCCGTTCCCGATTCCCGTGAAATACGCGGCGAGAAAGAGGATCGCCGCGATCTTCATGAACTCGGCGGGCTGGATGCCGATTTCCGAAAACCCCAGCCACGACCGTGCGCCGTTGACCTGCCGGCCGATGACCAGGGTGAGGAGCAGCAGAAAAAGACAGCCGGCGTACAGGGAGAGGGAGAACATCCGCAGCGTCGTGTAGCTGAGGAGCGCGAAGCACACGAGCAGGACGAGCCCGGTCAGCGACCAAACGATCTGGCGGAGAAACTCGGCCGAGACCTGCACGCCGTTCGCGTTGATCCCGCTGGAGTAGATGAAGAGAATTCCGATCCCGAGCAGGATGCAGGTCGAGCCGAAGAGAACCATGTCGAAGGAGGCCAGGGTCAGCTTCCTCAATCCACCCTCCCCACGACGGGCGCGTACCACGGCTTCAGCGTCGCCAGCGCCTCGTCATACGTCTGGTGCGCGAAGATGCCCTGGAAGATGAGGTTCGCGGCCTTTGGCGCCCACCACTCCCAATTGTCCGAGGCTTCCACCATGACGACGACCACGACCTGGTCGTCGGGGGACGCCGACTCGTAGGGACCGTACGCGGCGAACCACGAATGCCAGGACTTGGTCTCCACCCCGGCCACGAGCTGTGCCGTGCCCGTCTTGCCGGCGATGTCCACCGCTTTCGTCGTGATGACGGGTGCCGCCGTCCCTCTCGTGATGACCCCGCGCAGCGCCTGCTGAACGGTCTGAAAAGACTGGCGGCTGACGGGGGACTCGTGCAGGATTTCGGGCTTCGTCTCGCTGATCACCTGGCCCGTGCGCGGGTCGGTGGTCCGCAGGAGCACGTGCGGCCGGTAGACGACGCCCTCGTTCACGATCATCGCCAGCGTGTCGGCGAGCTGCAGCGGCGTCATGGTCACGTCGCCCTGTCCGATGGAGATGTTCAGGGTGTCGCCTCCGACCCACTGCCGGTGCTTCACCTTGTCTTTCCATTCGGG
>JBKQPS010000173.1:0-8753 GCA_052144915.1 Spirochaetia bacterium | reverse complement strand
GGCGCCGCAGCCTCCACGTGGTGGCCATTGCGCACGGCGCGTACAATACAGTCGTGCTCTGTGTAGGCCTTCTGCTGCCGCACACGTTGCCGGAAGCCTTGGCCATGCATATCTTTCACCTATAATGAGAAGACTGGTCCTCCCGATTGTCCCGCTCGCCCTGCTCGTGGTACTCTCCTGCAGCCCGAAAGCTCCCGCCGCAAAAGCGCCCGTTTCGAAGGCGGTGATCGCAGACCAGCTCAAGAGCGCCGGGCTGGAAGCCCCCAAACAGGAAGTCATGTCAGAGGACTTCTCCCTGGAGTCGCTGAACGGCGGCAAGGTGAGCCTGTCCTCCTTCAAGGGGAAGGTGGTGCTCCTCAGCTTCTGGGCCACATGGTGCGGCCCGTGCAAGCAGGAAATGCCCGCCATGCAGACGCTGTACAAGAAGCTCAAGGACAAGGGCTTCGAGGTGGTGGCGGTCGACATGATGGAAGACAAGGCCACGGTCGCGCAGTTCGTGAAGTCCGCGGGATACACGTTCCCCGTGCTCCTGGATTCCACCGGTGAAGTCGGCGGCGGTGTCTACGAAGCGCGCGCCATTCCCACCAACTACGTGGTGGACAAGGGAGGCTTGCTGGTGGGCAGGAAGATCGGGATCGACGGGCCGGAGTGGACGAGCCAGGAGAGGATCACGCTCTTCGAATCCCTTCTTTCGCAGTGAAACGTGGCGCCGGTTCGCCCGGCGCGCGCGTTGACCTCCTTTACACGCCTGCACTCTCCGTGTATCACTATGCTGGAATCACGAAAACTGAGGAGGGCGGCTTGGACATCTTCGACAAGTGCTACACGTTCGACCAGGCGAAAGCTGCCAAGGAGAAAGGCCTCTACCCGTACTTCATCCCGATCGAAGAAAGCCGGGGCACACGGGTCGTCATCGAGGGCAAGGAACTCATCATGGCGGGCTCGAACAACTACCTCGGTCTCTCGTGGGATCCCCGCGTGAAGGAAGCCGCCATCGAGGCCACCCGGAAGTGGGGCACGAGCTGCTCGGGCTCGAGATTCCTCAACGGCACCCTCGCCCTGCACGAGGAGCTGGAGGCGCGCCTGGCGAGATTCGTCGGCCGCCAGAGCGCCCTATGCTTCACGACCGGCTACCAGACCAACCTTGGCGCCATCTCGGCCCTGCTGAACAGGGACGAGCACATCTTCTCCGACAAGCTCAACCACGCCTCCATCATGGACGGAATCTTCCTCGCGGCGGGCATGCGGGGGAAAGTGCGCGTGCACCGCTACCTGCACAACAGCATGGAGAGCCTGGAAAAGTTTCTCGCCGAGGAACCGAGGGACGCGGCCAAGTTGATCGTCACCGACGGCGTGTTCAGTATGGAGGGGGACATCGTGAAGCTCCCCCGGATGAAGGAGCTGTGCGCGCAATACGGGGCACGGCTCTACCTCGACGAGGCCCACGCCCTCGGCGTCCTGGGCCCCACCGGTCGGGGAACGGAAGAGCACTACGGCGTGAAGAACTACGCGGACATCCTGATGTGCACCTTCTCCAAGTCCTTCGGGTCGCTGGGCGGCTTCGTGGCCGGCGATCATGACGTCGTCGATTACATCAAGCACCAGGCGCGGGCACTGATCTTCAGCGCGGCAATGCCGCCGGCCACCATCGCCTCCGTTTCGGCCTGCCTGGAAATCATCGAGAAGGAGCCCGAGCGCGTGCGGCGTCTCCAGGAGATCGGCCGCCGGATGATCGCCGGCTACAAGTCGCTGGGGTTCAATGTCGGCGTTTCCGAAACTCCGATCGTGCCGCTTCTCATCGGCGACATGGAAAAGACGATCCTTTTCTGGCGCGAGCTGTTCGACGGGGGCGTTTTCACGAACCCCGTGCTCAGCCCCGCCGTGCCGCCCGACAGTACGCTGATCCGCACTTCGTACATGGCCATCCACACCGACGAGGAGTGCGAGCGGATTCTCGAAATCGCGGGAAAAGCCGGGAAGAAGTTCGGGATCCTGTAGGCCCACTGCGCGTGCGGGTGCTGGATGCCGAAGGGCGCTGAGTACAGGGATGTACAGGAGGCGCCCTGTAGCCCCACTGCCAGGCCGCGCCTACGGGCGCGCCAGTCGGCACCCACCTCCCCGCATTGCGAAAAATGCGCAAAGTGCAACCTCTTTGCGGTCTCGTCATTCTTCGCAATGTTTCACACCGGCCGCCGGGATTTGCGGTGCGCTTAGATTCGCGGAACTTGCCCCTGTGCCCTGCCCTGCCCGCGTGCTTCGCGTGAGCGCCTGTCGCGCTAGAAAAAGTCCCTCAGGCGCTGCAGGAGGCTCTTCCGCCGGGCTTCTTCCTCGATGAACACCCCCAGGCTCAGGAATTTCTGGTTCCTCTGGGAGAGAAGCGATTCGACGCTCCGTCGGGAGAGCACGTTCAGGGACGTGAGGATGTCCGCCTTCAGCGCCGCGGCAGCCGCGTCGGGGTCCTTGTGCGCCCCTTGCGCGGGCTCGGCCACGATCCTGTCGACGACGCGGAAGCGCAGGAGGTCCTGGGGCGTCAGCTTGAGCAAGGCAGCGGCTTCCCGCGCCTTCGAGGAATCCCTCAACAGGATCGACGCGCATCCTTCCGGCGTGATCACCGAGTAGTAGGCATTCTCCATCATCAGCACGATGTCGGCCACCCCGATTCCGATGGCCCCCCCGGAGCCGCCCTCGCCGAGAATGGTGGCGATGATGGGCACCGGCAGGATCGCGAACTCCTTCATGTTCAGGGCGATGGCCTGGCTGTTTCCACGGTCCTCGCCGGACACCCCGGGGTACGCCCCCGGGGTGTCGATGAAGGAGAGGATGGGCCGGCCGAACTTCGCCGCCTGGTGAGCGAGCCGCAGCGCCTTTCGATAGCCCTCGGGGTGTGCCATCCCGAAGTTGCGCTTCAGGTTCTCCTTCATGTTCTGGCCCTTCTGGTGGCCGAAGAACGTGACCGGCAGCCCGTTCATGATGCCGATCCCTCCCACCAGGGCAGAGTCGTCCCCGTAGTTCCGGTCCCCGTGCAGCTCGATGAAGTCATCGAAGATCTTCTCGGCGTACTGGAGGGTCGTGGGCCTCTCCGGATGGCGGGCAAGCTCCACCCTCCGCCACGCCTCGTTCTCGGCGGGACGCGGGGACCGGAGCTTCAGCTCGAGCTCGGCGAGCTCCCTGCTGATGTCGACGTTGACCTTTTCCGCCAGCGCCTTCAGCTCGGTCATTTTTTCCCGCAGCGGGTTTTCGTTCATTCTCGTCCTCCCGGCGCCGGCGCGTGCGTCTTCAGGAAGAAGCCCAGGCGCTTCTTCAGCTCCAGCCTCGGAACCACGAGGTCGATGAAGCCGCGCTCGAGGTGGTACTGGGAGAGCGGGAAGTTCTCGGGGACCTTCTCCCGGATGGTGCCGGCCACGACCCGCGCGCCGGCGAACCGCATGAGGGCCCCGGGTTCCGCGAGCGTCACGTCGCCGAGCATCGCGAAGGAGGCGAGCACACCGGCCGTCGTGGGGTCCGTGAGTATCACGAAGTAGGGGCAGCGGGCCTTCTCCAGGGCCTGGGTGGCCACGGCGGTCTTCGCCATCTGCATCAGGGAAAGGATCCCCTCCTGCATCCGCGCGCCGCCCGAGGAGGTGAAGACGATCATGGGGAGCTTCTTCTCCGCCGCCACGAGCATGGCGCGCATGATCTTTTCTCCGACAACCGAGCCCATGCTGCCGCCGATGAAACGAAAATCCATGACGGCGAGCACCACCTCGTACCCGTCCACCTTGCACAGGCCGGTGACAACCGCCTCGGTGATCCCTGTTTTCCGCGACGCGGCCGCCAGCTTTTCCTCGTAGTCGGGGAACTCCAGGGGATTGGCGGTCTCGATGTCCGCGGACAGCTCCTGGAAC
The DNA here is from genome assembly GCA_052144915.1 of Spirochaetia bacterium. Classification (GTDB taxonomy): domain Bacteria; phylum Spirochaetota; class Spirochaetia; order SZUA-6; family Fen-1364; genus Fen-1364. The sequence goes on along the minus strand of JBKQPS010000173.1, from coordinate 4,869 downwards.
ACGCCCTCGTCCGCGGTGATGTGAATGCGCTCCCAGGCGGTGAGACGGAAGTGGTGCTGGCAGTGCGGGCAGGTGTAGAGAGTCGCCTCCAGCTCGTGCGCGGTGAGCCGGCGGTGGCAGGAGAGGCAGGAATTCGTTTCGTCGAGGACGGAGCGCTCGTCGCGTTTCCTCTTCACCGGGTGCTCGATGAGATCGCGGATCCAACCCTGGATCCCCTTGCTGTCTTTCACAGGGCGCCCTCCTTCAGGACTTCTCCGAGAAAGCCGGTCCCGTAGTCCCCCGAGCGGAACCGGGGATGCGCCAGGATCTTCTTCTGCGACTCGATGTTTGTCTCGATTCCCTCGATGACCAGCTCGGACAAGGCCCGCTCCATGCGGCGAACGCCTTCCATGCGGTTCTGCCCGGAGACGATGAGCTTTGCCACGAGGTGATCGTACCACGGGGGCACGTGGTAGCCGGCATACAGAAACGTGTCCATCCGCACCCCGAAACCGCCCGGGCTCGTGAACTGCGTCACGCGTCCCGCCGACCGGGCGTTGATGCGGCACTCCAGTGCATACCCCCCTAGCCGCACCTGGTCCTGGGCGACCTCCAGGGACTCGCCGCTGGCGGCGAGCAGCTGCTGGCGGATGATGTCGACGCCGGTCACCATCTCCGAGACAGGGTGCTCGACCTGGACGCGCGCGTTGACTTCCATGAAATAGTGCTTCCCGTCCTTGACGAGGAACTCGACCGTGCCCGCCCCGGTGTATCCCAGTCCCCGGAGCAGACGCACGGCGTCTTCGCCCATTTTCGCGCGCAGGGCGGAGGTCACGACGGGCGAGGGACTCTCTTCGATCAGCTTCTGGTGGTTCTGCTGCACCGTGCAGTCACGCTCCCCGAGGTGGACGACGCTGCCCTTTTGATCGGCGACGATCTGGATCTCCACGTGCCGGGGGTTCTCCAGGTACTTATCCAGGTAGACCGTGCCGTCGGAGAAGGCTTTCTCCGCTTCCTGCGAGGCGATGGCCAGCACGTCGGCGAGCTGGCTGCCGCTGTGCACGATGCGCATGCCTTTGCCCCCTCCGCCCGCGGCGGCCTTGACGATCACCGGGTACCCGATGGCATCCGCGGCGTGCAGGGCCTCCTCGGCGATGCCCACCGAACCGGAGCTGCCCGGGATCACGGGGATGCCGAGGTCTTTCGCCGAGTGCTTCGCGCGGATCTTGTCGCCGAGCAGCTCGATGACTTCCGGCTCCGGACCCACGAAGACGAGCCCGGCCTCCCGTACGTCGCGGGCAAATCCGGCGTTCTCCGCGAGAAAACCGACACCCGGGTGCAGCGCGTCGCACCCTGACAGAACGCCCGCCGTCACGAGGTTGCGGACGTTGAGGTAGCTTTCGGCCGCCGGAGGGGGACCGACGCACACGTGTTCGTCGGCAAGCCGGACCGGCATCGAATCCGTGTCCGCCTGGGAGTGCGCCACCACGGTCCGGATCCCCATCTCGCGGCAGGTGCGGATGATGCGGACGGCGATCTCCCCCCGGTTGGCGATCAGGAGACTCTGGATCATACCCGGCGGACCTCGAAAAGAGGCGCGCCGAACTCCACCATGTTGCCGTTGTCCACGAGAATCGCCACGATCTCCATGTCGAACTCGGCCTGGTACTCGTTCATCAGCTTCATGGCTTCCAGAATGCACAGGGGCTTTCCCTTCCGCACGACGTCCCCCTTCTCCGCGAAGGGAGGCGCGTCAGGGGCGGGAGCGCGGTAGAATGTGCCGACCAGGGGAGCACGGATGAACTCCGTGTCTGCGCTGTGCTTCATGGGAGGGGCATCATGGACCGGGTGCGCTGACGGAGAAGCGGCGGCGGGAGCATAGACAGGCGGCGCATACACAGGGACAGGCCCGGCTTTTTTCAGGCACACCTCGTCGCCGTCTTTCCTCTTGTAGAGGATTTCCGACAGTCCGCTTTTTTCGAATCTCTCCATCAGCGCGTACAGATCTTTCAGTTCCATGTTTCAACCTCTTGTTCGAGCCTGGAAGGGCGCGTCACTTCAAGCTGGTTCCTTTACTAAATTAGTCGGAAATTAGCATTCCCTTCCGGCAGTGTCAATTCACGCCGGATCGTGGTAGTCTCCGCGCATGACCGACATCAAGTCTCTCCTTCCCCACAGGGATCCATTCCTCTTCGTCGACAGGATCGAGAAAGCGGATGCTGAAGAAGTGGTGGCGTACCGGCGGTTCACCGGAGCCGAGCCATTTTTCGCCGGGCATTTTCCTCACTACCCCGTGGTACCGGGGGTGCTCCTCATCGAAACCCTCGCGCAGTGCGGCGGCGCGGGCGTCCGGATGGCATCCGGCGCGTCGGGGATCTTCTTTCTCGCGTCGGTCGAGAAGGCGAAATTCCGCCGGCAGGTAAGGCCGGGCGACGAGGTGCGGTGCGTCGTGCGGACGCTGCGGAGCAGCAAGTCGATGCTGCGCCAGTCGGGGAAGGCCTTCGTCGGAGAGGAGCTCGCGGCGGAAGCCGAGTGGCTATGCCTGATAGGAGACGCGCCCACCCCGTAACCTCCGTGCGCACTTCAGCCCTCCGCGGGGATTTCCTCGACCTCGACGGGCTCGGCCACGCCGTCCGGTTCCTGGCCGTCGCGTGCCGGGGTATCCGGGACCTCGCCGATCGGCGGGTGTGACGGGAGCGCGCCGGCCGACTCTTCTTTCAGCTTGAGGGTTTCCCCGAACCACGAGAAGGCGGCCGCCAGGCGGTCGGTCATCTCGCGCATGTCGTGGGACACTTCGAGAATGGACCTGATGAGCGCATCCACGCCGGCGAGCCCGTCCTGGATCTGCGTGTGCGCCCGGCTGACATCCTCGAGGGCGCGCGAGTTGTCCGATACCATGGTACGGATTTCCTCGCTTCGCTTGACGATCTCCGAAAAGCCCGTGCCCAGTCCCTTGATTCGTCCGACGCCCTTTTCCACGCCCCGGTTCGTGTCCCTGATCGTGGCGCTGACCTGATCGGACACGGTGCGGGTGAGGTCCGCGAGCTTGCGGATCTCCTGTGCGACGACGCTGAATCCCTTTCCTGCCGTGCCGGCCTTCGCCGCCTCGATCGACGCGTTCAGGGAGAGCATGTGCGTCTTCTCCGCGATCCCGATGATCTGGCTGACGGCCTTCCTGATCACGATGGACCGCTGGTACAGCGCCTCCATCTCTTCCAGCGTCTCCTGGATCTGCGCGTTGAAGCTCGTGATGAGCCTGTCCACCTGCTCGGTGTAGCCGAGGATGTCCTTCTCCTTCGCGACGACCCGTGATTCCCCGGTGCCCGCCTCCTCGAGGGACACGATGAGCCCCCCGAGGGTGAAGGATTGCTTTTGCGCGCTCTCCAGCAGCTTGCCCGAAAGCTTCATGATGTCGACGTTGCGCTTTTCCAGCAGCTCCTTGCCCTCGCGGATGCGCTCGATCATTTCCCAGTCCGTCTCGATCCTCTCGATCAGCTCCTGGCTGGTCTGGCGGTACATCCCCTGCGTCCGCAGGAGATCAGAGGTGAACCGCCAGCTCTGGAAGAGCGCGATGATGATGCCCGGAAGGAACGCGAACAGCCCGCTTCCGGGAAGGAGATAGTTTCCCAGGAATCCGGCGGCGAGCCCGAGGAAAAGGGCGAGGGCAATGAACATGGGCTGAACCGCGCGCTTGAATCCCGCGCGCGCGCGGCTGATCCCGGCGAGGATCGCGATCGCCGCAAATGACAGCGCGATGAGACCGCGCATCACCGTGTTCGCCAGGCTCAGCACGAAGGTGTCAGGAGCGAAGACGACGACACACCCCGCGAGCAGCGGGGGGGCGAGGAGCGGGACCAGGTACGCGACCCTGTTCGCCTTCAACAGCGAAAGAATCGACTGCGCCACCAGGAGCGCGGCGGCGAGGAACGCGATGTTCGAGATCCGCGCCGCCGCCGAGAGGGGCAGAAATGTCGAGAGAAAAGACGGAACGAGCTCTGCGAGAGCGTTCAGGAACAGGGCGAGGGCGAGCACGTAGGTCTCCCGCGCCCGCTGCCGCCGGGCAAGGGCCAGGAACTGGATCGACAGCAGGAGGGAGAGAAGCCCGGCAAATATCCTCACGGGGACCAACGGGAAATTCAGCAGGGCCAGGAGGGGAGGAAGCCCCGCCCGCGGAACGATCGCGAGCACGGGTGCCGGCTCTTCGGCGACCGCCTGGTGGAACCGGACGGTGATCACGTGAGTGGAACGGGTCTCCATCCTCGGGAGGAGAAAGCCGCGGTACCGGGGAACGCCGCCGACGGCCGGAGGAGCGAGCGCCACGCCGTCGAGGGAGATCTCTTCCGTCGCGATTGTCGGTCCGGCGAGGAGCGCGAACGAGCCCGCGTCCAGGGTTCCCTCGCTCCGCAGCCACGTGTCGCGGGCCTCCGGCACCACGGGGGTCCACACGGCGCCCAGGTCCGCCGCGCACGCTGCGGCGCACCCGCTGAGCAGAAGGAAGAGGGCAATGTGGACACTTTTCATTGTCTGCTCCTGCCCGATAGTATAGAGAGATTTCGCCCGAATTGACAGCGCGCGTGCGACGGTGGTACCGTACCTGATCCGGCTGAAAGGACATCAGTGACAGAAGTCCTGTTGAAAATCATCGAAGAAATCTCGGACGGCTTCCTCATCGTCAACCGGGAAGGCAAGATCGTCTTTTTCAACGAAGTCTTCCTGAAAGCCACCGGCCTGCGCAGCACCGACATTTTTGCCCGCGAAAAGGAGTTCCTGAAAGAGATCGGAGTCGGAGAGAATCCCTCGCCGCGGGAAATCGAAGTTGTGATCGAGGACCGCGACGGAACTCCTCGCCGCTTCAACGTCTCCACCCTGTCCGTGGAAGGGAATGCGGGC
>JBKQPS010000172.1:0-5602 GCA_052144915.1 Spirochaetia bacterium | reverse complement strand
TGCTGCAGGCGATCAGGATCTGCGACTCACTGGGAGCGTACGGCATCACCTACGTGCAGAACCTGGACGCCCCTTTTTCGAAAGCGCTGGGAAAAGCCGAGATCATCGACACGGTCCACTTTCCGCGCATCACGCTGTACAACCGCACGGGAGACTGCAGCGACACGACCGCCCTGCTCTGTTCACTCCTGGAGTCCGTCGGGATCCGCACCGCGGCCCTCACCACCCCGGGGCACATCTTCGCCGCCTTCGACACCGACGAGCCGGCGGAAAACGCCCCGTACCTGCGCGGCAACGGTCTTGAGGTCATCGCCAAGAACGGCAAGGTATGGATCCCCGTGGAGACGACGATCCTGTCCCAGGGCTTCATGGCTGCCTGGGCTTCCGCGTCAGAGCTCGTGCGGAGGTACTCCGCCTCGGGGCCTTTCGAGTTCATCCCTGTTTCGGAGATGCGTGACTCCTTCCCGGCGCTTCCCCTTCCCGCGGGATCGCTCACGGTGGCCGAGCCCGCGGCCTCCCGGGTAGACGCGGCCTACGCGGCCTCCCTTGCGGGCCTGACCGACACCCTGTACACGGCGAGGTTGAAAAGCATTGACGCGACTCTTGCCACTCTCACGGGCCGGCAGGCCGTGAAATTGCGCGTACAGGAGGGAATCCTCCACGCGCTGTTCGGGAGGATGAAGGAAGCGGAGACCGCGTTCCGCTCCGCGATCACGGCCGACCCGGCGCTGGTTTCTCCGTACGTGAACCTGGCGAACGTGCGTCTCCTCTCCAACGATGCCGACGGGGCCCTGCAGGCAGTGAAGCAGGGGCTGGCCCGGAACGCCGATTCGGCCCTGCTGAACCTGCTGGCAGCCCGTATCTACTCCACGAAGGGAGATGCCGCAAACTCGGCCGTGTATTTCGCGAAAGTGCAGAAGTCAGACCCGGACATGGCGTCGCGATTCGCGGACCTGGCTCCCGCGGCGGGGGAAAGCAAGACGCAGCGCGCCGCCCAGGCGGGCCAGGGGCCCGTGGTGATCTGGGGCGGGGATCAGTAGGCGGACCGGTCTCCTTCGCGGGGATAGCGGTACTCCCCGCCATCCGGGCCGCGAAGCACATACGAAGCCTGCTCGGTGCGGAGGAGCCCGGATTCCACGGGCACTTTGCCGGCGCCCGGCACATCCACCGCATACGTCGGCAGCGCCAGTCCGGACAATCTTCGGCGAAGCTCCCCCATCAGCTCGATGCCGCGCTGCAGCGGAACCCGGAAATGGGCCGTTCCCGACGCGAGGTCCCCCTGGAAAAGGTAGTAGGGCTTCACGCCGGATCGCACCAGCCCGCGGAAGAGCTGCTCGAGGGTGTCCGCGTCGTCGTTGACTCCCCGCAGCAGCACCGACTGGTTGAGAACGGGCACGCCGGCGCCGATCAGGAGCCGAATGCCGCGTCGGAACTCGTCGGTGAGCTCCCGGGGGTGATTGGCGTGGACGACGACCCACACTGAACCGAAGCTGCCCAGCATCCTCGCCAGGTCCCCTGTCACGCGCGACGGGAGGACCACCGGCATGCGCGTGCAGACGCGGATGATGAAGTCCGGATCCACCTGGGTGAGCCTGTCCATCACCTGGGCCAGCTCGGCGTCCGAAAGCATCAGCGGATCCCCGCCGGAGAGAAGGATTTCCCGGACCGCAGGCGTGCGGGCAAGGTACGCGCAGGCCTCCTCCAGCTGCGCGGCCGAGATTCGGCCTCCGCCGTGTCCCGTGAAATGCCTTCGGAAGCAGAACCTGCAGTAGGTGGCGCACCGATCGCTGACGAGAAGCAGGGCGCGGTCCCGGTAGTGGTGCACGAGGCGCTCGGTCACGAGATAGCGGGTGTCCCCGATCGGGTCGGCGGACTCGTAGGGAAGCACCACCTGCTCTTTCTCCGAGGGACCGTACTGCGCGGCGATGGGATCGGACCCCGGGTCCCCGGTGCGGGCAAGACCGGCGTAGAAGGGGCTCACCCCGAAGGGCAGGCGGGTCAGCGGCTCGGTGCCCTCCACGAGCCGCTCCCCGTCCTTCACCCTGCTCCTCCCGCGGCCGGCCCCCGGGTTGCCGCGTCGAGCCGCGGGAGGAACGCGACTCGTGCCCTGCGCGTCGAGGGGCCGAGGAGAAGGGCACGGGCGTCGAGGAGTCGCGTATCGATGGGCAACAGTACCCGCGGGAGGCAGTGGCATCAAGGCCCGGGCCGGGGTAGGATGCGCCATGTCGATCCCCGGCATTGCGCTGACGATCCTCGGGCTGGCCGTGTTCGAGACGGTTTCCAGCGTCGACAATGCGATCATCAACGCGGGGGTCCTCGCGGGAATGGCAGCCCGTGCACGGCGCTGGTTTCTGGTGTGGGGACTTCTTTTCGCGGTGTTCGTCGTCCGCGGACTCCTGCCCTGGCTCATCGTGTGGCTCGCCCTTCCCGACCAGGGACCGATCGGCGCGTTCGTTGCCGCCTTTTCCAGCGACGCCCGGGTGAAAGCGTCGGTGGACCAGGCGGCGCCGATCCTGCTCATGGGCGGCGGGGTGTTCCTCGTGCTGCTGTTTCTCCACTGGCTGTTCCTGGAGCCCCGGCAGTTGGAGCTCCGCGTGGAGAAACTCTTCGCCTCCCAGGGGGCATGGTTCTTCGCCGTGGCCTCGGTGTTCCTGGCTCTCACGGTCTGGTTCTCGCTGCGCACCGGCAAGCTGGTGGCGTTTTCCGCCGTCGTCGGCTCGACCCTGTTCTTCCTCACGCACGGGTTCAAGGAGAACGCCGAGGCGCAGGAGAAGCGGCTCGTTTCCGGCGCGCTGTCGGACATGAGCAAGATTTTCTACCTCGAGATCATCGACATGACATTTTCGGTGGACGGCGTGCTGGGTGCCTTTGCGTTCACCCTGTCCGTGCCGATCATCATCCTGGGCAACGGGCTGGGCGCGATCATCGTGCGCCAGGTCACGGTGGGAAACATCGCGCGCATCCGGCGGCTGCGCTACATCAAGAACGGGGCGATGTACTCCCTGCTCGTCCTCGGCGCGCTCATGATGTGCGAAGGCTTCGGGGTGCGGGTGCCCCAGTGGGTTTCCCCGGCGGCCACATTTCTCATCGTCGGAGGATTCCTCGGCCGATCGCTGTGGGAGCTCAGGAACTGACCTTCCGCAGCCGGGAGGCTTCGTATTCGAGCTTCAGCACGAGGTGGTCCAGGGAATCGAGCTCCACGGTCTTCGACTTCTGCTGAATGCTCTCCAGGGATGGGAGGACCAGCTGCGTGTAGCGGCGCACCGCGGTGCGCGCCTTCTCCATGAACGAGAGCCCTTTTGCCTCGTTGACGTAGGCGATGATGAGCTTTTTGCTCGTCGTCGTGAGCTCCGACTTGTTCAGATGCTCGATGACGGCGAAAATGGCCAAAAGAAAGCTCATTTCACCCATGGCGATGCCGTGATGATGCTATCCGGCACCCCGGAGGGTGTCAAGGAATCGGTGCATCATTGTCTTGACTCCCCCGGCGGTTTCCTATATGATTTTTCTCGTATTCCGGTCGGTCTTTGGATGGTTTCGTTGAAACAGGACTGACTGGCGCAGGAATACCGCGTTCCCGAGTACAGGCGCGCGGAGTGATGTTCTGGCAGACGCGGGATTGCATCTGATGCGATGTATGCCGCCCAGGGGTGAATCTGGAAGAAGCTCGAGTGATCGAATTACTGCCCCATAAAGTAATCCTTTCCCTTCGAATCCATTCTTTTTCCCCCATTTCGACGAATTGCTGCCATCGCCCAGACATGCCGCACGCCCTGTCCACAGGAGCGTCGTGAGCCTGTCGTCGACAGGTTCTGTTCACATCTGGCACGGCGGGGGAGACTTCACCACTGGTGAAAGGCCCGCTCGAAAAGGGGGATCGACATGGCAAAGAAAATCTATGTCGGCAACATGAACTATAACACGAGCGAAGACACGCTTCGGCAGCTCTTCGCCCAGTACGGAGAGGTGGTGTCCGTGAACGTCATCACTGACCGCTACACCGGGCGCGCGAAGGGCTTCGGCTTCGTGGAAATGGCGTCGGAGGACGCCGCCCGCGCGGCGATGACCGCGCTGAACGGCAGGGAGCTGGACGGCCGGCAGCTGAAGGTCAACGAGGCGAACGACAAGCCGCGCGACAGCAACCGCAGCGGGGGAAGCCGGAGCCGCTACTACTAGGCGAACGGCCCGTTCGGACAGGGGAGGCGCCGGTCAGGACTCGCGTCCGGGCCGGGCCTCCCTTTTTCGCCCCAGACCTCACGTTCAGAACGTTGCGAAGCGCCGCGTGACCGCAGTGCGCAGCGCGCAGAGAGGAGTACCCGATGGGCAGATCGCCATATCAGAGCGAGAAGCGCCGCAAGGAACTGGCCCGGCTGAAGAAACAGGAAGAAAAGAGGCAGCGCCGATTCAACAAGGGCGATGCCGATGCGCCGGAAGGCGACAGGCTGGCCGCCATTCCCACCGTCCAGTTCGGGCTCGACGGGCTGCCCATCGAACAGGCTCCCACGGAAGCGGAGGCTGGCGCCGCGGCAGAAGATCCCGAGCCAGACTCGAAGAAGGACCAGGAAACCAGCACACCGTCCTGACAGCATTCACGGGAAACGCTGCATGACGAATGCTGTGCAGCGGATGCGGCCTCTTTCGCCGGGGCGCCGCATCCCTCCCCCACGGGCGCCGTCGCGCACGCCCCGTTCCGTGCCCCTCAACCCGCCGCGCGTGTCTTGCCCGACGCTTCCTTTTTCTCGATCCTCGCCCAGGCATCCTTCAAGGACACCGATCGATTGAACACCAGGCGGCCGGAAGTGCTGTCCTGGTCCACCACGAAATAGCCAAGGCGCTCGAACTGGAACCTGTCTCCCGGCCGGGCGCGGGCAAGGCCTGGCTCGACCCGGGCTTCCTGCACGATCTCCAGGGAGGCCGGATTGATCGTTTCCATCCAATCGACTCCCGCGGCCACTTCCTGCGGGAACTCCGCCGTGAAGAGGTGATCGTACAGCCGCGCCTCGGCAGGGATCGAATGCCCGGCAGCAACCCAGTGGATTGTCGCCTTCACCTTGCGGTTGTCCGGGGCGTTGCCTCCGCGCGTGGACGGGTCATAGGTGCACAGGACCTCGCGGATCTCTCCCGTGGCCGGGTCCTTGCGCACCCCCGTGCACGTGACGATGTACGCGTAGCGAAGCCGCACCTGGTTTCCGGGATACAGGCGGTAGTACTTGGGCGGCGGAACCTCCCGCACGTCGTCCTGCTCGATGAACAGCTCACCGGTGAATGGCACGGTGCGGGACCCCGCCGAGGGATCTTCCGGATTGTTGACTGCCTCGATCTCCTCCACCTTCCCCGCGGGCCAGTTCTCGATCAGGAGCTTCACGGGTTTCAGCACGGCCATGGCCCTCCGGCAGCGCTTGTTGAGATCTTCCCGCAGGCAGTGCTCGAGCAGCGCGATGTCCACCGTGCTCGGGGTCTTGGACATCCCCACGCGGGAGACGAAATCACGGATGGATTCCGGCGTATACCCTCGCCGGCGCAGGCCGACGAGAGTCGGCATGCGCGGATCATCCCAGCCGGCGACCCACCGGGTCTTCACCAGCTCCAGCAGCCAGCGCTT
>JBKQPS010000171.1:0-2692 GCA_052144915.1 Spirochaetia bacterium | reverse complement strand
GCGGTGATGCTGAGCTCCTGCGGAATGCGGGGAGCCCAGTCCGCCCAGAGCCCCCTCCTGAGATTCTTCGAGAGGCGCGTCGGGCTCATCGTCTTCATCGCACCGGACGGAAACGTCCACGTCGTCGATCAGAAAGGCGGCACCGCCCGGGCGCTGACGAAGGACGCGGGGGCGCAAGGCAACGCGACGGTCCTCTACATGTCTCCCGCCTGGTCGCCCGACGGCAGGATGCTGGCCTTCGCAAGGATGACAGTGAACCAGTCCAACGAGGTGACCGAAGCATCGCTCTTCACCGCTTTGCGGGACGGGCGGAATCTCACGCGTGTCCTCTCCGGTTCGCGCCTGCGGCCGTTCTACCTCTACTGGTCACCCGACTCGAGGAAGGTGAGCCTGCTTTCGTCCGTGGCGGGCGAGGACAATCTCGAGCTGGGCATCGCGCCGGCCGGTGTCGAGGGAAGCTACCGCAGCCTCGACCGGGGGGCGCCGTTCTACTGGGACTGGCGGGCGGACAGCCTCTCCATGGTGACCCACGTCAACACCGGACGCCCGGGAGCTGACGGCGAACGGCTCTCCCTGCTGAGCCTGGAGCCGGACCTCAGCCGCTCGGAGATGCGGGTCGACCCGGGAATGTTCCAGGCGCCGAGCTTTTCGCCCGACGGGAAGAGCATCGCCTACGCCTCCACCTCGGAGTCGGTCTCCACCGTGCACCTTCGTGCGCTGGATGGCTCGGGAGAACGCACCATTGCCACGGATTTGGGCAGCGCGTTCGTGGAGTTCTCGCACGACGGGAAACGGATCGCGTACCTCGCCGCGACGAGTCTCCAACCGGTTCCCGAAGGAACGCTCACCGTCGTCGACCTCGGCGCGGGGTCGAAGAGACACACGCTGAAGGAAGCACCGGTCCTGGAGTTTTTCTGGGCGCCGGATGGACACACTCTCGCATTCGCAGTCCCCGATTCGGCGGAGGATATCGATCCCATGTTCCTGCAGAATCCGAACGCTCCCTACATCCGGCTCATGGGGTATGATGCGGCCAGCGAGAAGACCTGGGTGATCGCGCGCTTTCCGCCCACCCGGGGCTTCTTCAGCGTCCTCCCGTACTTCGACCAGTACCAGAGGTCTTCCACGATGTGGTCGCCGGACAGCAGGTACGTCGGCTTTACGGCTCTCACCGCGGACGGCTCCCCCGGCCTTTTCGTCGCCCCGGCCGATGGGAACATCAAGCCGCGATTTCTCGCTCTCGGGGACCAGGCGTTCTGGTCCGGGAAGTGACCCCGCGGGGCGATCGGAACCTCGGCGGACCGGCCCGCCGTTGCGTTCCCCCTCCACTCACGTCGCCTTCGCCGCCTTCCTCGGCTTCCTGGTTTTTCCCCTGCAATACGCGCACTTGCATCCCTTCGGCTTGATCAGGTCGTCGAAATATTCCTTTCCGTAGTCGTACGACAACTCTTCACCCGCCCGGATGTTGCGGCGCGCGTAGATGAGCACGCGCATGCCGCGCGTGCGGGGCTCGCAGTTCGGCCTGCAGGAGTGGTTGATGTAGCGGCTGATGTTTTCCCGGCCCGCGCCGTCGATGATCCAGCGCGCGTTGACCTCGAACAGGTAGCGCCCGCCCCTGCGGTACGCCTCCTCGCTCGGGAGCAGCGCGCCGGTGTATTCCACGACGAGGGTCCCGCGGGAAATCGCCTCCCGGGTGAAAAGGCCGAGGCCGATCGGCGTTCTCTTCACGAGAAAGCCGAGGTGGTTTCCTTTCACCTCGTATCGTCTCTTTGCCACGGCTCTGGAGGGTATACCGGCTGTTCCGTGCGGGGCAATCCGCCGTGCCCGCTCACGGATCCGCCGCCGGGGCTGCCGCCGGGCCGGCGCGCGGCACGGCGTCGAGCCGGTCAGCCCGGCGGAGAGAGGGAAACAACAGGGTCCAAAGGATCACGACGAGGAGCGTGCCGACGCCGCCGAGCACCGCCGCGGGCACTGCCCCGAGCCAGGCCGCGGTCACCCCGGATTCGAACTCGCCGAGCTGATTCGAGGCGCCGATGAATATGGAGTTCACCGCGCTCACACGGCCTCTCTTCTGGTCGGGCGTGTTGATCTGCACCAGTGTCTGCCGAACGACGACGCTCACCATGTCCGATGCGCCCAGGACCGCGAGGGCAGCGAGGGAAAGCGGGAATGAGCGGGACAGGCCGAACACGATCGTCATGACTCCGAAGATCGCGACGCAGGAGAGCATTCTCGCACCGGCGCGCTGCGCCAGGGGCCGCTGGGCGAGGGCGAACGCCATTGCCGCGGCGCCCACGGCCGGCGCGCTGCGCAGGAATCCCAGCCCCCACGGGCCGACGTGGAGGATGTCCTTCGCGTAGATCGGGAGCAGCGCCGTGGCGCCGCCGAAGAGCACGGCGAAGAGATCCATGGAAATCGCCCCGAGGATCGTCGGCCGGGAGAAGACGAACCGGAGGCCCTCGAGCAGTCCGTCGAACCCCGGCTTCGCGGCCGCGGCCACGTGCAGCCGCGCCCGGACCCGTGAAATCAGGAGCACGGAGCATGCGTAGCAGCCCGCGGAAACCGCGTAGACGCACGAGGGCCAGACCGCGTACAGCAGCCCGCCGTTGGCGGGGCCGGCGATCGTAGCAACCAGCAAGATACACGAGTTCCAGGCGACAGAGCGGGGGAAATCCTCCTTGGACACCAGAAA
>JBKQPS010000170.1:0-3081 GCA_052144915.1 Spirochaetia bacterium | reverse complement strand
TCTTCCTTCCACTTCTTGGCTTTGGTAAAATAGAAATCCACCTTGGGATTCATTCCATTTGACGGTTCTTGTTCAGTAGATCTTTTATTTTTCAAAATCAAACCTCCTGTTCTGAGATCTCCCAGGTAACCATCGACTCGTGGCAGCCCCCTGAATCTCCTGATCCCGGGCGCCCATTTTACGGTACCAAGGCCGGGCGTCAAGAGTCGCCGTGCGTCGTTCGAGTCCATAAATTGGAGCGGAGGATGCGGCGTTCGAACCGCTCATGCCGCCGCAACGAGGATTGCAGAAGGGCATGCGCCTCAAAGTGAATGGGCGGCGAGGGATTCGGACCCCCGACCTTCTGGGTGTAAACCAGACGCTCTAACCAGCTGAGCTAGCCGCCCGCGTCGGACGAAAGAAAGGGAATGTCAGCGCGTGATCGTGGGGGGCGCCTCGCCCTCCATCGCGATGATGCGGTCGAGGCGGATCGCCATGATCGTCCTGCGCAGCTCGTCGCTGCACTTCGTAATCATGATCTCTTTTCCTTCCTCGTGCGCCTTCTTCTGGAACAGAAGGATGGCGCCAAGCGCGGCGGAGTTGATGATGCGCACGTTTGCGAAATTAAGCCTTACCATCGGATGCGGCTTGTTCAGCTCCGCGTAGAGGGCGGTTCGGAACTCATTGACAGTGAGCTCGGTAAGGTCGCTGCGCATCTCCAGCTCGACCTCGCGCGAGCTCAGCTCGGTGCGAATCACCACGCTCATATGTGCGGCAGTATATCGTCGGCATTCCGCTGCTGTCCAGAGAGAGCCGTCTAGAACCGGCCCCACATGAACACCGGTGGCCGGTCGGGCACCGCGGCAGCGGCCACGGTGGGCGTCTCCCCTGCCCTGCCCTGCTCTCCTCTCCTTCTCGACACCATTTCGAGATGCTCCACGCTCACGGCCACTGCTCCCAGGTCGTCCTCCACCTTTCCGTTGATCAGAAAAGCCCAGCCGTCATCGAGCAGCGGATAGAAGCGGCTGAACGCGTGCGGGAAGAGAACGGTCTCGAATATGGCAAGCTCGTCCTCGAAGCTCACGAAGATCATCGGCTCCCGCTTCTTTGTGGCAACCTCCTTGCCCGTCACCAGGATACCGGCCGTCCACACCGTGCGGCCCCGGAAGCGGGGGATGTCGGTGGAGGACACCAGGGGAGGCAGGCCGCGCCGCGCCGCGATCCGCGCGATACGCGGCCGGAAGAGCGCGAGCGGGTGCTGCGTCACCACGATCCCGAGGGTCCGCACCTCGTCAGAAAGCTTGACCCGCGCCGGGTAGTCCCCGACGACCGGGGGGGCCGGGGGCAGAAAACCGAGCCCCTCCTCCTTCCGAATGTTCAGCCAGCGGAAGAAGAGCTGCGGACGGGTGTATCCGTCTGAGACGGAGTCAAGGGCGCCAGACCTGACGAGCACCCGGATGTCCTCGAACCGGCAGGGGGTGCGCGCACAGAAATCACGGAAGCCCAGGAAGGGCCCTCCCCGCTCGCGCTCCTCCACGATGGCCTGCACGAGCTCCTGCCGCGCCTCCTTGATCTGGCCGAGGCCGACACGCAGGGCGCCTGTCGGGCCTCCGGCCGACGCGCCGCCCTCCACCGTGTACTCCCACCGGCTGGCGTTGACGTCCGGCGGCAGGATCGGGAAACCCATGCGACGGCACTCATCGACATACGTCTGCCGGCCGTAAAAGCCGCCCCCGTTGTTGATGACGGACGCCATGAACTCCAGCGGGTAGAAACGCTTCAGGTATGCCACCCGGTAAGAGACCTGCGCATAGGAGGCGCTGTGCGCCTTGCAGAAGGAATAGCCGTCGAAGGAGAGGATCATGTCCCAGACCTTTACGACGGTCTCTTCTGCAACGCCGCGGGCCCGGGCGCCGCGGAAAAAGCGCTCCCGCATGTCGGGCAGCTTCAGGTCACGATCCTTCTTTGAAAGGATCTTGCGCAGCCGGTCGGCCTCCTCGATCGGAAAGCCCGCAAGATCGATGGCTACCCGCGAGACGTCCTCCTGATAGACCATGACGCCGAAGGTCTCCGCCAGGGTCTGCTCGATAAGGGGGTGCAGGGGCCGGTAGGGGGCGCCGTGCAGGCGTTTGACAAAGGTCTGGATGTACTGGTTGGCCGCGGGGCGTATGATGGAGCTGGCGATGACCAGGTTCTCGTAGTCCCCCTTCCGCATCTTGCCAAGGAGCTGGCGCGTGGCCGGAGATTCGACGTAGAACACCCCGAGGGTCTTTCCGCCCGCGATCAGGTCCCGCGTGTCCGGATCCGCGAGCGGGTCGAAGCTCTCCCACTCCAGCCGCACTCCGTGGTTCTCGTCCACCAGCCTCAGCGTGTCGCGCAGCACGGCGAGTGACCTGTTGCCCAGAATGTCGATCTTGACGAGGCCCGCATCTTCCGTGGCGTCCTTTTCCCAGGCGATGACCGGGTACCCCAGCGGCGAGGTCTGAACGTGCGTGTAGTCGGTGATGGGCCCCGGCGTGATGACCACGCCGCCGCAGTGCGTGCCGAGGTTGCGGGGAATCCCGCGGATGCGCGCCGCGGCCTGTCGGACGAACGGGGGGATGTCGTCGTACCGTCCCTGGCGGAAGGCGCGCACCAGCTCCGCGATCTCTTCCTCCGGCAGCCCCAGTGCTTTCGCAGGGTCGCGGAGCGCCGAGCGCGGCCCGAACGTGACGTGGTTGGCCACCATGGCGGAGCGGCCGGCGTACCTCTGGAACACGTACTTCAGGGTTGCGTCCCTTTCGTCCCACGGAAAGTCTATGTCGATGTCGGGCGGGTCCTTCCTGCCGCGATTGAGGAAGCGCTCGAAAAAGAGCGTGTAGCGCAGCGGGTCCACGTGGGTGAGGCCCAGCAGGTAGGAGACGATGCTGGAGGCGGCGCTGCCCCTGCCGCAGGTCCGGGGACACTGCTGCACGATGTCACGCACCACGAGGAAATAGGAGGCGAACCCCTTCTCCCGGATGACGGCAAGCTCGTAGTCCAGGCGCTCGCGGATGTCGGGCCGCATGCCTCCGTATCGCCGCCGCACCCCGGCCTCGCAGAGGCGGAGCAGCTCGCGGAAGG
>JBKQPS010000169.1:0-20321 GCA_052144915.1 Spirochaetia bacterium | reverse complement strand
TAGGAGGCGAACCCCTTCTCCCGGATGACGGCAAGCTCGTAGTCCAGGCGCTCGCGGATGTCGGGCCGCATGCCTCCGTATCGCCGCCGCACCCCGGCCTCGCAGAGGCGGAGCAGCTCGCGGAAGGTCTCCTCCTCCGAGTGCCCGTTGTAGGCCGGGAAGATGTAGCGCGGGCTTATGATGCCGGTGGCGTCTGCCTCACGAGCGATCTGCTCTGTCGCCGCGAGCGCCTCCGGCACGGCGGAGAAGAAGCGTGCAAGGGCCTCAGGCTCCGCGAAGCGATGAGGTTTCGGGCCGAAAGTCACAGCGCCGGGCGCGGCGCCGAGCAACTCTCCGGCGGGGACGTGCTCCACGGTCGTGTTCAGGTCCATGGCGCGCAGCAGCGGGTACAGGCTCTCATCACCGTCATCGAAAAGCACCGTGTCCTGCACGGCCGCGGTCGGAAGACCGCGGTCCCGCGCGAAGCCGGCCAGGCCGGAAAAGGGGCGCCCAAAGCTGAGCTGCACATACAGGCCCCGCCTTTCCCGGGCCGCCAGCCGGTCGATGACATCCCGGTGGGGACTGAGGATGGAAAGCCCCTCCCAGCCCCGCTGTTGCAGGGCACCCACGGGGTCGTATGCCTGCGATGTACCCGGCGCATTCTTGGTATCGCTGGTCAACAGCTCCGTGAGCACGCGACAGATCCCGCTGTAGCCCTTCCTGTTCATCACGTAGGCGGTGAAGAGCGCCCGCCCGTGCTGCTCCACGGCGACCCCGACCACCGGCCGCACCCCCTCCCGGCCTGCCGCAAGCAGGAAGACGATGAGGCCGTAGAAGTTGTTGATGTCGGTCATCCCGACCGTGGA
Source organism: Spirochaetia bacterium (assembly GCA_052144915.1). GTDB lineage: Bacteria > Spirochaetota > Spirochaetia > SZUA-6 > Fen-1364 > Fen-1364. The sequence continues at coordinate 19,476 of JBKQPS010000169.1, read as the reverse complement.
GATGTTTCGCTGCCGGGCAAAACGGCAGATCTCTTCGGGGGAGCGACACCCGCGAAGGAGGGAATAGTTGGAACGGAAACTCAAGTAGCTGGATCCCATATACTATACAAATGTATAGTATATTAGCAAAAACTGCAACTCCAAATGAAACGGCGGCGTCGCCGTCCAGGGGCGCTTCGGGGACGGGCTACGGTCGACCTTCCTGCCTCACCCCTTGTACTCGACGTACGGCAGCCCGCAGCTCTTGGCAACCCCGGGGTGCACGCACTTGCCATCGATGGTGTTGACGCCGCGCCGCAGCGGTTCGTTGGAACGGGCCGCGGCCGCGATTCCCAAATTGGCGATCATCAATCCGTACTGCAGCGTCACGCTTGTCAGCGCGATCGTCGAGGAACGGGCAACCGCGCCGGGCATGTTGGCAACGCAGTAGTGCACGACGTTGTCCACGATATAGATCGGGTCACTGTGCGTGGTGGGCTTGGAGGTCTCCGCGCACCCTCCCTGGTCTATTGCCACATCCACGATCACTGCCCCGGGCTGCATAAGGGAGAGGTGCTGGCGCGTGATCAGCCGCGGCGCCGTCTCTCCTGCCACCAGGACCGCCCCGATCACGATGTCGGACTCCCGGAGTACCAGCTCGATGTTCGCGTCCGTGGCGTACAGGGTGGTGATGGAGCTGCCGAAGATGTCGTCGAGGTAGGCCAGCCGCTTCGCGTTGATGTCCAGCACCGTCACATTCGCCCCGATGCCCACGGCGATCTTGCACGCGTTGGTTCCCACGACGCCGCCGCCGAGAACCGCCACCTTGCCGCGCTGCACGCCCGGCACCCCGCCCAGGAGGATGCCCCGGCCGCCGAACTCCTTTTCCAGGTACTTCGCGCCTTCCTGCACCGACAGGCGCCCCGCGATCTCGCTCATGGGGGTCAGGCACGGAAGCGAGTGGTCAGGCAGCTCGATCGTCTCATAGGCCACTCCCGTGACCTTCCGGCGGATCAGCTCGTTGGCGAGCTCCTTGCTGGCCGCCAGGTGCAGGTAGGTGTACAGGATCTGGCCCGGCTTGAAGAGAGGAAACTCCTCCTCCAGGGGCTCCTTCACCTTGACGATCATGTCCGCCGCGCGGAACAGCTCCGCCTTGTCAGCGAGGGATGCCCCCGCGGTCTTGTACTCCGCATCTTCGTATCCCGAGCCGACCCCCGCTCCCTTTTCAACGAGCACCGTGTGGCCATTCTTGACATAGGCCTTGACCGAATGCGGGGTCATACCTACCCGGTACTCGTGGGTCTTGATTTCCCGAGGAACGCCGATCTTCATAAGGCCTCCGTTTGATGTGCCCCCACTGTACTCCAAGCCTTGACGCGAATCTATAGGAATGTTGATCTTCCAAAGAGAGCCAGTCGATGCGAAAACGGGCCGCCGCATCCGCAATTGTATTCTCCACGTTCATCTTTATGCAGGTGATGTACGCCCAGGCCAGGGCGGGGATCACCCCTGTCGCGGAGCTCACCCCCCTGCCCCTCAGCCAGCAGCTCTCCACAATGCGGGAACCGATCCCCGTGGAAACGATCGTGGATGCTGCCCTGGGCTTTTCGGGAGCCTCCGATGCGGCGGCAGCCGCGGCCAAGGACCGGCTGTCCGGGCTGATCCTGAAGTTCCGCGGCGAGGTGGCGGATGTGAGCGACCAGTCGGCGCTCGCGGAACGGGCGCTCACGTTCCTGCACAAGAACCTGTTCACCTCGTACTCGGTGCTGCAGACGCGCGTGGACACGACCCTGGAGACAGGGGTCTACAACTGCGTGTCCTCGGCAGTGCTCTACCTGATTCTCGCCCGATCGGTCGGCTTGTCCGTCGGCGGCGTGCGGACCTCGGATCACGCATTCAACACGGTGCTCGTCAACGGCCAGCAGGTCGACGTGGAGACAACGAACCCCTACGGCTTCAACCCCGGGGCGAGGAAAGATTTCACTGACACTTTCGGGAAGGTCACCGGCTACTCTTACGTGCCCCCGGGCAACTACGCGGACAGGCGCCAGATCGGTGAGAAAGAGCTCCTGGGCCTGATCCTCTACAACCGGGTGTCCGAGTACACGGACGGCCGCTCGTTCAAGGATGCGCTGCAGCCCGCGGTGAGCGACTTCACCCTGATGGGCACCGACGAGACGCGGCAGGTGATGACGACCGCGATCACCAACTACGTGAGCTGGCTGGGAACGCACCAGGAGTTCCCGCAGGCGGTCCAGTTCACCGATGCCGTGAAGGCGTCTTTCGGCGGGATCGTGAACATCGACGAGTCCCGCCGAGACGTCTACCACAACTGGATCGTGAGCCTCCTCGACAGCCGGCAGTTCTCGGACGCGGACGCGATGCTCGCGCAGCCCGCCGCCCGGGCTGCCCTCGACGACGTGGATTGGACCGCCCTGTCGGTCGCCGTCGTCCAGAGGCGGGCGCAGGCGGAAGGGGACAACGGGGGAAGCATCGCCGCGGCCGGGATCGTGGCAGAGGCCCTGAAGAGACTGGGCCGGCAGCCGGCGCTCCTCCAGACCTACGAAGCCTACGTGCACAACGCTTTCGCGACGCTTTTCAACGCGCGAAAGCCTGTGGATGCGAAGGCGGTGATCGACCAGGCGCTCGCCGTCTACCCCGACAGCCGCATGCTCCTGCAAGACCTGGATATCGCCAAGAAGGCCATCCGGGACAGCAGGTCCTGATGGACAGGCCGCGCATCGGGATCCTCGGCGGCGGCGCATGGGGCACCGCCATCGGCGGGGTGCTCGCCGGCAGGGATCTGCGGGTCGACGTGTGGTGCTTCGAAGAAGAGGTCGCCGCGGAAATCAACGAGCGCCACACGAACGGGCGCTACCTTCCGGGCGTGACGCTGCCGCCCGCGCTGCGCGCCTCGACTGACCTGTTGTCCGTCGCCGACGACCGGGAGCATCTCCTCATCGCCATCCCCTCGCTGTACGTGCTGTCCAGCGTCAAGCGAATCCTCGGCTGCGCGAACATCCGGGAAGGGCGCACGATCGTGTCCATTCTCACCAAGGGATTCATCGAGACGCCGGCGGGCGTCAAGCTGATCACCGAGGCGATGGAAGACTACCTGCCCGGCATGTACCGGGGCAAGCTCGTGTACGTCTCGGGGCCCAGCCACGCGATCGAGGTTTCACGGGGGATGATCACCGGCCTCGTCAGCGCATCGCGAAGCGGCCGCAATTCCATCCGCGTCCGCGAGCTGCTCTCGGGCGGAAACCTCGTGGTCTTCTCCTCGCTGGACGTGCGGGGGGTCCAGATCAGCGCGGCGCTGAAGAACGTCGTCGCCCTGGCCTTTGGCATGCTGGATGCGCTGAAGGAGTCGTCGGACAAGTTCGGCGACAACACGGAATCTCTCCTGCTCGCGGCAGGGCTCAACGAGATCCAGGTGCTGGGCAGGGCGCTGGGGGCCACGCATCCGGAGACCTTCACTTCCATCGCCGGCGTGGGCGACCTGGACGTCACCTGCCGCAGCGTGCACGGCCGCAACCGGCGGTTGGCAGGGAGATCATATTGAAAAGACTCATCGAGGGATGCAGGTCCATCGACGAGGTGATTGCCGGCCTTCCCTCTTTCGGCTATATCGCCGAGGGCGTGGTGACGGCGAAGTGGGTGCGTTCGATCGCGGCGCAGAAGAAGCTCGCGCTGCCGATCATCGACGGAGTCTACCGGATCCTCAACCGGGAAGCCGAGCCCCTCGCGGAGCTGCAGGCGATGCTGGACCGGGTCATCAGCCGTTCGGCAAGGAGACGGCGGCGCGGTCCCTCCGAACTGCTGCGTGGTACCGCTGAATGGGCGTCACGCCTAGCTCACCGCGGATGAGCGCCCGGATTCCCTGCACGTAGGCGTCCGCGCCCGGCATGGTGGTCACCACCGGGATGCCCCGGCTGTTCGCCACCGCCCGGATCGAAATCTCGTCGGTGCGCGGCCCCTGGCCGGACGGCGTGTTGACGATGAGCTGGATCCTGTCGGTGCGGATCATTTCCAGCAGCTCCGCGCCGCCCTCCGAAACCTTCTTCACCACCTCCGCATGGACACCGTTTTCCTCCAGGAACGCCGCGGTCCCCGAGGTGGAAAGGATCGAGAAGCCGAGGTTGTGCAGCTGGTAGGCCACCGACACGGCCTGCTGCGTCTTGTCGTCCCTCTTCACGCTGATGAACACCGTTCCCTGCAGCGGGACGTGCTGCATCGCGCCGAGCTGGCTCTTGCAATATGCCCTGCCGAAGTCCGCGTCGATGCCCATCACCTCGCCCGTCGATTTCATCTCGGGGCCGAGGATGATATCCACGCCGGGGAACCGCGCGAAGGGGAGAACGGATTCCTTCACGCTGATGTGGCGGGGCCGCACCTCCTCGGTGAACCCGATCTCCTGGAGGGTCATGCCCGCCATCGCCTTCGCCGCCACCTTGGCGAGCGGCACCCCGATGGCCTTCGAGACGAACGGCACGGTACGCGAGGCGCGGGGATTCACCTCGATGATGTACAGCTCCTTGCCCCGCACCGCGTACTGCACGTTCATGAGCCCGATGACGCGCAGCTCCGCGGCCAGGCGCATCGTGTAGCGGCGGATCTCCTCCAGCATCCAGTGGGGGAGCGTGTGCGGCGGGAGCACCATCGCGGCGTCTCCCGAATGCACTCCCGCCTCCTCGATGTGCTCCATGATCCCGCCGATGACCGACGTGCGGCCGTCGGAAACCATGTCGACGTCGACCTCGATGGCGTCCTCGATGAACCGATCGACCAGGACCGGCCGCTCGGGGGAAGCCCAGACGGCGCGCGCCATGTAGTGCTCGAGGCTCGCGTCGTCGTAGACGATCTCCATCGCCCTGCCCCCCAGCACGTAGCTGGGCCGCACGAGCACCGGGTAGCCGATTTCGCGCGCGACCGCGCGGGCGCCTTTCCCGTCCACCGCGGTTCCGTTTTCCGGCTGGCGCAGGCCCAGCGTGCGCACCAGTTCGCTGAAGCGCCTGCGGTCCTCTGCGCGGTCGATGGAATCCGGGCTGGTCCCGATGATCGGCAGTCCCGCTCTCTCCAGGCCGACAGCGAGGTTCAGCGGGGTCTGCCCTCCCAGCTGGACGATCACCCCGTCCGGCTTCTCGCGGTCGGCGATTGCAAGGACGTCTTCCCGGGTGAGCGGCTCGAAATACAGCTTGTCCGAGGTGTCGTAATCCGTGGAGACCGTCTCGGGGTTGGAGTTCACCATGATCGTCTCGAACCCGATCTCCCGCAGGGCGAACGCTGCGTGCACGCAGCAGTAGTCGAACTCGATGCCCTGCCCGATGCGGTTCGGCCCGCCTCCGAGGATCATGATCTTTTTTCTGCCGGAGGGACGCGACTCGTCCTCGCCGTCGTACGTGGAGTAGTAGTAGGGGGTGGAGGCCTCGAACTCGGCCGCACAGGTGTCCACGAGCTTGTATCCGGGGCGGATGCCGCGGCGATGCCGCAGCTCGCGCACGGCATCCTCGTCCGTCCCCAGCCGGGCGGCGATCTGCACGTCGCTGAAGCCGTTGCGCTTGGCCGCCCGCAGCTCGCCCTCCGAGATCGTCGATTCGAAGTCCACGATCTCCTTCATGTTGGACAGGAACCATGGGTCGACCCGGGTCGCTTCGTGCACCCTTTCCACGGTCCACCCCCGGCGAAGCGCTTCGCAGATGTGGAAGAGCCTCTCCGCGTTCGGCCGGACGAGCATTTCCTGGAGCAGGTCTTCGGAGGCTTCCGGCACGCCGGTGAGCCCCGGGCGTTTGATCTCCAGGCCTCGAATGCCCTTCTGGAGGGCCTCCTTGAACGTGCGCCCGATCGCCATCACCTCCCCGACGGATTTCATCTGGATCGTGAGGGTCTGGTCGGCGGAGGGGAATTTTTCGAAGGCGAAACGGGGTATCTTCACAACACAGTAGTCGATGCTGGGTTCGTACGAGGCCGGCGTGCTCTTCGTGATGTCATTGGGAATTTCGTCGAGCGTGTAGCCGACCGCGAGCTTCGCCGCGATCTTCGCGATCGGGAAGCCGGTGGCTTTCGACGCGAGGGCGGAGGAGCGCGAGACCCGGGGATTCATCTCGATGACCACGAGCCTGCCGGTCCCCGGGTGGACGGCGAACTGGATGTTCGACCCGCCCGTCTCCACGCCGATCTCCCGGATGCAGGCAATCGCGGCGTCCCGCATGCGCTGGTACTCGCGGTCCGTCAGGGTCTGCGCCGGTGCCACGGTGATCGAGTCTCCCGTGTGGATTCCCATTGGGTCGAAGTTCTCGATCGAGCAGACGATGACGACATTGTCCCGGCAGTCCCGCATCACCTCCAGCTCGTATTCCTTCCAGCCGGCGATCGACTCCTCGATCAGGATCTCGGAGATCATGCTCGCGTCCAGGCCCCGGGCGGCCATCTCCGGGAAACGGGCCGGGTCGGTGACCACCGCACCGCCGGTGCCGCCCAGCGTGAACGAAGGCCTGATGATGAGGGGAAATCCGATCTCCTGGGCGACCCTCCTGCTCTCCTCCAGGGAACGGGCAAGCCCGCTCCGCGGCAGGCCGATCCCGATCCGCTCCATGGCCTCCTTGAAAAGCTTTCTATCCTCCGCCTTGCGGATGGCCTCTCGGTCCGCGCCGATCATCCGAACGCCCATGCGGTCAAGGATCCCTTTGTCGGCGAGCTGGATGGCGAGGTTCAACCCGGTCTGGCCGCCGAGGGTGGGCAGGAGCGCGTCCGGACGCTCGGCGTCGATGATCTTCTCCAGCATCGGAACGGTGATCGGCTCGATGTAGGTGGCATCCGCCATCTCGGGATCCGTCATGATCGTCGCGGGGTTGGAGTTCACCAGGATGACCCGCATCCCCTCCTCGCGCAGCGCCTTGCACGCCTGGGTGCCGGAATAGTCGAATTCGCATGCCTGGCCGATGACAATGGGACCGGTGCCGATGATGAGGATCGAGTGGATGTCAGCTCTTCTGGGCACGGTCCTGCCTTCCGTCCATGAGGGCTGCGAATCGCGAGAACAGGTATCCGGAATCGTGGGGCCCGGGACTGGCCTCGGGGTGGTACTGCACGCTGAAAAACCGGAGATCCCTGTTCTCGAGACCTTCTTCCGTCCCGTCGTACAGGTTCACGTGCGTGGTTCGGGTGCCCTGTCCGGGCAGGGATTTCATGTCGACGTTGAATCCGTGATTCTGCGAGGTAATGGCAATCCTTCCAGTGTCCAGGTCCTTGACCGGATGATTTCCGCCATGATGACCGAACTTCAACTTGTATGTTTTTCCACCCAAAGCCAGTCCCAGCATCTGCTGTCCAAGGCAAATTCCGAAGATAGGCACCTTTCCGATCATGTTTCGGACGGTTTCGATCACATATGAGACAGGTTCGGGGTCACCGGGCCCGTTGGATACGACGAGCCCATCGGGAGAGAGGGAGAGAATATCCTCGGGCCGCGCGTTCGCGGGGACCACGGTGACCCGGTTTCCCGCGGAAACGAGGTGTCGAAGGATGTTCCGCTTGACTCCGCAGTCCATCACGACGACCTGCCGGCGCGGCTCCGAGACCGGCACACCCGGCAGGCCCTCTGTCCATTCGTAGGGGACGCGGCAGGTGACCTCCCGCACGAGGTCGATGCCGACGATCCGGGGGGACGCGGCCAGCTTCACCGCGAGGGACCTCGGGTCGAGGTCCGCGCTGGAGACCACGCCGTGCTTTGCTCCCTCGATCCGGAGATGCCGGGTCAGGGCCCTCGTATCGACTCCCTGGATCCCCACGACGCCACGGGCGGCCAGCCACGAGGCCAGGTCCGTCGTGGAGCGCCAGTTCGACCGGAGCTTTGCGACCTCCCGCACGACGAATCCCGAAAGCCATGTTCCTTCCGACTCCCCGTCTTCGGGCACGATGCCGTAGTTCCCGATCAGGGGATTGGTCATGGCGACGATCTGTCCGCGGTAGGACGGATCGGTGAGGACTTCCTGGTATCCGCTGAGGGACGTGTTGAAAACGACTTCTCCGAACGCCTCTCCGTGAGCGCCGAATGCCTCCCCTTCCAGCGCGAACCCGTCTTCAAGAAGCAGTACTGCCCTCACCGAAGGTGAGATTCCTCCCTTTGTCGCGCATAAATATGCACGAAACTTTGACCCACCGTAGCGGTGCGGCATGCCTCTGTCAAGAGAAGGGGGAATCGGGTATACATGGCCGGCCGAACGATGGACATGCACATTTCGATCCATTCCCACACCCGCTACCAGCTCGCCGCCGACGCGGTGGCTCTCCTGCTCATGGAGGCGGTGCTCTTCGTCCTCAGCCGCATCCGCTATGCAATCTCGCCGCTCGCGTTCCTGGTCCTCGGGACCGGCGTGCTCGCCGGGTTCGCCGTGGACGTCGCGCTCTGGTTCTGGAAAGGGATTCGCACGGCGGAGATTGCCGGTGATGTACTGATCGTCCACCGGGGAAAGGCGCTCGTTCCGCGCGAGCTGCCGCGGAAGACGATTCTCAGCGTGAAGTTTTCCCGCGTGCCCGGCGCACGAAGTGCGCGGCTTCGCACCGTGTCGGGTCGGCGGGTGCGGATAGCAGAAGCCTCATTCCCCCACGAAGAGTTCGGCCGGTTTCTCCCGGCTCTCGCGGAGTGGGCGCGCCGCTGAGCCTTTCCGCACATTTCTGTTGATCACCTCCGGCCCCCGGTATATAGTCCGCCAAAGACGGCAATCCAGGACAGCAGCGTCCGCGAGTCTCGCGCGACCAGGGGAAAGGTGACGCTCATGGCAGAAACGCGCATGACCCCGATTCGAATCAAGAAAAGCATTGGCCTTCTTCCCCGCATGTTCTACGGCTGGCGCCGCTCCATGAAGTGGATCGGCATCTTCCTGGCCATTTCGGGACCGGGGATCATCGTCATGGTGGCCGACAACGACGCCGGCGGCATCACCACCTACGCGGCAACCGGCGCTCGCTACGGATACAACCTGCTCTGGTTCCTCGTCCTCCTGGGGCCCGTCGCGTACTACGTCCAGGAGATGACCGTGAGGCTGGGAGCGGTCACCAAGCGGGGACATGCCGAGGCAATCTTCGATGCATTCGGACCTTTCTGGGGATGGTTCTCCCTGTGGGACCTCATCCTGACCGACTGGCTCACGCTGATCACCGAGTTCATCGGCATGACCGCGGCGCTCAGCATCTTCGGCGTTCCGCCTTTCCTCACCGTGATCGTCGTCTCCATCGTGATGTTCCTGATGGTCGTGCAGGGCAGGTACTGGACGTGGGAAAAGATCGCCATGCTCTTCTGCGTGCTGAACCTCGTGTACATCCCCTGCGCGATCATCGTCCACCCCTCGGTCTCCGAGATCCTCCACGCGGGGCTTATCCCGAACTTCGCCGGGGGGTTCAACAACCAGCTCTTCTTCTTCCTGATGGCGAATATCGGCACGACCATCGCGCCGTGGATGGTGTTCTTCCAGCAGAGCGCAGTCGTGGACAAGGGCATCAAGGAAAAGGACGTTCCGTGGAGCAAGCTGGACACGGCGGTCGGCTCGGCGTTCACCGTTCTCGTCGCGGCGTTCGTGATCATCACCACGGGGACCCTGCTCAACGGCGTGGCAGTGGACAGCGCGGACCAGGCCGCGCGCGCCCTCATGGGAATCGACAAGTGGCTGGGCACGCTCCTGGCCGTGGGGCTGTTCGACGCGGGTTTCCTGGGGGCCATCTGCATCTCGCTTGCCAGCTCCTGGGCGTTCGGCGAGGTCTTCGGCTGGGCCCACTCCCTGAACAACAAGATCAAGGAAGCGCCCTGGTTCTACGGCCTCTACGTCGTGCTGGTGGTCTCCGCGGGCATCGTGGTCCTCATTCCGAACGCGCCGCTGGTGCTCATCACGCTGTTCGTGCAGGTGATCGCCGTCACGCTTCTTCCGGCGACCCTCGTGTTCCTCATCCTGCTGTTGAACGACGCGGAGCGGATGGGGTCGCTGAGAAACACGCGCGCGCAGAACATCATCAGCGTGACAGTCGTGGCAATCATCGTGGTGCTCTCGACCATGTACGGCGTGAGCGCTCTTTTCCCGACGCTGCTGCAGTAAGGAGGGCGCGATGCTGTTCGACAGGATCCGCGAGATCAACCGGAAATTCCAAACGCCGCACGTGAAAATGACTCCCGGCGTGAAGTTCGCCCTGCTCATGCTCCGCATCTATCTCCTTCTGCTCGTGGCGATCCTGTTCCTCAAGTTCTTCACGCTCATCGCGGGGAAGTAGGAGGCACGCCATGAAGCCAAAAGGGAGAATGCCGCAGGGAGCGGCCGCAGCCGGAACGAGGCTTCCGCGCTTCTTCTTCATCACCGAGCTCATCCGGGACAGGGTGCTGCAGGTCAAGGGAGACAAGAGGATCGAGCTCGGCCGCCTCATCGACCTGGAGATCCGGCTCGGCAGACTCTACCCGGAGGTGGTCAACCTGATCGTCGGCCGCTCTTTCGGCCGCCCCCCGCTCGAGGTGCCGTTTTCCTTCGTGACGTCGATCGACACGCACAGGTCCATCGTGGAGATCCCCCCGGGGGTGAAGCTCCGCGAGTACGACCAGGAGTCGTCCCGGATCCTGGTCAAGGACATGATTCTCGACAAGAAGATCATCGACACCGACGAGTACGAGGTGGAAGTCGTCTACGACATCCACCTCCTGCACGCCGAGAGCCGCATGCTGGTGGTCCACGTCGACGTCACGAAGGCCGGGATGCTCCGCCGCCTTCATTTCGGGTGGCTCGCGCGGCTGATCTGGGGCGAGGTGAGGAACATCGAGCTCCTGCCGTGGAAATACGTCCAGTCGCTGCCGACCGATATCGACCGCTTCCGGGGCAACGTCAAGCTCACCGTGTCCCGGGAGAAAATTTCAGACATCCACCCCGCGGACCTCGCCGACATCCTGGAAGAGCTGAGCGGCGAAGAGCGGATGGCCGTGTTCAACACCCTGGATACCGAGACTGCCGCGGACGCCCTGGAGGAAGCGGAGCCCCGGGTCCAGAGGGAACTGGTGGCCTCCCTGCGCCGCGACCGGCTGGCCGAGCTCTTCCACACCATGACCCCCGCCCAGATCGCCGACATCCTGGAAATCCTGCCCCGGGTGGACGCCGAGGCGCTGAAGAAAAGCCTCTCGGCGGAAGAGGCGCAGAAGGTGAGCGAGCTGCTGGACGCGCATGATGTGAAGCTGCCGTCCCTGGCCACGGGGGGTTTCCTCGCGCTGCCCGATTCGGCGCTGGTCCGCCAGGCGCTGACGAAGTTGCGCAGCAAGACGAAGCGCTACGACGTGATCATGTACGTGTACGTCACCACGGCGGAGGGGAGCTTGAAGGGGGTGGTGGACATTCGCGAGCTGATCCAGAACAGGTCTGACGAGACCCTGCGCAACATCATGACCGAGCAGGTGGTGACCCTCGCCCCCACCGACACCCTCGCGGATGCGGCCAGCGAGTTCTCGAAATACGGCTTCCGCGCACTCCCCATGGTGGACGAGAACCGAAAGCTGCTGGGAGTCGTGCGCTACAAGGACCTGCTGGCGGTGATGCAGTAGGAATGCGGCGTCCGCGGGGGCGCGCAGCGGTTCCCGCGGGGGCGCGCAGCGGTTCCCGCGGGGGGGCTCCCGCGGCGTCACGCCGCGCTCTGCACCAGGCCCTTTCCTTCCTCGAAAGCGCGCATGTTGACCTCCCGGTAGGCGGGCTTCACGCACTGGGCAATGGCCTCCGACCAGCATTCCGGGGAAAGCGGAAGCGCCGTGGAAAGGGCCCCGAGCAGGATGACGTTCGCCACGCGCGAGTCGCAGAGCCGCTCCGCCACGCCGATCGCGTCGATGTATGCCAGGCGGGCGAATGCGGCGCGGAGCCGGCCCTCGGCATCCGCCGGATACACCCCCTGGCCCGAGGAGACCGTCACGGGGATGATCGCCTGGGAGGAGACCACGGCAAGCCCGTCCGGGGCCAGGTAGCGCGCGAACCGAAGGGCTTCGATCCTCTCCAGGGACGCGAGCACCTGCGCCGTGCCGTTCGGCACGATGGGGCTGTAGACGTGCTCGCCGAAACGGACCTGCGCAACCACGGAGCCGCCCCGCTGGGCCATGCCGTGCACCTCGTTCGTCTTCACGTCCTGGCCGGCGAGGATCGCGGCGCGGGCGGTGATCTGGGTGGCCAGGAGAATGCCCTGCCCTCCCACCCCGACCATCACGATGCTCGTGGTCCTACTCACGGCAGGCCCCTTGGGCGATGGCGAAGGCGCCGTCCTTGCAGACCTGCTCGCACAGCGCGCACCCGCCGCACAGCATTTCGTTCACCCGGATCTCTTCGTTCACGTACTCGATGGCGGGGCATCCCAGCTTGAGGCAGAGCTTGCATTTTCGACACAGCTCCTGGTTGACCTGGCGGGCGGGCCCGGCGCTCTTCTTCGTGTACAGGGGACAGGGCGAGCGGGTGACGATGAGCCAAGGCTCGTGTTCGTCCGGGTCCAGCGCGCGCCGCAGCGCGTCCGTCGTGGCTTTCAGATCGTAGGGGTCCACGGTCGCCACGTTCCTGATCCCGCAGGCGCGGCCAAACTCCTCGATGGAGGCCGAGACGGTCTGCTCCCCCATGAGTGTGCGGCCGGTGCCCGGGTGCTCCTGGTGCCCCGTCATGGCGGTGGTGCGGTTGTCCACGACGATGATCACCGCCGCTCCCTTGTTGTAGGAGATATCCAGCAGGCCGGTGATCCCCGAGTGGAAGAACGTCGAGTCCCCCACCATGCCCACGATCTTCCGATGCTTTCCCTCGCCCGTCCGCAGCACGGTCTCCGCGACCTGCATCCCGTGCGCCATGGAGACCCCGGCGCCCATGCAGAGGACCGTGTCGATGCGCTTCAGGGGCGGGAACACGCCCAGGGAATAGCAGCCGATGTCGCCGGTGACGACGACGTCGAACTTGCCCAGCGCGTAGAAGATGCCCCGGTGCGGGCAGGCGGGGCAGAGCACCGGCGGGCGGGCGGGAAGATCGCTGCCATTCATCGACGGGGCGGACTCGGCGGCCGTCTCCACGCCGAGCACCGGACCGAGCCTGTCCGAGGACAGCTCCCCGATCCCGGGCACCGCGGGGCGGGCGCCCCAGGGACCCGGCTTTCGGCCTTCGCAGGGTATCCCCAGGGACCGCACGTGCTCTTCCAGTATGTCGTCCAGCTCCTCGACGACGAGGAGCCTGTTCACTCCTGCCGCAAACTCGCGGAGCAGGTCGTCGGGAAATGGCCAGACCCAGCCGATCTTCAGCACCGAGGCATCCGGCGCGAGCTCTTTCACGTACTGGTAGGCGATTCCCTCCGCGATGATGCCCAGCCCGCGGTCTGCCCACTCGATGCGGTTGGCGGGAGAGGCGTTTGCCGCGGCCGCCAGGGCCGCCGTCCGTTCCTCGACATGCACGCGCATGGGCCGCGCATGCATGGGAATCGGGACGAATCTCTGGGGGTTTTTCTGGAAGCCCGGCCCGGGCATGACCGCGCGGCGCTCACCGAGCCTCACCGCGCCGCTGGAGTGGCTCACCCGGGTCGTGGAACGGAGTATGACCGGCGTGCGGTGCGTCTCGGAGATCTCCATGCCCAGGGACAGGAATTCGATCGCCTCCTGCGAGTCAGAGGGTTCCAGGATCGGAATCTTCGCGAAGCGCGCGTAGTGCCGCGTGTCCTGTTCGTTCTGTGAGGAGTGCATCCCGGGATCGTCGGCCACGCAGATCACCAGGCCGCCGACGGTGCCGATGTAGGACAGGGTCATGAGCGGGTCCGCGGCGACGTTCAGCCCGACGTGCTTCATCGTGACGATGGCGCGAGCGCCGGCAAGAGAGGCGCCGGCGGCGACCTCCAGGGCGACCTTCTCGTTCGGAGACCACTCGCAGTAGATGTCTTTCTTGTATGCGCGCGCGGCCTCGAGTATCTCCGTGGAGGGTGTTCCCGGGTAGCCCACGGCCACGGTCACCCCGGCTTCCCAGGCTCCGCGCGCAATGGCCTCGTTCCCCGACAGCAGGGTCCGAGTCGCAGTGAGCTGGCTCATGATAGGAATGTTGTACTCCCGGCCGAATCCAGTGTCAATGCGCCGCAGAACTCCGCGGATTCAATGCGCCGCGGCTCCGCGGGCTACCCAGCCCCTACGCGCAGGACCACTCGACGTATTCGCGGGAAAGTGTAGAAAGGGAGGTGAGGTGGGAGAACAACGGGTACTCGACCCTCAGCTTGTACTCCAGCACAGCCCTCTCGTGCTCGCTGCGGCCGCTCATGCAGTCATCGACAAACGCACGCATCTGGGAAAGCTTGTCACCCAGGGAGCGAAGAGCTATTTCGCGCTCACCGAGAGAGAGAGGCCCGCCGTCGCACGGCTCACTGATCCTGTCGATCAGCGTTTTGAGCTCCTTTTCGTCGGTTTTCAGCCGTCTCTTCCAGTCCATGGTGTGCTCCTCCATGTGATTATCGGAAGCTCCGGGCATTCTCGTGAGCCCCTTTTGTCTCCGGCCGTGTATTTCCCGCCCTGACCGCTATTTGTTATACTGAGGCATGATGCACAAGACACGGGCATTCGTTTTCGCGATCCTCATGGCCTGCGCGGCTACGGGCGCATTCGCAGCCGCACGGGATAGCGGCCTGGCCATCGGCGGGGAAGGGTCCCTGTACATTGCAGGGGCCAACGGCCTGCCCACGTCGGGAATGCTGCTGCTCCACCTCCCCAACTTCCCGCTGATGATGGGCCTCGGGGTGACCAGCGCACCGGGAATCGGCTTTACTGCCGACTGGTGGTTCGCCCATGACAACTTTTCGAGGTTCTTTGCCTGGTACGTCGGTATCGGAGCCTACCTTTCGATCGACACGGGATCGGACAATTCGGTCGGAGTAGGCGGCCGGCTCCCCATCGGTCTCCAGCTGTGGCCGGCCGGCCGGGTGCTGGAGGTCTTCTTCGAGGTTGCCCCTGCCGTCGGGGTCATCTTCGTTCCGACGGGCTTCGACTGGCATCTCCAGGCAGCCCTGGGGCTCAGGGTCTGGATCTGAGCGGGGAGCCTGCACCCGGCTTCGGCATCCTCGAGTTCGAGAACAACGATTTCATCCGAAGCGTGGTGGCCGGGCTGCCGGGTGTGGCGCACGCCTTTCTCCGTTCGAGGCAGCTCACCCACCCCTCCGCGCCTCCCTTTCGCCTGATCGTGGACAGGGTCAGCTTTTGTGATCCGTTTCTCCGCCACCTCGTGCGCTACTGGTCTCTCGCGGGGGCGTATGTCCTGAACGATCCTTTCTTCACTCTCGTCTTCGACAAGCTCTCCGAATGCCTCCTGTACGACGCGCATGCGATCGCCCATCCGCGGACGATTCTCCTCCCTTCCCGGAACGGGACAGAGGACGTCACCGGCATTGTCGAGGAGCCGGATTGGCGAGCGGTCGAGGAAACGGTCGGCTTTCCCTGCATCCTCAAGCCTGTCGACGGCTACGCATGGCAGGACGTCTTCCGCGTGCCGGACTCCGCCACTCTCCGGGGGCTGTACGAGAGCTTCAAGAGCCGGCGCACGATGATCGTGCAGGAGCTCATCCGCTACGTCGGCTACTACAGGGCCTTCTGCGTGAGCGCGCGCGACGTGCTGATCGTGCGCTGGTCCCCCCGGCCTTTCGACCTGGGAGAGTATGCAATTCCCCGCCCCGGCGAGCTGGGCTCGGCGGCGGAGGAACACATCGTGCGCAAGACGATCGATCTCAACGCGGCCTTCGGCCTGGACTTCAACACGGTGGAGTGGTGCGTCACCAGCGAGGGGACGCCGGTCATCATCGATTCCTACAACGACGTCCCCGACGTGCGACGGGAAAAGCTTCCCCCGGAAGCCTACGACTGGGTCGTGGACAGGTTCTGCGCGTGCGTGAAAGACAAGCTTGCCGGCGGCGGGACGAACAGGATCATGAGCCGCGCCCGGCCCGGCGCCGGGCCGATATCACACCCCGGCGCGCCGGCGGGCTGAGGCGAGGATCCTCCCGATCAGCTCCTGGAAGGTCACGCCCGCCATCGTGCAGATGATCGGCAGGTCCGAATGGACCGGGTGCAGCCCCGCCAGCGGGTTCGCTTCCATGAAGCTCGGGTTGCCCTGCGCGTCCATGCGGATATCGACGCGGCCCGCGTCGCGGCCACCGAGTGCGCGCCACGCCTGCAGGGCGATCTTTGCGCATTCTTCGGCCTCCGCAGCGCCCGCGAGCTGGTAGCGGACCCGGTCTTCGCAGTATTCCTTGTTCACGTAGGTGTACGCGTGCGCTTCCGCGTTGTCCAGGAGGATCACCTCCATGGTTCCCACCGCGGAAGCGCTCACCCCCGTCCCGATGATCGCGGTGGTGAACTCGCGGCCGGGCAGATATTCCTCGACCAGCACGGGCTGCCCGTGGGATAGCAGCAGCTCTTCGCACACCGCGCGCAGCCGTTCCGGCGTTTCTATTCGGGACGCGGAAGTGATGCCCTTCCCCGTCCCCTCCCCCACGGGCTTCGCAAAGAGCGGGTAGCGCAGGGCCACGGCCTGCACGTCAGGGGCGGACTCCACCACCGTGAAGTCCGGGGTGGGGACACCGGCATCACGGACGACTCTTTTTGCCAGGCCCTTGTGAAGGGAAACGGCGAGGACCACGGGGTCGGAAAACGTGTAGGGAATCCTGTAGGCGTCCAGGAGGGCCGGCACCAGTGCCTCGCGGCCCAGGCCGTACATGCCCTCGCAGAAATTGAAGACGAGGTCCCACCGCTTCCCCGCCGCCAGCGCGGCCATGAGGCTGCGGTAGTTGCCGATACGCTCCGTCGCGCAGCCTTCCGCGCGTAGAGCCGCATCGATTGCGGCCACGGTTTCCTCCCGGTCGAACTCCGCCGTCTCCAACTCGGAATATCCCTGGCGGATCCAGTCGGCACGGAGGTCGTACGTGAGCCCGACGTTCATGAGAAACGGTGATGTCGGCTACTGACTCGGCGTCTGCTGCGACGTGCGGCCGGAGACCGCGATGAGGACGATGCCCAGGATGAGAAGGATCCCGCACACGACAAGTACCGCCGGCCCGCGGCGGGGATGCCGGCCCATGTAGTACGCAAAGTCAAATACGGCTCCAAGAACCGAAATGACTATCGCAACAATGCCCGCGACTCTTCTCCCGCTCCCTGCCATCTCGATTCTCCTCCTTGCGCGCTTGCGCGCACTATACGTGATGCCGCTCTAATGATCCAGACGGAACGTCCTGGTGTAGAACTCCGATGCCTCGATCCGCGTCGCCAGGTCCTCCACTGCCCTGCTCATCCCCCGGGTGCCGCCGGCGACGGTCACCGGCTTCTCCGCCGCGATGGTGAGCTGGCTATGCTGCCGGCGTACCCGGACGATCTCGTCGAGGACCGCCTGCCTGGCAGCGCCGACATCCGCGGAAGCGGATTGCGGATTGCCCTTCTTCACCAGATAAGCCGAAGAGAGCCTTTCCAGGTCTTTCAGGCGCTGGGCCGAGGCGAGAAGGTAGAGCCGCTCGGTGCCTTTCGTGCTGTCGAGCTGAAACCAGTCCTCTCCGCCGGGAATGAAATACCGGGTCTGCTCGTACGAATCCCTCTCGAACGTCTCAAACCCCGGGGGAAAGAGAAGACTGAGGTCTCCGGCGGCATCATGGAGGTAGAGGTAGATGTACGCGCTGTGAAGCGGCTCGAGGGCAATCTTGAACAGCTCGCCCGGGCGGATGGTGACGCGTTCCGAGAAATCGATCACCGCGAAGCTGCCGTCCGCCGCCCGGTGCACGAACGCCCAGTTGAACGCAAGGTTCGGGCCCTCTGCCCCGAGGGACAACGGCGGGAGAAGCAGGACAACCACGGACAGCAGCCCGGCAGCCAGCCGCTTTCTCGGCATTTTTGAATCATAGCATCGGGGGCGACCTTGTCAATCCGAGCCGCGCGTGGATACTATTGGCCCGATGCCAAAGCTCGATTTCCGAGGTGAAAAGGAGTGCCGGCACGACTTTCTCGCGCTCGGCGCCCTCGTGCAGCGGTTCGACCCGGGCATGGTGCCCCTCCACGAAGCCGCCCATTTCGAAAGGCACTGCTCGGGCGCCGAATACAATCCCGCCGCGAACCTGGCAAAGTGCTTCCGCATGCGCGCGGCAATCGCCTCCGCGGTCGTCCAGTATCCGCCGGGATGGTGGATCGAGGCGGAAGTCCGTCGGGCGGGCGTCGACGCCTACTACAAGTGGTTTCCCTACGACGGGGTGCACGGGCCGCGCATGGCCAACACCTATTCCGACCGCGGCTTCGGCGTGCGCGCGCCCGAGGTCTGGTACGATCGCGCGAACGAGGCCGGAGCCCTGCTGGCGCCGGGAGACTTCGACTGGCGCCGGATATTCGGGACCGAGGGGGTCCGCTGGTTCCACTCCGGCGGAATTTTCGCTTCTCTTTCGCCTTCGACATCCGCGCTGATCCTCGAGGGAATGAAAGCAGCGGGAGCCACCGGCACGGTCACCTCCTACGACCTGAACTTCCGCAAAAAGCTCTGGGACGCCTCGGCGGGCGGCTCGGCACGGGCACCGGAGGTGAACCGCGGCATCGTCTCCGCCGTTGACGTCCTGTTCGGCAACGAGGAAGATCTCCAGCTCGGGCTGGGAATCGCCGGGCCCGAAGTGAGCGCTTCGCAGTCGCGGCTGGACGCGCGCAGCTTCCAGCTCGTGATAGAACGCACCCGGGCGGAGTATCCCAACCTGCGGGCGATCGCTACCACGCTTCGGGAGGTCCGTTCCGCTTCGCGACACGCATGGAAGGCGCTCCTCTGGTACGACGGCCGGTTCTTCGAGACCCCCGAGCTCGAACTGGACGTCTACGACCGCATTGGAGGCGGGGACGGATTCGCGGCGGGATTGATATTCGGGCTTCTTTCCGGCGAGGCGCCGGATGCCGCCCTGCGGCTCGGGTGGGCGCACGGCGCCCTGCTCACCACCTATCCGGGCGACATCACCATGGCAAGGCTGGACCAGGTGCGCGCGCTCGCCGGGGGCGGCGGCGCCCGCGTCCTGCGGTAGTCAGGCGCGGGCCTTGACGGCTTTCCCGACCTCCCGACCGAGAGCGACGCATTTCTGCAGCTCTTCCTCGGAGGGAGCCCACAGCGCCTTCACGCCCTTGCTGACCAGGGTGACGCCGCTTTCCTCGAGGCGCTTCTCGAGGATCCCCAGCGACTCGCCGCTCCAGCCGTAGCATCCGAACGCGGCGCCGATCTTGTTCTTGAACCGAAGGCCGCGCAGCTCTTCCATGATCGGCGTGAGCGTCGGCAGGATGCCGCGGTTCACCGTGGGGGAACCGACCACGACGGCTTTCGCCTCGAAGATCTTCGTCACCACGTCGTTCCTGTCAGAATTGCCCATGTGGAAGAGAGCGAAGGGGACTCCCTCATGGCCCAGCCCATCCCCGATGGCTTCCGCCATGCGCCGGGTGCCTTCCCACATTGTGTCGAACAGCACCACGGCCCTGTCGTTCGGGACCTGCCGGGC
>JBKQPS010000168.1:0-5417 GCA_052144915.1 Spirochaetia bacterium | reverse complement strand
GCCGCGCCCGTATCCCGATCCCGCAGCACGGTGCCCGGCGGGACAGGCACCACCACGTCCGCCCCGTCCTTCCCGTGCATCTTTTGACCCATGCCGCGGCCGCCGTTGCCCGCCTTGAAATGTCTTTTCAGCTTGAGGTGGGAGAGCGTTTTCAGGTTCTGGCGGACGGAGAAGACGACGTCGCCGCCCTTTCCCCCGTCGCCGCCGTCGGGGCCGCCCCGCGGCACGTACTTCTCCCTCCGAAAGGAAACGGCCCCGTCGCCGCCGCTGCCGGACGAGACGACGATCGTGGTCTCATCCACGAAGCCGTTCACGCGGTCTCAGTTCTTGGCGGGCTGAACGGTGACGTAGTTCCTTCCCCTCCGCGTATGGTACACCACCTGCCCGTCGACCATCGCAAAGAGCGTGTCATCCCTTCCCCGGCCGACGCTGTCGCCCGGATGGAACTTTGTGCCCCTCTGGCGCACGAGGATGGTTCCCGCAAGCACGAGCTGTCCCGCGTATCGCTTGATTCCCAACCTTTTCGACTGCGAATCGCGGCCATTCTTCGCCGCGCCGCCCTTCTTGCGCCCCATTGTCAGACCTCCATGGTTTCAATCCGCACGACGATCTCGCGCGGAAACTCCTGCGCGAGATCTTTCAGCCCCCGCAGGAGAAAATCTGTCATTCCCCTTGCCCACCCGCTGTCCGTGTCCGCCGCGGAACCGAGGAGCAGCCTCATCTCTCCCGGGGCACCCGCGCCCCCCGCGCGGGCGAGGCCGCGCTCTGCGCACAGCCGGCCTGCGGTCCGCAGCAGCGAGGTCGCCGCCGCGCAGGCGATGTTCCGCCCCGCCCCATCCGCGCCCGCGTGCCCGTCCGCATCGAAGCCCCGGAGGATTCCCCCGGCCGACAGGACAACGCGGATGCGCAGGACGGGTGCCTCAACCGAGCCCGTTGATGCCCTCTACCTTTATGGTGGAGAACTGCTGCCGATGTCCGAACCTGCGGCGATAGTTCTTCTTCTTCTTGAACTTGCCGAACACGAGCTTCCGTCCCCTGCCCTCCCCCTCCACGACCGCCCTGACGGACACCCCGGGGACGTAGGGACTGCCGATGCGTGTCGCACCGCCATCCGACACCATGAGCACGGAGGAGAACTCCACCTTCTCCCCGGCGTCCTTCGAGAGGTGATCCACCTTCAGGATAGCGCCCTGCTCCACCTTGTACTGCTTGCCGAGAATATCAACGAGAGCGTACATACGATTCCACCCCTGCCACTATCAGTGCCACATCGCGCGCGACGCGCACGGACACGCCGCCACGAACTCCCGCCGGGCGCGCCACGAGACACTGCACGTACAGTAGCGAGGAACAGACGCGATGGTCAAGTGCTCGGAGGACAGGGGCAGGCGGGACCCGGGGTCACGGGAGTCCGCCAGAAGTGGAGCTGGCGGGAACCTATCCCTGGTCCTCGTCGTCGGAGGTCATCAGAAACTTCAGCTCTTCGGCGGAGACAATGTGCTCTTCGTCCGGTGATCCCTTGCCTTCCAGGAGGCCCTTGATCTCGACGATGTCGCGGGCATGCACGTCGCGGACGGCGCGGAGGCCGGGGAGTCTTTCCAGCAGCGCCTCGGAGAGCGGCGCCTTCTTTTCCAGCACGGTGTCCAGCGCTTCGCCGAAGTACCGCTTCAGCTTTGCCAGTTCCTTCAGGTGGTCCTTGCGTTTCACGTAGAGCGAGCTCTCCCGGAGGCTTCGATAGAGGTTCCCGGTGATGGTGTCGATCCAGCCGATGTCGCCGGCGATCCGGTCGGCGAACAGCTCCGGGTCGACCTCCAGCTTCAGTGCGTCCTGGAGGCAGCGGACCTGCAAGGCGACCGTGAAAATGTCGTCTTCGTAGTTTATTCTTCGCGTCATCTCGCTCCCTTCGATGATCGGCGTTTCTCCAGGGTCACTTGACAGGCGGAGCCCCTGCCGGTATGGTGTCTTTTACCTCTTTACTCGCGCACACGCGCGAGTCGTTCGTCCAAAGGGAGGAAAGACAGGATGAAGACCTACGAGGCAGTCGTGATCTTCGCCAGCGACGAATCCCAGCACCAGGCTGGGAGGGAATTCCTGAAAAAGGAATTCGAGGGCGCCGGGATCGCGATCAAGAAGGAAGAGGACATGGGGGACAGGCTCCTGGCCTACCCCGTCCGCAAGAACGACCGGGGACGCTACGTCCTCTACGTCATCGAGAGCCCACCGGAACCCCTGAAGGCCCTCACCAAGGCGCTGAAGCTCAGGCCCGAGATACTGAAGTACCTGTTCGTCCGCCAGGACAACTAGCTTTCCTCGGAGGGCGCTATGGCAGACATCAACCGTGTCGTACTCGTCGGCAGGCTGACCAGGAACGCGGAGCTCAAGTACACCAACAATGGGTCCGCGGTGAGCAAGTTCGGACTCGCCATCAACCAGCGTCGCAAGAAGGACGATCAGTGGGTGGAAGAGGCGCATTTCTTCGACATCGTGCTGTGGGGAAAAACGGCCGAGTCGCTGAACCAGTACCTCGTGAAAGGGAAGCAGGTCGGCATCGAAGGCCAGCTCCGGCAGAACCGCTGGGAGCAGGACGGGCAGGCCAGGAGCAAGGTGGAGATCTTTGCCACCAACGTCATGCTCCTCGGAAGCGGGAGCGGCGGCCGCCAGGGACAGGGCGCGCCGGCAGATCCGGGCGCGAGCCGCTCGGAGCCGGCGGAGGGCGCGCCTCCCGCGGACAATTTCGAAGATGATATTCCATTCTGAACACGAAGCAAGAGAGGAAGCAGATCATGTCAGATAGCCAGAGCACTCCGGAATCCATGCCCCGCGCCCCGGAAGGCGCGCCGTCCGGCGCGGATCGCCCCCCGGCGGAGCGGCCGCAGGGCGACCGGCCGCAGGGCGACCGGCCCCAGGGCGACCGTCCCCAGGGCGATCGGCCGCAGGGCGACCGTCCCCAAGGCGACCGTCCCCAGGGCGATCGGCCGCAGGGCGACCGGGGCCCCGGTGGTTTTCGCCGGGAAGGTGGATACCGCCGGGAAGGCGGTTTCGGCGGCGGAGACCGCGGCGAGCGGGGCGGCTACCAGGGCGGGCGGGGACGGCACAAGACCTTCTTCAAGCGGAAGGTGTGCAAGTTCTGCATCAAGAAGGCAACGATCGACTGGAAAGACGCGGGCGGCTTGAAGCGCTTCACGTCGGAGCGGGGCAAGATCATGCCGCGCCGGATCACAGGGACATGCGCGAAGCACCAGAGGGAGCTCGCCCGGGCAATCAAGAGGGCGCGGAGCCTGGCCCTGCTGCCCTACGTGTCGAGGTAAGGAGCGGACCGGTCGGGTCCCCCGCGGGGCCGGCAGGCACTCCCGCCTTCGGCGGCGCTATGTACCAGAGATCCTCGAGCGGACACTATTTCGAGATACTCCTGTTCACCCTTTCGTCGCTCCTCCTGTATCACACGGGAGTCGGATTCGTCCTGTTCCTGGTGCCGCTGCAGATCGTGGCGTCGCGCCGCGGGATTCGAAGCCTCGCGCTCGCGGTCGGGGTGTTCTTCGCGGTGTTCCTGCTCATCAGGTTCTGGCCGTCGGCGTTCGCCAGCGGCCACCCGCTCCCCGACATCCTCGGCACAATCGAGATCGGGGTCACGGGCGTGCTTCTTCTGGGCATGCTGGTGGTGAATTTTCCGTTTCCGCGGAGGCCTCGGACCCTCGTCATGCTGCTTGCGGCAACGGCCCTGGCCGGCGCTCTCGCCCTGCCCGCCGCGGTCTGGCTCTCCCGGGTCCCGGCGTTCCAGCAGGCAATGGACGCGCTGTTCACGGAGGTTTCGAAGACGCTCTCCAGCGTTCTCGCCCCGACGGCGGACACGGGAGCCGCGCCGTTCTTCGCGCAGATGCTGCAGCCGGCGCGCCTTCGACAGCTGTCGGAAGCCTACCTGCTGCGCAGCCTGCTCGCGGACTACGCGCTCATGCTGGCATTCTCGTGGTGGGCTGGGCAGGCGGCGGCAAGCCGGGCGCGCGTGATGCTCGGGGCCGAACGGGGCTTCCGGCTTTCCCGGTTCCGGCTGGAAAGCGGCTGGCTGTGGCCGCTGATCGTGTCCGGGGCACTCGTGCTCGCGGACCTGTTTTTCGGGATCTCCGTGTGGGCATACGCGGCGTGGAACATCGGGCTGGTCCTGCTCTTCCTGTTCGGCCTTCAGGGCATGGCCATCGTGCTGTTCCTGTTCGAAAAGTACCGGATCCCGCGCCTGCTGTGGTTCATGTTCATTGCGGGACTGGTGATACTGGCCGCGTCACCGGGCGCAGGACTGTTCATCGTGCTTGCGATCCCGCTCCTGGGGATCTCTGAGAATTGGATCAGGTACCGCATTCCGCGGGAAGCGGCGCCGACGGAACATTGACCGCGCGGATTTTTCTGAGCGAAAGGAGCGATTTCAGATGAAGGTGATCCTCAATCAGGACGTCATCGGCCTCGGTGAAGAGGGCGACATCAAGGACGTGGCGGACGGCTACGCCAGGAACTTTCTTCTCCCCAAGAAGCTCGCCGTCCCCCATACGCGGGAATTCCTCGCGTCCCTGGAGCACAAGAGAGCCGCCATCGAAAAGAGAAAAGGGGAAAAGCGGCTGGAAGCGGCGGGTCTCAAGGAGCGGCTGGAGGCGGAGGAGATCAAGTTCAGCGTTCCGGCAGGAGAGAACGGCAAGCTCTTCGGCTCGGTGAGCAACACGAACGTCGCGGTGGAGCTGGAGAAGAAGGGATTCTCCATTGAAAAGAAGAGAATCGAGATTCCCGAGCACACCATCCGCAGCGTGGGGACCTACAAGGTCCGCATTCGTCTCTACGACAAGGAAGAGGCCACGGTGAAGCTCATCGTGGAAGGCGCAGCGCAACCGGGCTCGGCATCGACGCAGTCGAAGCAGCGCGCGCCGCGCGGCCGCAAGCCCGACGCGGCCCACGCGGAGGGTGCTGCCCGCGGAAGCGCAGAAGGCGCGGCCGCGGCACCGCCGGCGGAGACCCGTCCGTCCGGAGAGCCGGTGCCCGAAGTCCCCGCCCCGAGCACAGACGCATAGCCGCCGGGCTCGTGAGCAGCGCCGTGTCAACCGGCAACCTCCGGGACGCCATCCCCTCACACAACGAGGAGGCGGAAATCGCGACCCTCGGCGCCGTGTTCATCGACGCCGAGGCGCTCCCGTCGATCATCCCGCTCCTGCGGCCGGAAGATTTCTACCGGGGGGCGCACCAGCGCATCTACGAGGCGGTGCTGGCCCTGTTCGATCGGGGCCAGTCCATCGACCTGATCACCCTGTCCGACGAGCTGCGCGCACGGGGCACCCTGGAGCTTTGCGGGGGCGGCGCATACGTCTCGCGGCTCACCTCCGCGGTGCCGACGAGCGCGAACGTCGAGTACTACGCGCGCATCGTCCAGGCGGGCAGCATCC
>JBKQPS010000167.1:0-8049 GCA_052144915.1 Spirochaetia bacterium | reverse complement strand
CCCACGAGGATGATGCCGGCCGCGACCAGCATTGCGCCGGCGGCCTCGGTGAATCGGAATGATTCGTGAAAGACGACGAGCGCCGCCACCAGCTGCACGGAGAGCACGACCAGGCCGCGGGAAAGCGGGAAGGCGACATGCAGCGGAAGCGTGCGAAGGAGCCCCGTGTAGACCAGCACACCGGCGAACCCGGCCACGTTGCCCGCGGCAAGCATCGTGACGAAGGTCCACGTCCCGTGCGCGCCCGCGGCGAGCTTGAGGAGGATGTTGGCAGAGGTCACGAACACCAGGTAGCAGGCGAGGAACCCCGCGTTCTTCATCAGGAGCCGCAGTATAGCGGAATCGCCGAACGCCTGAAAGCGCACAGGGACTGCGGCATCTCCCCCCACCCGGCGCTTGCACGATCTGCTTTCCTGTAGTATCTTAACTGAACCTTCAATCATTAATATTAACCAGGAGACAGGAGAGCGCCATGGCGAGAACCAGAGACAAGGAAAAGCCCTCCCAGATCATCGAGGCCGCCTTTGCAGTGTTCGGCGACGTCGGCTATGAGGCCACTGTCATCAAGGACATCGCGGAGAAGGCGGGGATCTCCGCGGGAACCATCTACACCTATTTCACCGACAAGCGGGACCTCTTCCGCGCAACCGCGCAGGAAGGCTGGAACCGGTTCCTCCAGCAGATCCGGGAGATCGCAGAATCGGCCCAACCGGCCGATGCACGCGTCCGCCTGGTGATCGATATCGGCTTCCGCAATCTCAAGGATTCCCTGCCCCTCCTCCGGGGCATGCTCTTCGAATCCACGCAGATGCGGATCCTCCAGCACAGCCTGCTCGAGCTCTGCCGGCTTCTCGACCGGCTCCTCGCTGAGCAGCCCATGAGCGCCCCGCATCTGACGGTGGACCCGGCGCAGCAGCGGTTCCTCATCCGGGTGACGGTGCTCGGCGTGCTCTTCTCCGCCGCCCTTGCCGAGCCGGCGCAGGTGGACCAGGAGATCGACCTCCTGAAGGCCACGATCGTCCGCATGGTGGCGGGCGGCTGACCCTCGACGAGGGAGAACGGGTGACGATCGCAAAATGAGCGTAGTATCTTAGCGCATGCACCTGCTCCTCTCGTACATCCGCCCTTTACGGGGGATGGTCGTGCTCGCGGTCTTCCTGGCCGTGATCAACCAGGTCTTCTCTCTTCTCGATCCCCAGATCTTCCGCATCATCGTCGACAGGTATGCGGCTCACTTCGGAACGATGCCGTGGGCGGAGTTCATCCACGGCGTGTCGCTCATGGTGCTGGCGTTCGTCGGGGTGGCAATGGTGAGCCGCATCGCCAAGAATTTCCAGGACTACTACATCAACGTCGTCTCCCAGTCGGTCGGCGCGAACATGTACGCGGACGGGATCGCGCACTCGATGCGGCTGCCCTACCGGGCATTCGAGGACCAGCAGAGCGGCGCCGTGCTCCAGCAGCTGCAGAAGGCGCGCCTGGACAGCCGGGACATGATCAGCCAGTCGATCAACAGCGTGTTCGTCTCCTCCCTCACGCTGGTGCTCGTGCTCGCCTATTCGTTCTTTGTCCATTGGTCCATCGCCGTGGCGCTGCTCATCCTTGCGCCCATTCTCGGCGTGCTCGTCTCATCCCTGGGCCGCAGGATCAAGAAGGTGCAGACGGCGATCTTCGGGGAGACAAACGCTCTGGCAGGCTCCACGACGGAAAGCCTGCGCAACATCGAGCTGATCAAGAGCCTGGGCCTGGAAACGCAGGAGATCGACCGCCTGAATGCGACCAACCAGAAGATCCTCGACCTGGAGCTCGCCAAGGTGAAGACGGTCCGCATGCTCATGTTCTTCCAGGGCACCGCGATCAACTTCTTCCGGGCGCTGTTTCTCCTGCAGATGCTCATCCTCGCCTATTTCAAGCTGATCACGCTGGGTGAGTTCTTCAGCCTGCTGTTCTACTCCTTCGCGATCTTCTCCCCGCTCGGTGAGATCGGGAACGTCGTCGCGAAGTATTCCGAGACCAAGGCAAGCCTGGAGAACGTAGAGAAGATCCTCGCCCAGGAACCGGCGCCGCGGAACCCGGGCGGCGCGGTGCCGGACGGCATCGAGTCGCTGGAGTTCTCCGGGGTCACCTACCGCCACCCCGGCGCAAAGGATTCCGCGCTCCTGGACGTCACCTTCAGCGCCCGCTCGGGAGAAAGCGTGGCATTCGTCGGCCCTTCGGGCGCCGGCAAGAGCACCCTCATCAAGCTCCTCCTCGGACTCTACCGCCCGGACCACGGCCGGATCCTTTTCAACGGGGTGGATTCCGCCGAGATCAACTACGACCTCCTGCGCACCCGCGTCGGCTTCGTTCCGCAGTCCATCGAGCTGTTCGCCGGCACGATTCGCGACAACCTGAAGTTCGTGCAGCAGGGCGCGACCGACGATGACTGCGTGGCGAGCCTGGAGGCGGCGCAGCTGCGCGGCCTGCTGGAAAGGTCCCGGCAGGGCCTGGAGACGCGCATCGGCGAGGGAGGGCTGAAGCTCTCCGGCGGCGAGCGGCAGAGGCTCGCGATCGCCCGCGCGCTCCTGAGGAAGCCCGACCTGCTGATCTTCGACGAGGCGACCAGCTCCCTGGACACCGAGACGGAGAAGGAGATCACCCGCACGATCGACGGCATCATCCGGACCCGGCCGAGCTTCGTCACCCTGCTCATCGCGCACCGGCTATCGACCGTCGCGGGCGCGGACAGGATCGTGGTATTGAAGAAAGGAAGGGTCGTCGAGCAGGGCTCGCACCTGGAGCTGTTGAGAAAGCGGGGCCTGTACCATACCCTCTGGAAGCAGCAGGGACTGGAGCGGGACGAAGAGCCGCGGACCGTCGCGGCGCAGGGAGGATGAGATGGAAGAGCGTGCCTTGGGGACGATGGGACTCCAGGTCTCGGTGCTGGGCTTCGGCGGCTTTCACCTCGTGGAGATCCCTTCCGCTGACGCGGCCCGGCTGCTCGGGAAGTACCTGGACAACGGCGGGAACTATATCGAGACCGCGGCGGGCTACGGGGACGGGAAGTCCGAGTCGAAGATCGGCGCCGCCGTGTCCCACCGGCGCGCGGCGTATGTCCTGGCGACCAAGAGCACGGAGAGGACCCGGGCCGGCTTCCTTGCCGGCCTCGAGAGCAGCCTGCGCAACCTGAAGACCGACCACGTGGACCTGATGTTCATGCACGCCGTGCAGACCGAGGGGGAGGCGGACGCGATCCTCGGTCCCGGAGGGGCCCTGGAGGGCGCCGAGGAGGCGCGAAAGGCGGGAAAGCTGCGGTTCGTGGCGATCAGCGGACACGGCCGGCCGGACGGCCTCCTGCACGCGGTGAAGCTCCACCGGTTCGACGCGCTGATGACGGTCTTCAACTACTTCGATCGGTTCAACTTTCCCACGGTGGAAAACGACCTTGTGCCCCTGTGCCGGCAGAGGGGGACCGGGCTCATCGCCATGAAGGCCTTCGGAGACGGGTACCTGCACAAATCCCCCGGGCCTGCCTTCCGCTATGCCCTGAGCATGCCGGTGGCAACCGTGGTGGCGGGCATCAATTCTGAGGCGATGCTGAAAGCGAATCTGGAAATGCTCGCGCGCTTCACGCCGATGACGGACGCGGAGAAGGAAGAGGTCTACCGCACGGCGCCGGAGCTGGGCGACTACGTCTGCCGTTTGTGCGGGAAGTGCCGCACGGACGAGTTCGACCCCCAGTCGGTGTTCCTCCTGGAGGCCGTGTTCGATCGGCAGATGGACGACATGCGCGTGGGAGACTCCGCCCACTACGCGCTGCGGGAACGGCTGAAGCAGTGGTTCCAGCAGCACGAGGTCGCGCGCAGGGAATACGCGGCCCTGAAGACGAAGGTGGACCCGGGGAAAGACTACAGCGGTCTTTCGAAGCTCTGCCCGTACGGCATCGACATCGACAGGAAGCTGAAGATCGCGCACGAGAAGCTTTCCGCGAACGGCTATATCGCCTGACGTCCTGCGCCGCGGCCCGGGCGCTCCCTTGCGGCGCGGACGCGGCTCCTCTATCATTCGCCCCACGGGGGAACTGACATGACATCCCGAGAGCGTCTTCGCAAAGCCATTCACCACCAGCAGCCGGACCGGCCGCCGCGGGACCTGGGCAGCACCCTTGTCACCGGCATCCAGGCCAGCGCGTACGCGCGCTTGAAGAAGGCGCTGGGCATCACGACCGGGTCGATCCGCGTGTACGACCCCTACCAGATGCTCGCCGAGGTCGAGGAGCCGGTGAAGAAGGTGCTGGGCGTGGACACATTCGGCATCCAGCTTCCCACGACGATGTTCGGCTATCGAAACGAGAACTGGAAACCGTTCCGCATGTTCGACGGCACGGAAGTGGAGATCTCAGGCCACTTCCAGTACGACGTGCGGCCCAATGGGGACATCGTGCAGTACCCCAAGGGCGACCGTTCCGCCCCTCCGTCGGGTCACATGCCCGCCGGCGGCTTCTACTTCGACACCATCGTCCGCCAGGAGCCGATCGACGAGTCGAAGCTGGATCCCCGGGAATGGGTGGCGCAGACCTACTCCCTGTACACGGAAGAGGAGCTTCGCTTCGTGGAGGAGACATCCCGCTGGTGGTACGAAAACTCCGACTACGGCCTCCTGGGCAATTTCTGGGGCGCGGGCTTCGGAGACATCGCCACGGTTCCCGGGCCCGCGGTTCTGCACCCGAAGGGCATCCGGGATCCCGAGGAATGGTACGTGTCCACGCTGACGCGCAAGGAGTACATCACGGAGATCTTCCGCCTGCAGCTGGAGCTGCAGATGAAGAACCTGGCGATGTACCGGGAGGCCGTCGGGGACCGGATCGACGTCATCGTCATGAGCGGCACCGACTTCGGCTCGCAGAATGGTCCCTTCATCTCTCCGGATGCCTACCGGGAGATGTTCAAGCCCCTGCACGCGACGATGAACGGATGGGTCCACGCGCACACGAAATGGAAGACCTTCTACCACACGTGCGGATCGATCGTTCCCTTCTTTGATGACTTCGCGGAGGCCGGCCTGGACATCCTCAACCCCGTCCAGGTATCTGCCGTAGGCATGAGCCCCGACGTCCTGAAGGGGAAATACGGCGAGAAGTTCGTGTTCTGGGGCGGCGCGGTCGACGCGCAGCACACCCTCGCGTTCGGCACGCCGGACCAGGTGCGCGAGGAGGCCTCCCGAAACATCCGCGTCTTCGGCGCCGGCGGCGGATTCGTCTTCAACAACGTCCACAACATCCAGGCCACGGTGCCCACGGAAAACATCCTGGCGCTCCTGCAAAGGTGAGGTACGGCGAATGGGCAATGCGTACACGGCACAGAACTCGGCATGGCGGGAAAAGCTGATCTCACAGACGAAAAGAATGTCCGACGAGGACCTAGGTCGGCAGGCCGGAGGGTCGGGCTGGACCGTGGGCGGTCTTCTCGGGCACATGGCCTTCTACGACCTTCGGTCCGTCGTGATCCTGCAGCGCTGGAAGAAAACCGGTATTGTTCCTTCACCGCTTGACATCGACATCGTGAACGACGCCGCGCGGCCGCTCTTCAACGCCGTGGTTCCGGCCGAGATGAAGCGGTTGGCAGTCGATGCTGCCGTGGCAGTCGATGCAGAAATCGACGCCCTGGATCCCGATTTCCTTTCCCGGGTCGAGACCGAAGGGAAGCCCTTCCGACTGAACAGGGCAGCTCACCGGCAGCATCACCTGGACCAGATCGAAAAGGCGCTGAGATGACCGACACTCCCGCCGGCAGATCGACAAGGTGAAGACCCGCAAGGCGGATCGCCCATGAGATCCCCTGCCGTGAAGGCACTCGCGGCTGTCGTCCTGGTGTGCGCAGCCGCAGGCGCCGACCAGGGGACCAAGTGCGCCGCGCGGACGTGGCTTGCGGGAAGGCCCGCAGTGACACTCGTAGAGCGGGTTCTCGTCCTGCGCTACGCGGAGAACGAGGGGGCTTTTCTGAGCCTGGGAGCCGGCTTTTCGCGGCCTGTCCGCACGGTCGTGTTCATTGCCTTCCCCGTCGTGGTCCTGGGCTGCATGATTGCATACCTCTTCCGTCGGGGAGGGGTGAGCGGGGGCAGCCTCGTCGGGTTCTCGCTCATTGTCGGCGGGGGTGCGGGGAACCTCATCGACCGCCTTCTGCGGGACGGTCGGGTGACGGACTTCATCATGGTCGGCATCGGCGGCCTCCACACCGGCATTTTCAATTTTGCCGACCTCGCCGTGCTCGCCGGCTGCCTGGTCCTGTTCTTCAGCGCGGAGGACGCCCGGCAACGCATCCGCGCGAACGCGAAGGGCTGAGAGAACGTTGCCCCTCAGAACCTGAGGGCGATCTTTCTCACTTCCGTGCCCTCCCTCGGTCATCGCATCACCGTTCCCCGCGATCGTTTGTTCCGCGCCCCTCCCTCTCCGTCCCCAGGGAGTCTCCCAGCCACTCCAGGTAGGTTGCGCTGCCAGAGACAATGGGGAAAGCAATTATCTCGGGTTTTTCATATGTATGCAGGGATCGAACCTCGCGTTCGACCTCGTCGTACCTCGCCGCGGAGGTCTTGATGATGCAGCACCATTCTTCCGATTTCTCCATCTTTCCCTTCCACCAATAGGTGCTGGTGATCGGTCCCGAGACCTGGACACAGCCCGCGAGGTGGAGCTCCACGAGACGCTGCGCGAGAGAACCTGCCTGTTCCTTCGAAGCGACGGTCGTGACGACCTGGAGGAAGCCCGGCGCGCTCATGACACTCCTTTCGTCAGGAGGTTCTCCAGGAATCCCCTCTGCGTCCTGCTGTCTTTCAAAGCGGATATGTAGGTCTGTATGGCATGATTCTCTTCCAGGTCATTTGTCTGAACCGTGAGATCGACAGGGCTGTCGACGTGCGAAAAATAACCGCCGACGACTCCCGCAATCGGCGCGGGCAGAGGGAGAGAGGTGATGATATCCGAGGTGTTGACCACGCGGAACGATATTCGCCCGAACGCGCCGTTGAACGCCCTGACAAACTCGTTGTCGCCCACGCGGGGAGAGCCGAACGTATAGAGAGCACAGACTTTGCGCTTCAAAGTCGCTTCGATGTCCGGCAAGGCGAGCGTCGTCAAGGCCCCGCCGAGACTATGTCCGGCGATGGAGATGCGTGCCTTTGGATCGGTTGCGGCGAGCGATTCCAGGATTTCAGTCCGGATTGCATTGTACGTCTGCAAAAATCCGTCATGGACTTTGCCGTAGCCCGGAATCGGGTAGGAACTCAGGCTCATGGAGAAGTTCCGAATCCACTCCCTGACGGTCTGTGTCCCGCGAAAGACCAGGAAAACACGGTCCTTTCGCTGCACGACGAACCCGATCGGTATCTTCGTGTCCTTTTCCCGAGCGGAGCGGGACAATCTTCCCAGGGTCAGGTCAAAATTGCGGATTCCCTTTTCCAATCGCCTCCCCGGGGTCCACAGGTAGCTGAACTCCGCCCGCAGGGAGTAATTCTCCGGCAGCTGCCAGGGATGTTCACCCTCGAAAAACTCGAATTGCCGGTACGCGTGACGTATCAGCTCCGCAAGCTCGATCGAAAGAGCCAGGTTGAATCCCGCCGGCACGTGCACGCCGCATACCTCTCATTGCCCACACGCGGAGACTGTTTTCTCGATGGTCCTTCAAACGTATCGTAGTGTCAAGTTTGGCGCCGCGCCCTAAGCCGCGTCCTGCCTGCGATCCTCGCCGCTCAGGATTCGGCGATCGCCGCACCGTGCTTCTCCAGGAGCGTGCGCAGGGTGGAGCGATGACAGTGGCTCTCATCAGCGCAGTAGCAACCGACTGAGAAGTTGGCATTCGCGGAGAGCAGGGCGAGCACCTTCAGGATCCTGACTGCGGGCGGTTTTTCCATTTCCCTCGCGTAACGACGCATGAATATTTCCCAGTTCTGGGGAGTGTCGGGAAGAGCCTTGAAGCGCTGCAGGAGCGAGGCGCTGGGCGCGAGCTCAGGCAGCCAGGCATCGTAGAAATCGAGGTCTGCATGCTTCTCCTTCGGAACCCCCCGCGGCGCGCGCCG
>JBKQPS010000166.1:0-51973 GCA_052144915.1 Spirochaetia bacterium | reverse complement strand
CTTCATGCCCTCGTGGCCCATGGCCTCGCCGTCGGTGACGACGAACGTGTTGAACTTCAGCGGCACGCCGCCCGCCGCCGCGACGCCGGTTTTTGCCACGGCCGCCAGCTCGTCGAGGTGAACGTTGCACGGCGTGACCTCGCTGCCTGCGCTCGCAATACCGACGATCGGCTTGTCGAAATCCTCGTCGGTGAACCCCACGGCGCGAAGCATTGCCCGGTTGGGCATCCGTTCGACGCCGCCGGTCATGATCCGGCTGCGCGCGTTAAGCGCGGCCACGGTGCTTTTCATCGTGTTCCCCCTATGCGCGGAAATTGTTCACGTAGGGTATCCGTGCGGCTGTCGCCCGGATGGATTTTTCGTTCGCCAGGAGAACGGAAGTCGTGTCCCATTCCCCGGTGAGCAGGCTGCGGCGGTCCGAGTCCGGCATGGTGAACGGGAAACGCCGCCCGGAGACGGTGATCGATGCGGCGTCGAGGTCGATGGAGATCGGGGCGCGCGGATCCGATTCCACGATCTCGGAGATCGCCCGGGCATCCTCGTGGGACACGCGAGCGGCCGGCAGGCCGAGCGCCGTGCAGTTGCCCGAAAAGATCTCCGCGAACGACTCGCCGATGAAGGCCCGGATGCCCATGCGCATCAGGGACTGGGGCGCATGCTCGCGCGAGGAGCCGCAGCCGAAGTTTCTGCCCACGATCAGGACAGCCCCGCCCTTGTACCGGGAGTCGTTCAGCGGGTGCGCCCTCTCGCTCTTGTCGTTGCGGGGGTATGGTTTCTCGACGCCGTTCTCATCGAATCGCTCGTCGAAAAACGCGTACTTGCCCAGCGCTTCGAACCTGATCTCCCGCAGGTACCGGGCGGGGATGATCCGGTCAGTGTCGATATCGTCTCCCGGCAGGGGAATCCCCCTGCCCTCCACCCGTACGCGCATGCTTTCCGTTCCCGCCATCACGCCCCCCCCCGCGCCGCCCGGCGCGCTCACGCCGCGTCGTCGACGCGTCTTCATGCTTTCCGCACGTCCACCACTTCTCCCGCGAGCGCGGCCGCCGCCACCATGGAGGGGCTCATGAGAAGTGTGCGGCCGTTCGGCGAACCCTGCCGGCCGATGAAGTTCCTGTTCGACGAGCTCGCGCACACCTGGCGGCCGGTGAGCTTGTCCGGGTTCATCGCCAGGCACATGGAGCAGCCCGCCTCGCGCCACTCGAAACCCGCCGCGCGAAACACGTCGGCGAGGCCTTCCGCCACCGCCTGCCGCGCAACACTGCGGGAGCCCGGCACGGCGAGCGCCTTCACCCGGGGAGAAACTTTCCTGCCCTTGATCACCCGGGCAGCCTCGCGCAGATCGCTGATCCGCCCGTTCGTGCACGAGCCGACAAAGGCCACGTCCACGCGCAGGCCCTGGAGCGGGCTGTTCTCCGTGAAGCCGGTGTGCTCATATGCCTTGCGAAGGGCGTCACGGTCGTCCGGACGGACCTCCGAAACGAGGGGCAGCCGCGCGGTCACCCCCACGGCTTGGCCGGGGTTGATGCCCCATGCGACCATCGGCTCCACCGAGTCACCGTCGAGCCGGAACACGTCGTCGTACCGGGCGTCGCGATCCGAGGCAATGCTCTTCCAGAACGCGAGGGCAGTGTCGAGCTCCGCGCCTTGAGGGGCGAATTTCCGGCCCTTGAGGTAGGAAAAGGTCGTTGCATCCGGATTCACGTACCCGACACGCGCTCCGGCCTCGATGCTCATGTTGCACAAGGTGAGCCGGGCCTCCATGGGGAGGGACTCGATGGCCGAACCGGCGTACTCGTAGGCGAACCCGATCCCGCCATTGACGCCCAGGTCGGCAATGATGCGCAGGATGAGGTCTTTCGCCGAGACACCCGCGGCCAGGGCGCCGGACACGTCGATCCTCCTGACCCGGGGACGCGTCAGGGACAGGGTCTGCGTGGCCAGGATGTCCCGGATCTGCGACGTGCCGACACCAAACGCGAGGCTGCCCAGGGCGCCGTGAGTGGACGTGTGCGAGTCCCCGCAGGCGATCGTCATTCCCGGCTGGGTGAGGCCCAGCTCGGGTCCGATGATGTGCACGATGCCCTGTTCCTCGGTTCCCAGCCCGAAAAAGCGGATGCCGTGCTCCCGCGTGTTGCTCTCGATCGCCTGCATCATCGCCTCGGCCTGCGCGTCGGCAAAGGGGCGGCTCTGGTCGTCCGTGGGCACGATGTGGTCCACGGTCGCGAAAGTCCTGCCCGGGAACATCACCTTCAGACCCCGATCCTTCAGCGCCTGGAAGGCCTGGGGGGAGGTGACCTCGTGGACGAGGTGCATCCCGATGAACAGCTGGTCCTGCCCCGAGGGGAGCGTGCCGACCTTGTGCAGGTCCCAGACCTTGTCCAGGAGAGAGCGTCCCCCCGTCACCGCCGCCCGGGGCCGAGGTGACATTTCGTTCATGCTCAGGTAACCTCCTCGCCACGCGCCACGATGACCTTGCCGGTCCTCACCATCTCGATGACCCCGTAGCGCCCGAGCATCTTATGCAATGCGTCGACTTTTTCCGAGTCCCCCGTGACCTGGACGGTGAGCGCTCCCTCGGAGAGGTCCACGACCTGTCCCTTGAAGGTGTGCACGACGTCCAGCACCTCGGCCCTCTTCTCGGGAGTGCAGCGCACCTTCACCATGGCGAGCTCGCGCTGGATCACGTCCTTGCCGGTGTTGTCCATGGCGTGCACGACGTCCACGAGCCTGTTGAGCTGCTTCATGATGTGCCCGATCGTCTTCTCGTCCCCCGTGGCGACGATGTTCATGTGGGAGAACGCGGGGTCGTATGCCTCCGAGACGACGAGGCTGTCGATGTTGAAGCCGCGCCGCGCGAATACCAGGGCAACCCTGTTGAGGACCCCGAACCTGTTGGCCACGTACAGGCTCACGAGGTGGCGCTTGACTCCCCCGTTGCCCTCGCTCATGCGGGGCTCTTCCGGGCCCGGCCCGTCCTCGGCGGCCCGAGGATCATGTCCCGGATGGACGCGCCGGCGGGGATCATCGGAAAGACGTTGTCCTCCTTCGCGACCTCCGCGTCGATCACCACGGGGCCGGTGTTCCAGGCCAGCGCCTTCTCCAGCACGGGGCGCACGTCGCCGATGCGGCGGAGGCGAAACGCCTTGCACCCGTAGCTTTCGGCGAGCTTCACGAAATCCGGGTTTCCCACCAGGTCGACACCGGAGAGCCGGTTCTCGTAGAACAGGTTCTGCTACTGGCGCACCATGCCGAGGTACCGATTGTTGATGATGAGGATCTTCAGCGGCAGCTTCAGGTTCACCGCGGTGGCCAGCTCGGACATCGTCATCTGGAAGCCGCCGTCGCCCACGATGGCGCAGACCAGGGAATCCGGCCGTGCGAGCTGTGCCCCGATGGCCGCCGGGAAGCCGAACCCCATCGTGCCGGCGCCGCCCGAGGAAATCCAGTGGAAGCGTTCTTCCGTGAGGTAGAACTGCGCGGCCCACATCTGGTGCTGTCCCACGTCCGTGGTGACAACCGCCTTTCCGCCGGTCTGCCGGTACAGCTCGTCGATCACGTACTGGGCCTCGAATGTCCCGCGCTTGTGATAGTGCAGGGGGTGCGCCTTCCTCCACTCGTCGATCTGCGCCCGCCATTCCGTCGTGTCCCCGGCCACCAGCTGCGCGTTCAGGGCCGCCAGCACGGCACGGGCGTCCCCCACGATCGCGCAGTCCATCCGGAACAGCTTGTTGATTTCGGCGGGGTCGATGTCCACGTGGATCTTCACCGCGTCCGGGCAGAACGTGTCCGGTGTCCCGGTGATCCGGTCATCCCAGCGGGAGCCGACGGACATGATCAGGTCGCAGTCGGTCACCGCCTTGTTCGCGTACGCGGTGCCATGCATGCCGAGCATCCCCAGTGAAAGCGGGTGGGTTTCCGGAAACGCCCCCTTGCCCAGGAGCGTGTTGGTCACCGGGATGCGCATCGTCTCCGCGAGGGTGCGAAGCTCTGCTCCCGCTCCGGAGATGACCGCGCCGTGCCCCACCAGGAGCACGGGACGGCGCGCCTTCTGGAGCATCTGCGCGGCGCAGGAAATCTGGACAGGGTCTCCCTCCGCGGGCACGCGGTAGCCGGGGAGCTGGAAGTCATCGTCCTCCCGGGCCCAGATCATCGCGTTGGAGCAGTCCTTCGGGATGTCGATGAGAACAGGACCCGGCCGTCCCGACCGCGCGATGTAAAAGGCCTCCCGCACGACGCGGGGAATATCCGCGGCGTTCTTCACGAGGTACGAATGCTTCACGATCGGAAGCGAGATCCCCGAGACGTCCGCTTCCTGGAAGGCGTCCAGTCCGAGGCTCGCGACGTTGGCCTGGCCGGTGATGACGACCATCGGGACCGAGTCCATGGACGCGGTGAGGATGCCGGTGATCGTGTTGGTGGCCCCGGGACCCGAGGTGACCAGGACGACTCCCGGTTCCCCGCTCGCGCGCGCATACCCGTCGGCCATGTGGGTGGCGCCCTGCTCGTGGCGGGTGAGCACGAGCTTGATCGTTGAATCGACAAGGGCATCGAACAGGGGAATGGCCGCGCCTCCCGGCAGGCCAAACACGTATTTCACGCCCTGCTGTTCGAGCATGTGCACCACGCCCTGGGCGCCGGTGCATCTTCTTCCGGGGGTTCTCTCTTCCATGGCTTCGTCTGGTGTCTAAGGTAATCTCCAGAGACCGTCCGGGCCACCAGATTCTGCCGCCGGCGGCGGAAACTTGACTGCCGTGCGGCAAAGGGATTATCACGAACGCACCTATGACGCACAAGGAATGGCCCTTCATCGAGGCGCAGCGGATCCGGGACCGGCTCCAGAGAATCGGCGCCAGGTCCGTGACGGCGGAGACAGGGTACGGCCCCTCCGGCCTCCCGCACATCGGGACATTCGGCGAGGTGGCCCGGACTTCCTTCGTGCTGCAGGCGTTGTCCACGCTTGAACCCGGCATCGCGTCGCGGATCGTCGCCTTCTCGGATGACCTCGACGGGCTGCGTGACGTGCCGAAGAACCTGCCCAACGCGCAGATGCTCCAGCAGCACCTCGGCAAACCCCTCACCTCGATCCCCGACCCTTTCGGGGAGGAGAAGTCCTTTGCCCACTACATGAACCGCCGCTTGCGGGAATTCCTGGATTCCTACGGGTTTCGCTACGAGTTCGCCTCCTCCACGGAGGAGTACGCCTCCGGCGTGTTCGACGAAGGCCTGCGCCGGATCATGAGCAACTATGACGCGGTCAGCGAGCTGTTCAAGGCGACGATCGCCGAGGAAAAGCGCGCCGCGTGGAGCCCTTTCTTCCCCATCTGCGAAAGCTGCGGCAGGATCTATTCGACCCGCGTGACCGGGCTGGACCCGGTGGCGTGCACGGTCTCCTACGCCTGCGACGCCCCCCTGGCGGGGAAGTACCAGTGCTGCGGGCACGCCGGCGCCCGGAGCATCCTCGGGGGCGGCTGCAAGGTCGGGTGGAAGGTGGACTGGGCGCTGCGGTGGTTCTCCCTCGGCATCGACTACGAGATGCACGGGGAGGATCTCCTGGAGTCCGCCCGCCTTTCGTCGCGGATCGTGAAGATCCTCGGCGGGGAGCCGCCCGAGCTGTTCAAGTACGAGCTGTTCCTCGACGAGAAGGGCAAGAAGATCTCCAAGAAGATCGGCAACGGGATATCCCTGGAGCAGTGGCTGCGGTTTGCTCCCGTCGATTCCCTCCTCTACCTCATGTACACGAAGCCGCAGCAGGCCAAGAAGATGGGGCTGCCGATCCTGCCGGAGATCGTGGACGCGTACCTCGAGCTGGTCGCGCGCGACGAAGGGGCGGAGGATTCCCCCGTCCCTTTCATCTCCCGCCTGTCGAAGGGCGCGCATGCGGGCCGTCTGCCCGGGGGCAGGATCATCACGTACTCGCTGATCCTCGAGCTCATCCTCGCGCTCAACCAGGACGATCCGCGGATCGTGCGGGACTACCTGATGAAGTTCGAGCCCGAGATCGCGGACAACGTCGCCTATTACGACACGCTCATCGAGGACGCGCTGGCGTACTACCGGGAAGTGCTGCTGCCCGGACGGAGCGTGGAAGCCCCCGATCACCGGCTGGATGCCGCCGTGACGGCGCTGCGCGACGAGCTGGCGCGCCGGCAGACGGCCGGGGCGGCGGCGGATCCCGACACCCTGCAGACCCTGGTGTTCCGGGTCGCCCAGGAAAGGGAAATCCGGACGAAGGACTGGTTCCGCGAGCTGTATCGGATCTTCCTGGGGCAGTCCCAGGGACCCCGCATCGGCAGCTTCATCGCCCTGCTGGGGTACGCCACCTGCGTCGCGCGCATCCAGGCTCACCTCGACAAGGGCCCGCACGGATAGCTAGCGCGGCTCCCCGATGCCGGACCCCGTGTCAGGCTCTCCGGCCTGCGCGAGCTGCCGGGATATCGTGTCGACGAGTTTCGCCGTCGACTCGGTGCGGACCAGCCCCGTGAGGCTGAGCAGACCATCCCTGGTGTGAAATACTCCGGGCCACGTGCCGCGCGCCGATGTGAACCCGGCCTCGCGGGCAATGCCCACGACCCGTTCATCGTACTGCCCGAACGGGTAGGCGAGGCTGGTCACGGGGTGCCCGATGTGCGCCTCGATCAGCTGTTTCGCGCTGACGATCTCCCGGCGCAGCATGTCGTCGCTCTTGAGCTTCGGGAGAATGAGGTGCGTCAGGGTATGGCAGCCGATTTCCATGCCTTCGGCGTCCAGCTCACGGATCTCGTCCCAGCTCATGTGGTGGGCACGGCCCACGGCCCTCACCCAGATGAAAAACGTGGCAGTGAAACCGTACTTTCGCAGCAGGGGCACCGCGTTCTGGTACTGGCTTTGCCAGTCGTCGTCGAAGGACAGGATGACGGGCCGCGGCGGCAGGGGCGCGCCGCTCGTGACATGCGCCGCAAGGGCGTCGAACGTCACGGAGGAGTACCCGTTCTCCCGGAGCCAGGAAAGCTCGGATTCCAGGGTATCGGGCGTGGCGATCCAGCGGCGCGCCCCTTTGCTGTCTCCCGCGATGTACGGCCGGATCGCGTGGTAGATGAGGATGGGAACGATCGCGCCGCTGGTCCCCTCCCCGTCGCGCGGGATCGGCGGCAGCCGCGCCCCGGGGCTGCCCGGGGACAGCATGCCCTGTGAGAAAGCGGCAGCGCCGAGAAGCAGGGCGAGAAGAGCGAGGAGCTTCCGTTTCATCCGGGTGGAAAGCCGCTACTCTATTTCGAGGGAGGGGGAGATTGGCCGCACGGCGGCGCGGCCGGCGAACGACAGGAGAATCGACATGAGGCGAGTGTAGCCACGGCTGCCCGCCGTGTCAAACTCGGTACGTCCCGGGCCGGCGCGGCCCCTTGCAACCGGGGAAAGCGCCGCACTATCCTTTCGGCGATGCGCGAAGGCGATTATCTTCCGCTCCTGCAGCTCGCGCTTCGCGAAGACCTCGGCGACCTCGGGGATGTCACGTCGCAGGCCGCGGCGCCGGACGGCGAGCGGGCGGCCACGCTGTGGAGCAAGGACGCGGGCGTGCTCGCCGGCGAGGAAGTGTTCGCCGCGGTCTTTCGCGCGATCGACCCCGGCACCCGGGTCCATTTCGCCGTGCACGACGGCGCGGTGCTGGAGAAAGGCGAGCGCGTCGCGGAGGTGACGGGCGCGGCCCTTTCCGTCCTGTCCGGGGAGAGGACGAGCCTCAACTTCCTCTCCTTCCTTTCCGGGATCGCCACGGCGACTCGTGCCGTGGTGGAGCTCGCGCGGGCTTCCGGGCACGCCGTGATCCTGGACACTCGCAAGACACTGCCGGGCTGGCGCGCGCTGTCGAAGTATGCCGTGACCGTCGGCGGCGGGCGCAATCACCGCCAGGGCCTCTTCGACATGGTGCTGATCAAGGACAACCACGTCGACAGCGCCGGCTCCATCGCCGAGGCAGTGCGCCGCGTTCGCGCGCGCTGGGGCACGAGGTTCGCGGTGGAAGTGGAATGCCGCACGTCGGCGGAAGTGCGTGACGCGCTGGCCGCCGGGGTGGACATCATCATGCTGGACAACATGGACGCGGAGGATATCAGGCGCGAGGTGCAGAGGATCGCCGGTCGCGCAAAGGTCGAGGCCTCGGGCACGATGACCGCCGAGCGGATCCCCGCGGTGAGCGCGGCCGGCGTGGACTTCATCTCCGTTGGCGCGATCACGCACTCGGTGCGATCCTTCGATTTTTCACTGAAAATTTCCTGAAGGCCGGAGGAGGATGCCGGGAGTGGCAGAGGCGCAGGCACGCGAGTTCGACTTGATCGTTCTCGGCACGGGAATCGCCGGTCTCACCGCCGCCCTCGCCG
Organism: Spirochaetia bacterium; assembly: GCA_052144915.1. GTDB lineage: Bacteria > Spirochaetota > Spirochaetia > SZUA-6 > Fen-1364 > Fen-1364. Next base: position 43,622 of record JBKQPS010000166.1, on the reverse strand, counting down.
CGGCCGACGAGGGACGGTCGGTGGCGGTGATATCGAAGGAGCCGCTCCTCGAAGAGTGCAACACCCAATACGCGCAGGGCGGCATCGTCGCCCGCGGGGAAGGGGATTCCCCTGCCCTCCTCGCGCAGGACATCACCGTGGCCGGGGATGGCATGAACAACAGGGAGGCTGTCGAGCTCCTTGCCGCGGAAGGGCCGGACCTCGTCGACGAGCTCCTGGTGCGGCGGCTGGCCGTGCCGTTCAATCTCGGTCCCTCGGGGAAGCCGGCCCTCACGCAGGAGGCGGCGCATTCCCTGCGGAGGATCTACTTCTCCCATGACACGACGGGCCGCGCGATCGAAGCCTCTCTCCTGAAAGCCGTCACCGCCCACCCGCGGATCAGCACCTTCCCCTCGCACGCCGCCATCGACCTGATCACCAACACGCACAACTCGACCGACGCGCAGGAGCGCTACCGCCAGACCCGGGTCATCGGCGCCTATCTCTGGGACCCCGCCGCCGCACGGGTGCGGGCATTCTACGCGGGGGTCACCGTGCTGGCCACCGGCGGCGTGGGCAATCTCTTCCTCCGCACGTCCAATCCGGCCTGCGCGACGGGGGACGGACTGGCAATGGCGAGCAGGATCGGGGCGGAAATCCTGAACGCGGAGTTCATCCAGTTCCACCCCACCGTGCTCTTCCACCGCGACATGAAACGATTTCTCATCAGCGAGGCGGTCCGCGGCGAGGGCGCGCGCCTGCTCAACCACGCGGGGGAGCAGTTCATGAAGCGCTACGATCCGCAGCGCTCCGATCTCGCCCCGCGGGACGTGGTGGCCCGCGCGATGTACCGCGAGATGGAGAACGAGGGCACCGACTACCTGTTCCTCGACGCCCGCCGGGCCGCCGGTTCCCGTCTGGAGGAGCGCTTCCCGGACATCTTCGAGAAGTGCATGAGCGTCGGCCTGGACATCCGCCGCGAGCCGATCCCGGTCGTGCCGGCGGCGCACTTCTTCTGCGGCGGCGTCAAGGTGGGGCTCACGGGGCGCACCTCCGTCCCGGGGCTGTACGCGGCGGGAGAGACCGCGTGCACCGGTGTGCACGGCGCCAACCGCCTGGCCTCCGTCTCCCTGCTGGAGGGCCTTTTCTACGGCTTCGCCGCGGGGAAGGACGCGGCGCAGAACCTCGCGCCGGTCTCCGCGTCCCTGAAGAAAGCCGTCCCCGAGTGGGTGTACCCGGCGCCGGCGGAGGAGTTCGATCCCGTCCTCATCCAGCAGGACATGCTCAACATCCAGTCCACGATGTGGAACTACGCCGGCATCATCCGGAACAAGAAGAGGCTCGAGCGCGCGTTGGCGGATCTCAACTACCTCAGCCACAGGATCGAGCAGTTCTACAAGCAGGCATCGATCAGCCGCTCGATCATCGAGCTGCGCAACGCGGTGCTCGCCGCACACGTCATCGTTTCCGCCGCCTATTCCAACTCGCGGTCGCTGGGCTGCCACTACCTCGAATGAGCGCGCCTCGATCCTCGACATCCGGCGTCCGGAGGGCCTGCGCGCGCGCCGCGATTGCCGCCCTCGCCCTCGCCCTCGCTTCCTGTGCCGGAGTCCACTTCGGCAGCCCGACGGAGAAAGGCCTGGCGCTGGCCGAACCCGCAGCCTCCTACCCCTCGGCGCGCTTTGCGGTGTTCAGCGATCCGCACCTCTACGATACGGACCTGGGCTCCGAGGGCCAGGCATTCCAGCGCGACATGGACAGCGACAGGAAGCTGCTCGTCGAGAGCCGGGAGATCCTCTCCACCGCGGTGGGCCGGGTCCGGGGCATGGGCGTCGATTTTCTGCTTGTCCCGGGGGACCTCACGAAGGATGGCGAGAGGCAGGATCACCTGCGGGCGGCCGAGGAGCTTTCCGCGCTCTCCCGTGCCGGCGTGCGTGTCTACGTCGTGCCCGGCAATCACGACATCGAGAACCCGCACGCGGTTCGCTACAGCGGGGCGGAGAGGATCCGGGTGTCCGACGTGACGCCGGCCGAGTTCACGGAGATCTACCGGGAGGCCGGGTACGGGGACGCGCTCTTCCGGGATCCGGGCTCGCTGAGCTACGTCGCAGAGCCGGTCCCCGGTCTGTGGCTCCTGGCGGTCGATTCGGCGGACTATGCCGGCAACGCCGGGCGGACCGCCCCGCAGACCGGGAGCGGGCTCACGCAATCGCGGGCGGCGTGGATCGAGGCAATGCTGGCCCGGGCTCTCGAGAGGCGGAAAGCGGTCATCGTCATGATGCATCACGGGGTGGTCGAGCATTTCGCCGGCCAGGCGAAATACTTTCCCCGCTACCTGCTCACGGACTGGCAGAAAGCCTCCGACATGCTGGCGTCCTGGGGAGTGCGCGTCGTCTTCACCGGCCATTTCCACGCCCAGGATATCGCACTCCGCCGGTCCGCGAGCGGACGCACGCTGTATGACGTGGAGACCGGCTCACTGGTCACCTGGCCGGATCCCATCCGCCGGGTGAGCATCGACGCGGACACGCAGCGCATGGAGATCGAATCCTCGTTCATCACCGATCTCCCGTCATTCACGGAACGCGGTGTGAATTTCTGGGAATACTCCCGTGATTTCGTCCACGAGGGTACGGCGCGAATCGCGGCGAGGCAGCTGAGATCCTACGGGGTCTCCGGCGACGAGGCCTCTGCCCTTGCCTCGCAGATCGCCGACGCCTTTGCGGCGCACTTCCGCGGCGACGAGCATTTCACCGGCACCGAGATGATCGGGACCCGGGGCCTGAGCCCCTGGGCGAGCTTTGTCATCGGCATGCGGAAGGACCTGATCACGGGCCCGTGGACCGACACGGAGCCCCCGGACAACGACCTGGGCATCGACCTCGCGTCCGGGTCCTGGGAGAGCCCTATGCCCCGGCCCGGGCAAGCTCCTCCAGCGCCTCCTTCGCCCTAGGAACGGTGTCCTCGGGCTTCACCTTGTACCAGGCGCGCTGGACCCTGCCTTTCTCATCGATGAGGAACGAGGACCGGATGATTCCCATGGAGCTCTTTCCGTAGTTCGTCTTCTCGCCCCAGGCGCCGTAGGCTTCCGCAACGCGGTGATCCGTGTCCGCCAGCAGGGGAAACCCGAGGGAGTATTTCAGGTCGAACTTCTTCTGGTCCGCAGGGTTGTCCGGGCTGAGCCCGAGGACGTCCACGCTGAGCTTCTTCATGTCCTGGCGGGCATCACGCACGGCGCATGACTGTGTCGTGCACCCCGGCGTGTCCGCCTTCGGGTAGAAGTACAGGAGGACCTTGCGGCCCTTGAAGTCGGAGAGCTTCACGACGTTGCCGTCCTGGTCGGGGAGCGAGAAGCCGGGCGCCGGCTGACCCGGCGAAAGAATGCCATCCATCACGTGCCTCCTCGATCAAGGTACGAACCCCGGCGGGAAGGAGTCAAACAGCGCGGGAACGCGGGACGGCGCGTGGGAAGCCGGGACGGCGGGCGAAAAGGCGGGACGGCGCCTGCCTTGCCGGGCCCTCGCCGCGCGGCCTATACTCGCCGCACCATGCCGCCCGCACCGTGCAGCGCCGTGCTCTACAACGCCGACTGCCGGCGCATGCCGGAGATCACGGACGCGGGCATCGACCTCGTGATCACCTCCCCGCCGTACTGGCAGATCAAGGACTACGGATCCCCGGGCCAGATCGGGTTCGGGGAGAGCCTGCACGAGTACCTCGGCGACCTCCAGCGGGTCTGGACCGAGTGCTTTCGCGTCCTCCGCCCGGGGGGCCGCCTGTGCGTGAACATCGGGGACCAGTTCGCCCGCGCGCGCGTGTTCGGGCGCTATCGCGTGATCCCGCTGCACGCGGAGATCATCTGCCAGTGCGCGGAGGCGGGTTTCGACTCCATGGGCTCCATCATCTGGCGGAAAAAAACCACCATGAATACCTCCGGTGGCGCCGTGGTGATGGGCTCCTACCCCTACCCGCCCAATGGGGTCGTCGAAATCGACTTCGAGTACATCCTGCTGTTCAGAAAACCGGGAAAGTCCCGCGCGCCCTCCCGGGAGACCAGGGAGCTCTCCGCGCTCACCCGGGAGGAATGGAAGGCCTGGTTCTCCGGCCATTGGGATATCGGCGGTGCCCGCAAGAACGGACATGACGCGCCTTTCCCGGAGGAGATCCCCCGGCGGCTGGTGCGGATGTTCAGCTTCCGCGGCGACACCGTGCTGGATCCCTTCATGGGCCGGGGGACCACGGCGAAGGCAGCCCTGGCGCTGGGGAGAAACGCCGTTGGGTACGAGATCCGGTCCGACTTCCTCCGTCTGGCAGAGACACCGCCGAACAGCCTTTTAGGCGGCGATATCGCGGTGCTCGTCCCGGACCGCGGCCGAATGCCGCCGGCGGCGAGCGCGGAGACCGGCCTCCGAAAGCCCCGCATCCCCGACATTGCGCCCGCCGCGCCGGCGGCCAGCGGGAAGCTCCCGCCGACATTGCACACGGTCACTGCGATCCGCCCCGACTGCAGCCTCGTGCTGGAAACCGGCGCGGTGGTCGTCCTGCGCGGGCTGGAAATCGTGGACCACGACGCGGCGGCAGCCTACCTGCGGCAGCGCGTGCTGAAAAAGCGGGTCTTTCTCCGGGACGAATCCTCCGGGGAGGGGACGTCGTGCCGGGCCCGCGTCATATTGAAGAACAGGATTTCGATCAACGCGCAGCTGGTGAAATCCGGGGCTGCCCGGGCCGTCGATTAGTCAGGGAGGGTGAATCATGGTGCACCGTATCGGGGACAAGGTCCCGAAGGTCGGCGAGGCGCTTTTCGTCGCGTGGAACGCGGAGGTCGCCGGCAGCGTCACGCTGGCCGCCGACACGAGCGTGTGGTTCAGCGCCACCCTGCGCGGCGACATCGAGCCCGTCACGGTGGGACGCGGCTCCAACGTGCAGGACGGGGCGACGCTGCACGTGGATTTCGGGCTTCCCTGCGTGGTCGGTGACGGCGTCACCATCGGCCACCGGGCGATCCTGCACGGCTGCACCGTGGGAGACGACTGTCTCATCGGGATGGGCGCCGTGGTTCTCAGCGGCGCGGTGATCGGGAAAGAGAGCATCGTGGGCGCCGGTGCCCTGGTCACGGAAGGGAAGAGCTTTCCGCCGCGGTCACTGATCATCGGCAGCCCGGCGAAAGCGGTGCGGACGCTCGACGACGCGGCGATCGAGAGAGTCCGGGAAAACGGGAGGGTCTATGTCCGGCTCGCGGCCGAGGTGGAACGCGGCTACCGGGAAGTGCCGGGATGACCCCGCGCGTCCCGGAGCATCGGCCACTCGCCCTCGAACATCGGCGTGAGCAGCCCCGTGCCGATCATCTCCTGCACCTCGTCGAGGGTGAAGTGCCGTCCCGCGTCGATCTCCCCGGGGTCCGCGTGAATCGGCTGCTCCGACTCGAGCATGAAGCATTCGACGTACTCGGATTCAAAGGCGCCCTCGCTGAGGTAGGAGTACAGGGGCACGGCCGCTGACGCGTCGATGCCCAGCTCCTCGCGCGCCTCGCGGACGAGCGCATCCGGCACGCTTTCCCCCGCGCCGACATGGCCGCCGACCGAGGTGTCCCAGCGCCCGGGGTTGGTGTCCTTGCGCGCCGACCTTTTCTGAAGATACAGCCGCCCGGCCGTGTCGAAAACGTGAAGGTGCACGACCAGGTGGATCAGCCGGGGGTTTCCGTGGCACTCCTCGCGCGATGCCGCACCGGTGCGGTTTCCGTGCGCGTCCACAAGCTGGAACATCTCCCGGCCGTCGTCAGCGGGCGTGGCGTCCCCCGTAGGACACGAAGGAGTCCAGGGAAGTGATGGCGGAGCGGATTTCCGGGTAGACCGGGAGTCCGCCCTCCTCCAGGGCGGCGACGAAGTCCGCGTAATGCCGGCCCGCGTTCACCGAGATCACGATCGGCTTGTCGTGCCGCCGGGAGATGTCGACGAGGAGACTGGCAAGGGCATCGGGATCGCGGCACGTTTCCGGCACCGTCTTCAGCGTGACCGCGTGGGGAACGACCGCCACGAACACGCAGTCGACCCCGGGGTCTTCGATCACCGCCTCCACGAACTGGGCGTAGGTGCGATCGTCCGCCATGGGCGTGATGTCGAGAAACGGGGAGGAGGTGTCCACGAGGCCCGTGCTGTTGATGGCGTTCAGCTTCTCGACGGTCGGGGGGGCCAGCCGCGCCTGCGTGAGGCCCCCCAGCTCGTCTGCGCTCACCGTGGACTCGAACCCCGCATTCACGACCCCGGCCACCCTGTTGCCGCGAGGCCGGCGCCCGGCAAGGAGGGAGAAGACACGGATGCGGTCGTACAGCTCGTCGATCGTCTCCGCCAGCACCACCCCCGCCTGCACGCAGGCCGCCCGAAAGACCTCGTAGTTGCCCGACATCGCGGCGGTGTGGGAAGCGGCCGAACGCGCGCCCGCCTCGGTGCGGCCGCCTTTGTAGGCGATGATCGGGGTGGGCGATTCCCGCGCGCACTCGAAGAACGCGCGTCCTTCGCCGGCGTCCAGGCCCTCGAGATAGACCGCGATCACCTGGACGGCCGGATCGCGGGAGAAGTGCGCAAGGAGGTCGCCCACCTTGACGTCGAGCTTGTTGCCGAAGCTCACCACCGACCGCAGCGGCCGGCACGCCTTGAGCTTGTCGATGAGGGTCACGGAAAGCGCACCGCTCTGCGTGAGAAACACCGCGTTTGCGGCGTCCGAGGACCTGACCTCGAGCCTTTTCTCGTTGATGAAGAGCGTGTTCACCCCCGGCCGCCCGTCCGCGGCGGCGTGATAGACGCCCATGCAGTTCGGTCCGATGATCCGCGTGCCGCCGGGCAGGGACTCGCGCAGCTGCCGCGCGAACTCGCCATAGGGGATGGAGGAAGGAACACCGGGGATCAGGATCACGGCGCGGACCCCCGTGCCGGACAGGGAGCGGAGGAACGCGGGTGCATTCTGCGCCGGGGCGGCATAGACGGCGAGCTCGACCGGCGCCGGCAGGGACGCGATGTCCCGGTACAGGCGGTACTCGCGCGTGCCCAGCTTCAGCGTCCCTTCCCGCGGATTCACCAGGTACAGGTCGTCCCGCCGCAGCTCGTGCAGCAGCTCCGCGATGTCGCGGGCCATGCTGTATTTCGCGAGGTCCGAGGAAACGCCGACCACCGCGACCCCCCGGGGACGGAAGAAGGCGTCCAGGTTGCAGAGGTTGACCTTCGGGTTCCACTCCTCCACGGCGGGCGCGGCGGCGAATTCGGCCAGCCCGTCGAGAGCCACGAACCGCCCGTCCGTGGAGATGGCGAACGGATTCACCTCCAGTGCCTTGAAGATCAGCCGCGGCTTCTCCGCCATGGGTGAATAGGCCAGGGACAGCGCGCCGAACTGCGTCATGGCGCGGGCCATCATCTCCAGGTACTCCGGATGGCCGATCTGGTCGAACTTGCGCCGGATGTGCAGGGACCGCATCTGCGCAAGGGCATCGTCGTACTCCACGGGAGGGAGAAAGATGTTGGCCGGGTCATAGTTCTGCGCGAAAAACTCCGCGTCGTCGCCTCCCTTGCTCACGGTGAGCACCGGGCCGAACGCCGGGTCCTCGCGAAAACCGATGAGAACTTCGTACCCGATCGCCTGCGTGTGGGGAACGTGCTCCACCAGGAGGAACCCCGCGATGGCGGGCCGCTCGTCCGCGGCAAAGTGCGACTCCACCTCGTCCCGCATCCGTGCCAGCACGTACTGCACGTAGAGAGGATCGGTCGAGCTCACGACTCGCACGCCGCCCACTTTCTGCTTGTGGGGCACATCCGGCGAGACGATCTTCGCCACGAGCGTGGGGCCGACCTGCCGGAGCCCCGCCTCGTTCACCTCGCGGGGGTCCCGGACGAAGTGGAAACGGGGGACCGTGAGCCCGAGGCAGGCGAGGATCCCGTACACCTCGTGCTCGTACAGCGAGGACCTGCCCTCGCGCTGCGCCCCTTCCAGGATCGCATCGATGCCGCCCACGGCTTCCTGAGTGAGAACCGCCATTCCGATCCCTCCTTGCCCGAGAGTATCACACCCGCGCGTGCGGCGCCTCGGGGAATCCCGGCTCAGCGCAGCAGGCGCGTCACCACGTGGAGCATCTTCGGCGGCAGGTCCTCGTACCCCTTCACCCGGACCACCGACCCGTTGCCGACCCGGGCCATGCGGCCGCAGAGCGCCTCGTCCATCACGTAGTCCTCCGTGAGGAGCACGAAGAGCCGCGGGAAGAGGGCGGCCTCGGGCAGCGGATCCCCGCCCGCGGTGGACACCCCGTCGGTGATCAGGAGCCCGACGCGTCGCGGCGTGCGGGCTCTCGCGAGCTCCCGACGCCCCGTTGCCAGCCCCTCGGCGATGTTGGTGAATCCGCGCGCCGGCTGGGACAGCAGCTGCTCGACCACGCGGGCGGCGGAGCCGGTCTGCCCGAACCGGGTCAGCGTGTGTGCGCCTGTCTCGAAGGCGACCACGGCCAGATCCTCGCTCCTGACCGAGAACGCGAGCACGGCCGCCGCCACCGCGGCCAGCGCGAGGTTCTTCCCGGACATCGAAAGCGACGTGTCCATCATCAGGACGACCTCGGTCCGGCGCGCCTCCCGGCGCGCGCTCACCCAGTCCTCCGGGTCCGGGAACTCCTTGCCGAGGAGGTTCTCCAGCGTCTCCTCCTCCTCCAGCTCACCGCGGAAAGGCTCGGTCATCGTCTCGCGCACCACGCGCAGGGAAGGCCGGATCGGGCCCACGAGGTCATGAGCGCGGCGCAGGACCGTACGCGCGGCGATCCGCCGCGCCAGCGTCTTGAGGTTCCCTTCCGGAAGCTCGGGCGTGGTGGCCGTCAGGCTTTCCGCCACGACCCAGCCGTCGAGCGCTCCGCCCGCAAGCCCCAGGACGGCGGCAAGCGCGCCCGCGGCCTCGGAGAGCAGCACAACGCCGCCCCGACCGCCCGCGGAATCTCCCGAGAGGGCCGCGGTGACCGCGGCGTGACCCGTTGCGGGGTCCTGCCCGGAGCCCGTCAGTTTTTTTTTACCTCACGGAGGATCTCGTCCACCGCGGAGGCGAGATCCGGCTCGTCCTCGTCGCGAAGCTCGACCCGGGTGGCGAGGGCGGTCAGGGCGGCAGCGCGCAGCCTGTCCGGGCCGGAAAGCCTTTCCGCGATGGAGACGATGCTCACCGCGGCACGAACGGACCCTCCCTTTCGAAACCGGGGATTGCTCCGGGTGCGGCGGACGATCGCCACGGCGTCTCTCACCAGCTCTTCATCCCTGCTGCCCGTCTCCCGGCGGACGATTTCCCGCTCTTCCTGCTCCGGCTGGTGGCGCAGGGGAACGTGCTCGAAGCGGTCCTTGAGCGCCTCCGAGAGGTGCCCGGTGGCGATGTATTCCACGGGATTCTGGGTGGCCACGACCTGGAAGCCCTGCCCTGCCCGCACCTCGCCGATGCGGGGGAGGATGAGGAGGCCCTCGTCCAGGACGGGCAGAAGAACGTTCTGGACCGACTCCGGCATCCTGTTCAGCTCGTTGATGAAGAGAACGGCGCCTTCTCTCATTGCCCGGACCAGGGGGCCGGGAAAGAAGCTCTTTTCGCCGTAGCCTTCCCTGATCACGATCGGCGGATCGAACCACCCCGTGAGCTTGTTCTCCGTGTACCTTTCGTCACCGTCGATCCGTATGGTCGCGCGCTCCAGGTGGTCGCACACGGCAAGGGCGACCGTCGTCTTGCCGACACCGACCGGGCCCTCGAGGAGGAGGTGCCTTCCGGAGGAGATCACCGCGAGGGCGATCTCGAGCTCCGCGGCCCTGCCGACGATTCCGTGCTCACTCTGAATATGGTCGGAAATGCTCACCGCCGCCCCCGTGCCGCCCGCGAAAGCCCCGTGGATGACCAGCCCGCGACGTGGGAAACGCGGCGCACCGTTCCTCCCCAGCCCTCCACGAGCCTCTTCCCCACCACTTCCGCCAGCGAATACTCGGATCCCTTCACCAGTATGTCGGGCCGCACGGCGCGAAGCAGATCCCGCGGGTCGTCCTGCCCGAAGACCGCGCAGAAGCTCACCCCGCGGACTCCCGCGACGATCTCGGCGCGCGCGACCTGGGACACGACGGGACGCGCCCGTCCCTTCAACCGCCGCGCCGAGTCGTCGCTGTTGACCCCCACCACCAGGGCCCCGCCGAGAGCGCGCGCCGCCTGCAGGAGACGGAGGTGGCCGAGGTGGAAGAGGTCGAAGACGCCGTTGGTGAACACCAGGCGCGCGCCCCCGCGGCGAAGCCGCGCACACCGGGCCTCGATCGTCTCGAAGTCGGTCAACACGCCGGAGCGTGCGGCGGCGTCATCCAGCCTTTTCAGAACGGGCACCACGGCTTCGTCCCTGCACGAGAGGGACCCCCGGAAACCGGCCTCCGCGCCGCCGGGGACCTGGGCGAAATCTTCCCTCACGAGAAGCCACGACGCGGAAAGCTCGACGTCCCGTCGGGCGGCGAGGCGCTGCCAGGCGGGGAATGACCGCCCCCGCGGCGGGCGCGGAAGGGGCAGGACGGCATACTCGCGAAGCCGAATCCCTTCCGGCATACGGGTCCACCCGGCAAGCAGGATTGCGCGCATCATGAATGGAACGAGCCCTCATTCACCCTTGAGCTTTTCCGGTGTCGCTTCACCGAGCAGGAGCTTGCAGATGTTCTTGTAGCCCACCTTCCGGTATTTTCTCAGGATCGCGGCGAACGCGTCATAGGCATCCGCATGGGACACCTTCAGCTCTTCGAGCCTGAGGAGCACTTCCTTCAAGTCATCCAGCGAGGCGAGAGCCGGCATTTGTGCCTCCCCGCCGCGAAGCTCGCGGCTTTGCATCTGATCGTGGGACGCACAGGATAGGATTCCGTTCCGAGCCTTGTCAAGGAGAAGGAATGACGGTATGCCGTTGTGGTGACCGAGAAGCTCTATTACGCCGATCCCGGCATGCTGCAGTTCGAGGCGGCCGTCGTGAGCGCTGTGCCTCTTCCCGACGGCCGGTGCGAGGTGGTGCTGGACCGCACCTGCTTCTACCCGGGCGGGGGCGGGCAGCCGTGCGACCTGGGCACGCTCGACCGCGCGCGCGTGCTGGAAGTGCGCGCGCAGGGGGAAGTGATCGTGCACGTCGTCTCCGCCGCGCTCTCCGCGGGGAAGGTGCGCGGCAGCGTGGACGGCGCCCGGCGGCGCGATTTCATGGTCCAGCACACCGGCCAGCACATCTTCTCCCAGGCTCTCGCACGCGCGGGGAAGCTGGAGACGGTCTCCGTGCATTTCGGCGACGATGAGACGACGATCGAGCTGAAGGCCGACGCGGTCGACGACGGCGTGCTGCGCGAGGCGGAGCAGATCGCCAACGGGGTCATCCGTGAAAACCGCCGGGTGATCCTCCACGAGATCGACCGCGCGGAAGTCTCGCGGTTTCCCCTGCGCCGCACCCCGCCGGACGAGGGGAGGCTCCGCATCGTCGAAGTCGAATCCTACGACTGGGCCGCGTGCGGCGGTGTGCACGTCGCCGCGGCGGGAGAGGTGTTTCTCCTGAAGGCGGTGTCCCAGGAACGCATCCGGGGCAGGGTGCGGGTCCATGTCATGATCGGCCCCCGCGCCTTCGATGACTACAGCCGGAAGGTCGCCCTCGCCCAGGGGCTGAGCCGCGCCCTCACCTGCGGGGAGGACTCGATCCTCGGGCGCGTCCAGGACATGCTCGCCGCCGAGAAGGAAGCGGCACGGGAGCTGCGAAAGCTTCGAACGGCGCAGGCGGCCGTGGACGCGGATGCGGCCGCGGCCGCGCCGGGGGCGCGGAAGATCGGGGGCGCACTGTTCGTTCGGCGCGTGTTCGACGAATGCGGGCCCGAGTACCTGAAGGCGTTCGCGGAAAGGCTCGTTGCCGCGCCGGGGAGGATCGTCCTCGCCGTGGATCGAGGGAAGGGTCCGTTCCAGTGGCTCGCGGCCCACTCCCTGGGCGACCGCCTGGAGCTGTCGGCCATCGTGGGGAAGCACTTCGGCATCTCCGATGCGAAGGGCGGGGGCCGGGGAGCGCGTGTGCAGGGTGTCGGGGCCCGGTCCGAGACGCTGGAACAGTTCCTCGACGCGATCGAGGGAGAGCTCACGCGTACCCTCGGGGAGGAAAGCGCATGAAGCTGCGGATCAAGTACAACTCACCCGTCGTGCTCACCTTTGCGCTGCTGTGCGCCGTGGTTCTCCTCATCGACCAGGTAAGCGGCGGCGTTTTCATCCGCTCCTATTTCCTCCTGCAGCCGGATTTCAACGCCGGCTCATTCCTCTCGTGGTTCCGGCTCGTCTCGTACGTCATCGGGCACCAGAGCTGGACCCACCTCGTGGGCAACTTCTCCTTCATCCTGCTAATCGGGCCCGTCCTGGAAGAGAAGTACGGCTCCCTGGCGTTGCTGGCCATGATGATCGTCACTGCCCTGGCCACGGCCGGTTTGAACCTCCTCGGGGTGCGCACGGGCCTGTACGGGGCAAGCGGCATCGTCTTCATGCTCATCCTGCTCAGCTCTTTCACGAACATCCGGCAGGGCGAGATACCGATCACCTTCATCTTCATCGTGGCGTTGTACATGGTGAGAGAGTTCGTGAACGCCCTGCACCCCGACACCGTTTCGGAGCTCGCCCATATCTTCGGAGGGGTGATCGGAGGCGCGTTCGGATTCCTCTTCTCCCGGCCGGCGCCCGCGCCCCTGGCGCCGGCGGATGCGGTCTCGCCGGAGATACCGGCGTCATCGGAAAAAAAGGAGTAGCGCATGCGGTACATGTCGAGCCTCGTCATGGTCTTCGCCCTTCTCGAACCGGCAGGGGCCTCCGCGCAGGCGGAAGAAAAGGACGTGAGCGTGCCGATCTCCGCCCTCGTCCTGTTCACCAGCGGCGTGGGCTATTTCCAGCACGACGGGACGGTGGAGGGAAACGCGAAGATGGAGCTCACCTTCTCGCCGAGCCAGATCAACGACCTCCTGAAGAGCCTGGTGCTGCGTGACCTGGACGGCGGCACCATCTCCAGCGTCACCTATTCCTCGCGAGATCCCATCACCCGGACCTTGAAGAGCTTCTCCATCGACCTCACGTCCAACCCGACGCTCGCCAGCCTGCTCATCCAGACCCGGGGAGAGGCGATCACGGTCACGCTGGGCAGCGGGAACACTCTTTCGGGGACGATCATCAGCGTGGAATCGCGCCCGGTCGCCGCGGGCACGAAGGGCGAGATCACGGGGGACTTTCTCACCCTGAACACCGCGGCGGGCGTGTCGAGCGTCGCGCTCAGCGACGTGCAGGGGATCCGGTTCCTGCGAAAAGAGGTGCAGGACGACCTCGCCCAGGCGCTGCAGGTGCTCTCCTCCTCGCATGGCATCGAGAAAAAGAAGGTCGTGCTGCATTTCGCCGGAACAGGCAGGCGCCGTGTGCGCATCGGCTACATCCTCGAGTCTCCCGTGTGGAAGACCAGCTACCGCCTCGTGCTCGGGGACGCCGCTTCTCATCTCCTGCAGGGATGGGCCCTGGTGGAAAACACGTCCGACACGGACTGGAGGAATGTGGCCCTTACGCTGGTCTCGGGCCGGCCGATCACGTTCACGATGGACCTGTACCAGCCCCTCTACATCCAGAGACCAGAGGTGCAGCTGGAGCTCTACCAGTCCCTGCTGCCGAAAACCAACCAGATGGCAATGGAAGAGCAGGCCTCCGAGCCCGAGGCGATGGACGAGGAAGCCGCCCCGGCACCCGCCTCCCCTGCGGCAAAAGCGCCCGCGCCGCGCGAAATGCTCCGACGCGCCGCTTCCGGCGCCGCGGCAACCACCGAGAATGATTTCTCCGTTTCGCAGGGGGTAGCCGCGGCCGCCCGGGGGGGACAGGTCGGGGAGCTCTTCCAGTACGCGATCGACACGCCGGTGACGCTCTCCCGGCAGCAGTCGGCGATGCTCCCCATCCTGAACCAGCAGGTCAGCGGCGAGCGCTACTCCCTTTTCAACGAGGGGACGGATCCGACGCACCCGCTGAACGCGGTTCGGCTGAAGAACGCAAGCGCCCTGCACCTCATGCAGGGGCCCATTACCGTCTTTGATGGTGGGACGTATGCCGGAGACGCGCAGATCACGGACCTCGCCCCCGGGGCGGAGCAGCTTGTCACCTACGCAATGGACCTGGACACCGAGGTCCAGGCAGCGCCGGGAAGCTCTCCCACGTCCCTGGTGGCCGTGCGGATCAGCAAGGGCATCTTCCTGTACACGGTCAAGGCCCAACAGGAGAGGGTCTACACGATCAAGAACAACGGCACGAAAAGCCGCACCGTGCTCATCGAGCATCCCTACCAGCCCGATTGGACCCTCGCTGCCCCGAAGGAGGCGCTGGAGCGCACCCGGGACTCCTACCGCTTCGCCGTGCCGGTGGCCGCCGGCAAAAACGCCGCGCTATCCGTGGTGCAAACGCGAACGCTGGAGCAGAGCGTCGCCCTCTCGAGCCTCGGGAGCGACCAGGTGGCGCTGTACATTCGAAATCCGGTCGTCACCCCGGCGGTGAAAGCCGCCCTGCAGAAGCTCGCCGCCCTGCAGCAGAAGGCAGCAGACACATCGTCACAACGCGCGGTGAAGGAGCAGCGCGTCTCGGACATCGGAAACGACCAGTCGCGCATCCGGGCGAACATGGAACGCCTCTCGCAGAGCTCGGACCTGTACAAGAGGTACGTGAAGACGCTCTCCGACGAGGAAGACGAGCTTGCGAAGCTGCGCGACGACATCGCGAAGCTCCGCGACATGGAAGCGGCGCAGCGCAAGGACGTCGCCGACTACATCCAGGCTCTCGAGGTCAGCTGAAAAGCAGGGAGGAACCCATGCACGACAAGGACATTCTCGAGAAGGCCCGGAAGTACCGCGACTCTACCGCGGAGAATCTCGGCAGGATCATCCAGGTCCCTGCCTTCAGCGGCACGGAAAAAGGGCGGATCCAGCTCCTGAAGACTCTCTGCGAGCGCGCGGGGATGGAGGACATCCACATCGACGGCCTCGGCAGCCTCCTCGGACGGGTCGGCAAGGGCAAGAAGGTCCTGGTCTTCGACGCGCACATCGACACGGTGGGCGTCGGCGATCCCGACCAGTGGAAGCTCCCTCCCCACTCCGGCCTGGTCCGGGACGGCCTCGTGCACGGCCGCGGCGCCTCCGACCAGCTGGGCGGGGCGGCATCCATGATCACCGCGGCCCGCATCCTCAAGGAGATTGCCTACGACGGCGGCTTCTCGGTCTGGTTCACCTTCACCGTCATGGAGGAGGACTGCGACGGACTGTGCTGGAAGTACCTGATCGAGGAGGAGAAGTTCACGCCCGATTTCGCGGTTTCCACCGAACCGACGAGCTGCCGCCTGTACCGCGGCCACCGCGGGAGGATGGAGATCGAGGTGAACATCAAGGGCGTCTCCGCGCACGGCTCGGCCCCCGAACGCGGGGAGAACGCGGCGTACAAGGCGTCCCGCGCCGCCCTCGCCCTGGAGAAGCTCAACGCCGCGCTCACCCCGGACGACGACGGCTTCCTGGGCAAAGGCACGATCGTCGTCTCGCAGATGAAGGTGCAGGGCCCCTCGCAATGCGCCGTGCCGGATCAGGCCATGCTGTACTGCGACCGGCGCCTGACCTGGGGCGAGGACGACACGCTGGCGCTCGGCCAGGTCGAGAAGGCACTGAAGACTGCCGGCGTGGACAAGTTCAGCGTGCGCATGCCCGAATACTCCCGGGCTGCCTATACGGGCAAGGTCTACACGCAGGAGCTTTACTTCCCCACCTGGAAGGTCCCGGCCGACCACCCCCTCGTGCAGTCCGGCGTCGATGCGTACAAGTCGCTTTTCGGTGCGGCTCCTGTCGTGGACAAGTGGACCTTCTCCACGAACGGCGTCGCCATCTGCGGCCGTCACAAGATCCCCTGCATCGGCTTCGGTCCGGGCGACGAGAGCCAGGCCCATGCACCCAACGAGACCACTCGCGTGGACGACCTTGAAAAGTGCGCAGCCTTCTACGCCGGGCTGCCCTCCGCGCTGGAAAAGCGCACATGAGACAAGGCCGGCGCGCCCGCGCTGCCCGGAGCATGGGAATGAGCAGGAACCGATTCGTCCTGCAGGCGTGCGGAGAGGCACTTGCACGGCAGGCAGGCGAGTGGCCGCCCGGTTTTTTCGAATCCTCCCTCAGCGCAAGTGACGACCGACTCCTTGCGAAGGCAACGCGGGAGCTCGAGGCGGACGTTCTGAAGCGGCGGGCAAACCGGAGGGCGGTGGCCTTGTGATGACCGTCATGGACACCACGGCGTTTTCTGCGGCCATGCGCTGCGAACCAGCGCTGATGGAGTTCTTGAAATCACTGCCGCCGGGCGATGTGGGAACGGTTCCCCCCGTCGCCGCCGAGATCGAATACGGAATTCAGAGGATCGACGCAGCGTCGAGAAAAAGGACCCTGCTTGAATCGGAGCGCGACCGGCTTCTCGGAGTCCTGAAGGTTCTCCCCTGGACACGAGAGTCATCGAGGCTGTTCGGCTCCCTCAAGGCGGATCTCGAACGAAACGGACTGCTGATCGATGACTTCGACGTCGCCATCGCGGCCGTGGCGCTGAGCCATGAGGCCCGGGTGGTCACCGCGAAGATGACGCATTTCAGCCGGGTTCCCGGGCTTTCCTGCTGCGGCTGGGAAGCAGAGTCCGGCGATTCCTAGGGGGCGGAGGAGTCGAACCTCCGTCAGGCCTGCGCGGAAGATCGTGGCCTGTTAGGGCCGTTGTGATCTCCCTCACCTTCCCCCTGCAAGGAGAATATCGCGCTTTCAAGGCCCGCCCGTCGCCGTCCGACATTGGAAGGGACGGAGAAAACGGCAGGTGACAGAAACAGCGCTCGATTCGATTCCCTATGAGTATACACGCGACGTGGAAATCTTGAAGCTCCTCGGAGAGCTGAAGGATGTGTTCGAGAACCATTTCGACCGGACGTGGTTTTCGCTGATCATCGACGGGATGCCGATCGACTTCCGCACCGTCCGTGACATCCGGGAGGTCGTCTCGCTCACCTCCCTGTACCCGGGGGAGGAGTGGCAGGTCTTCCAGGGAGTCCTCGAGCTGGAGACATTCTGCCGCACCGTGAAACGGTTCCTCCTGCCGGTGCTGAAAGAGAGGCTGGGGATCTCGTGGCTCTTTCCGAAAAAACGCGTGCGGGACACCCAGCAGTACATCATCCGAAAGTTCGTGGCCTTCACGTTCCCGTACAACCTCGAGCGCCTCCGCCGGCTGACGCAGAATCTGAAGACCGTGCTGCTGCTGCACTATCCCTTCCTGCAGTAAGGTGGTACATTCGGACGGATGGGAGACACGGCTGTCCGCACTCGGCGTGCTCCCCGTCCTGCGGACTTTCCGGCTTCGGATCTCAAGAGCGCACATGCACTTGCGCGGCGCCTGGTCGACGGCCTGGCGTCCGTCATCCGGGGAAAGGACCTCGTCCTCGAGCACCTGGTGACCGGCATACTCGCCGGCGGGCATGTCCTGATCGAAGACGTGCCGGGCCTGGGGAAAACCACCCTCGCGAAGACCGTGGCGAGGCTCGTCTCCCGCTCGCGGAAGGGCGAACCGGTCACTTTCCGCCGCATCCAGTTCACGCCCGACCTGCTCCCGTACGACATCACCGGCGTCGACGTCTTCGATCCCGGCACGCGCAGCTTCGTGTTCACTCCCGGCCCGGTGTTCGCGAACGTCCTCCTGGCCGACGAGATCAACCGCACCACGCCGAAGGTGCAGTCCGCCCTCCTGGAAGTGATGGCCGAAGGCCAGGTGACGGTGGGCAACAGCACCTACCCGATGGACCGGTTCTTCTTCGTCATCGCCACCCAGAACCCGGTGGAGATGGAGGGAGTGTATCCGCTTCCCCTCGCCCAGATCGATCGTTTCCTCATGAAGCTGCACATTGGCTATCCCGACGCGGATGTGGAGGTGGGAATCGTCCGCGACGACCCCTCTTCCCGGGTCATGCCCGCGGTGCGTCCAGTGTGCGGCAAGCAGGAGATCCTCGCCGCCCGCGCGCGGGTGGAGTCCATCTTCTGCGACGAGAAAATCCTGCGCGCCGCCGTGGGGATATCGTCCGCGACCCGGACTCACCCGGGCATCGCGCTGGGCGCCTCCCCGCGGGGGAGCCTCATGCTCGTCCAGACCGCCCGCGCCTTCGCCCTGGTCCGGGGGCGCGAGTACGTGATCGACCAGGACCTCATCGACCTGGCGCCGCTGGTCATCGCGCACCGCCTTCGCCTGAAGGACGCGCGCACGGATGCCCGGGCCCTGGTGCGGGAGATCGTCATGTCCGAGTTGTCACGCCTGTCCTATTGAGGGCTGCGCCGTTGCGCCTTGCCGTCGCCGCCGCCGCGCGGCTGTCACGGTCGCTTTTTCCGTTCACCTTCCGGGGTCTGGCGATATTCCTGCTCGCGGTCGGCCTGTGCACGATGGGAATCGTCCGCGCGGACCTCGCCGGACTGTTTTGGGGATCCAGTTTCCTCCTCTTCACCGCGTACGCCCTCGCGGCCGGCCATATCCTGCTTTTTTCCATCCGCCGGCGCCGAACCCCGGACAGTGTCAGGTTCCATCTGCCCACCGCGGGACTCCTCCCCGGTGAGCAGTACGAGGCATTCATCACCGCCCGCCTCCCCCGATCCTTCCCTCCCGGGTTCTCCGTGCACCTGTCCCTGCCCCTGTCCTGGCACGGGAGGCGGGTCGTCGGCATCCGCCAGCGCACGCCGCGCGGATCGAGCCAGGCCGCGGTGACTTTCCGCGCCTCCCACCGGGGTGTCTACGAAGGTGCCGGCGCGGTGCTGGAGGCGCACGACGTCCTGGGATTGACGGCGCACCGGCTCGCGTTCCCCCGCCGCGACAGGGTGACGGTGTATCCCGTGCTGCGCCCGGTGCAGGAGCTCGCGGGGCTGGTGGAGCGGACGGACGAGGAGGCGGCGGATTCTCCGCGCCGGCGCCGCAGCGAGGAGCTGCTGGAAGCGCGCAAGTACTACCCGGGCGACGACGTGCGGAGGCTGAACTGGAAGGTCTTTGCGCACATGGACGAGCTTTTCCTCCGCGTCGGGGAGGAAGTGCCGCCGCCGGAATCGAGAATACTCTTCGTCCTGGACACCACGTCGAATCCCCTGGTGCCGCGGGCGGTGGCCGCCGACTACCTGGACGCGCTGGTGGAGTCCTGCGCCTCGGTGATGGCGCGCCTCATGGACCACGGGAGCGAGGTCACATTCTCCTGTCCCGGCACGCGGGAGTGCCGATCCTTCGGCGAAGAGTCGAGGAGCGCTCTGCTCGCGGCACTCGCGGAAGCGTGGTGGACGACTGAAGCCTGGGAACCCGATCTCCCGGCGAGGGCCCTGCAGGCGGTGGTCTTCTCGTCGCCCGGGTCTCCGGCCCTTGCGGGAATCATGTCGACCGTGACGTCCCGGGACTGGGGCGCACGCCTGTTCTTCCAGGACCTGCCGCCGCGTGCGCCTGGCGCGGCGCGCAGGGTGCGCGACTTTTTCTTTCTCCGCCGGGGAACCGCTCCGGCCCGTCGGTCCGCCGTGCCGCGGAAACGGGACCTTGCGGCCTTTGCCGACGCCCTGGAGCGCGACATCGCCAGCTACCACGGCGCGGCGCAGAGGGTGGGGCATGCCGCAGGCATCTGAGAAGCCGCGGCAGCTCGCGCTCTTCGCACTGAGAAATCTCGTTCTCTATTTCCTCCTGGTGAACTCCTTTCTCCAGCTGCGCGAACAGCTGGACCCCTTCTTCCAGACCGCCGCATTCCTGGTCGCGGTCCTGGCGGCCGTGGCAATGGAGAAATCGCGGCTGCGCATTCTGCCCGCGCTGGCGCTTGCCGCGGCGCTGCCCGTGTTCCTGCGCGTGGTGTTCTTCCTGGTCTTCCGCACCCAGCGCGCCATTGTGTCCGCGCCCGCGACCGATTTCCTCTTCTTCTATTTCGACAAGGACTTCTTCCCCGCGCTCGCCGCCTACGCGGTGGCGTGGCTGTTCAACTTCCTCGCCCTTCGCGTGAAGCCGTTCCTTTTCATCGAGGCTGGCCTCAATGGACTGCTCCTCGTCCTGGTGTTCTGGACGCAGGCCGGCTACAAGCTGACCCTCTACCCGCACCCCTCCTACTTCGCCTGGGCCCTCGCGCTGTTCGTCGTGGCGGAGTTCTTCGTGCTGCTCCTGGCGGGCCGCCGCGCGCAGCGCGTGGACGCGCGGGCCGTTGCCATCTTCTCCTGGGTGCTCGTTCCGCTGCTCTTCGTCTTCCTCCTCTTTCTCCTGAACAAGTACGGGGAGAGCTCCGTGGCGGCCGGCGGCGGCCTGATGAAACCGACGATGTTCCGCTTCGACTTCGCCCCGTACGTGCGGCTGGAGAGCGAGATCCGCACTTCCGACCAGGCGGTGCTCCTCTTCCGCACCGAAGGCCAGGCGGACAGGTACCTCCTGCGGCGTTTCGTGCTCTCCGGCTATGAGGCGAACCAGGGCTTCTTCATGCAGAAGGGGTCCGGCATCGACGAGTATCCCTCCGTGGTGCCCGACGCCGCGGAAACATTCGCCGACCCCGGGTACCGTGATCGGCAGCAGGTGAGCCAGGAGTACTACTTCCTCACCCTCGATCCTTCCTCGCTGATTTCGCTGAACTATCCGCTCCGTGTCGCCCCGCTGCGAAACTGGAAGTCTTCCTCCTTCCTGCGGGTGTACCGGGTCGACTCCCGCGTCATGCGCTCCCCTGCCGGGCCCCGCGCCGTGGCTGCCACGCCCCCGATGCGGGCAGAGGATCTTCAGCTGTACACGCGGACCGGCGGCGACGAGCACATTCACGACCTGGCGCTGCAGGTGACGAAGGATGAATCCGGGTATTACGGGAAAGTCACGGCAATCGAGAAATTCCTGAAGAGCAACTACCTGTACTCCCTGAAGCCGGGCATCGCGGAGGATGGGAACCAGCTGCGGCATTTCCTCTTCGTCTCCAAGAAGGGGTACTGCTCGTACTTCGCCTTCGCCATGGCGCTGATGGCGAGGAGCCTCGGGATCCCCGCGCGGGTCGCGGTGGGCTTCTACGTCGACCCGCAGTCGGAAGTGCTCAATTTCTACGAGGTGCGGGCGTTCCAGGCGCATGCATGGGTCGAGGTGTACTTCGGCTCCCTCGGATGGGTGGAGTTCGACCCGACGTCCGACATCCTCGCGCCCAACGAGGAGTTCGCGCCGTTCCCCGGGCCGGACAAGGACAGGATGGCGCGCCTGATCGCGGAAATCGTGAAGAACCAGACCGGCCAGGAAGAGCAGGCGCCGCACGTGCCGGCAGCGGCAGCCGCGGCCTCGCGCCTGGGCAGCGAGATCGCGAGGATCGCCGTGCTGGTGGCGCGCCTGTGGTACGCGGTCCTGCCGGGCCTGTACCTGCTGTACCTCCTCTGCGCGAAGCTCCTGCCCCTCGTGCCCGGACTTCTCTCCCGGGACGCGCGCCGCCGCGCGCGGGCCGACTACGGCCTGTGCCTCGTGCGCTGCGCGGGGGTGGGGAGTTCCCGGCGGAACTCCGAGTCCGCCCTGGAGCACGCGACGCGGCTCGCCCGTGAAAGGCAGATCGCGCTGACTCCCGTGGTGGACCTTTACCTGAAGGCGGCTTTCGGAGAATCGTTCGGAAGGGCGGACCTCGACGCGGCGCGTCCCGCCCTCGCGGAGTTTGCCGCCACATTCCGCGGGAACATCGCGTGGCCGGTTCGGATTCTCGGGATGATGAATCCGCGGGGCGCCGGCAGCCAGAGGCCCTGAGTGACGGGCCGCTTTTCGTGCGCCGCAATTTTCGCCGCCCTCCTCGTCGCGGCGGCGCCCTGCGTCGTGTCGGCCCAGGCAGCCGGGAGTGAGACGCTGGAAGCCCTCACGGCCCGGGCCCAGGAGGCGATCACCCGCAACGCCTACGAGTCCGCGGTCAGGATCCTCACCGATGCGAAGACCCGGTTCCCTGCCTCACCGCGCGCAAGCCTCGCGCTGGGCGACCTGTACTACGACAAGGAGCTGTACTCGCTCGCCCTCGGAGAGTACCGGGAGGCGGAGAAAAAAGGCGCGACCGACTTCGCCACCCTCACCCAGATCTCCCGCTGCTTCGGCAAGCTCAACCAGGAGAAAAGCTCGATCGAGTATCTTACGCGGATCCTCCGGCAGTACCCCGACAGTACCGACACGATGGACGACCTGGGCTGGATGTATTTCAAGACGCACCAGCTGGACAAGGGCGAGAAGATCCTGCTGAAGGGCATCGCCAAGGCCGGCATGCAGCGCGGCCTCACGATGACCCTCGGCACCATCTACTCCGGCATGAACAGGTACGAGAAGTCCCGCGAGTTCTATCAGAAGTCGGTGGATGACGCCCTGCGCGTCGGCGACCGGAGCTTCGCCTCCATTGCCTACTACAATCTCTCCCTCCTGGAGCACAGCTTCTTCCACTTCAATTCCGCCCTGCGGGACACCGACGAGTCGATCGCCATGGAGGACCGCCCCTCGGGGCACCTCGCCCGGGGAGAGCTGTTCCAGTCCCGGATGGACTTCGGCTCCGCCCAGCAGGAGTACCAGGACGCGTATGCCAAGGACACGACGCCGCTGTCCAAGGTGAATCTCGCCATCCTGTTCCAGAAGTTCGGCCGGCTGGACCTTTCCCGGCGCTACGCCGAAGAGGTCCTCGGCACGAAGGACTACGCCTGGCTGGTGTACTACGGGACCGATCTCACCCGGCACCTCAAGGACCTCCATGAGCTCCTCGGTGCCGTGTATGCGGGCCTCGCGGTGCGCGAGCTCTCGCGTCCGACGACCGGGGCCGCCGACCGGATCGCGGCGCTCGCCGCGGGGGTTCGCGACCGGATTCTCTCCTGGTATCACGATCAGCGGTTCCGCGGGTACTCGCTCCAGGTGGGGACGCAGTACCTCGACGAAGGCTCCTTCGAGGATGCCTGGTGGGAGTATTACAAGGGCAACGAGTCGTATCCCGATGTGGCCCTGAAATACCTCGGCATGGCCCGCGCGCTGGAGACCGCGCGCAGCCCGCACGCTGCCGCGTACTACACCCTGGAGAAAGGCAAGCTGACGCGCTCCGCCGCGCTGCTCGAACAGAGCCTTGCCGGGTTCGATCCTTTCTGGGAGAAGGAGCCCGCCGCCGATGCGCTCGCCTCGCTGATCCCTCTCCTCGGCGGCGCCGCGCAGGGGCACCGTCGCGAGGTCATCGCGCGGCTGTACGCGATCAACCCCGGAGCCCTCCCCCAGGCGGGCGTCGGGCTGCCCCTGGCCGTTTCCTTCGAGAGCGGCGGCTGGAAGGGGCGCGAAAAGTCGCGGGTCCTGCGGTTTCTCCGCCGCGCCGGGTCGGAATGCGCGGAAGCGCCGCGCGCGGCATTCCCCTTCTCGCTGCGCCTCATACGGGCAGGCGACAATTCCGTCCACTGGACGGTCCTGGACTCTTCCGGCAGCGTCGTGAGGGAAGGCACGCCCGCGCTGGCGGGCGGTCTCCGCCGGCGGTCCGCCGCGCTCGTTCGCTCCGTCCTTGAAGAGCTGTACTCCGTTCACTAAACTATGAGATGAGGGGAAGGAGTCTCGGTGCCCAAGCTCGTCTTGAAGGTGTCGCACAACGTGCCGGACCTTCCTGCGGCCGTCCGCAAGGAAAAGGGCCTGGCGGTGAAGCGCGTGAAGACCTTCGCGCCTTCCACGAACGCCGACGATGTCGTCGCGTGGCTTCTGGATCCGGAATTCGTCGCCGCGCACGCCGATGAGCTGAAAAGCGCCGCCCCCGCCCCCGGCTCCCTGCTTTTGTGGAACCCAAGCGGCGGCTCGCTCTTCGCGGAATCCGTTCCCGCCGACCTCGTGTTCGACGAGGTACTCTCCTTCAAGAATCCCGCCTGGTTTCTGCGGACGCTGCGCAACCTCTTCCGGCGGCTTTCCCTCGAACGGGAGCTGGCGCAGAAGGACGCACTCCTGCAGGCCCGCGAGACGGAGAACTCCGAGCTGCTCCAGGTGGGCATCCAGCTCTCCGCGGAGCGGGACAACGACAAGCTCCTCGACTACATCCTGCAGCAGATCCGGCACATCGCGCGCGCCGACGCCGGGACTTTGTACCTTCTGAAGGTCGACGAAGCCACGAAAGAGCAGAAGCTCCTGTTCAAGATCACCCAGAACGACTCGAACCCCCGGGACTACTCCGAGTTTTTCATGCCGCTGTCGAAAAAGACCGTCTCCGGGTACGTGGCGATGACGGGCACGGTCCTCAACCTCGAGGACGCGTACGAGATTCCCGCCGACAAGGAGTACGGCTTCAACGTCAGCTACGACAAGTCCACCGGCTACCGCTCGAAGAGCATGCTCACCGTGCCGATGCAGGACCACAAGGGCGAGATCCTCGGGGTGATCCAGCTGATCAACTGCAAGGTCGACCGCGCGTCACTGCTGAAGACGCCCGAGGACGTGGAGGCGTGCGTCATTCCCTTCAGCAAGGACATCGAGCCGATGGTGCTGTCCCTCGCCTCCCAGGCCGCGGTCTCCCTGGAGAACAACCTCCTGTACCAGGAAATCGAGACGCTGTTCGAGGGTTTCGTGAAGGCCTCGGTGCAGGCCATAGAATCCCGGGACCCCACGACCTCGGGTCATTCCAACCGGGTGGCCTTCTACACGGTCAACCTCGCCAAGGTGGTGGACAGGGTGACCGACGGTGCCTATGCGGATGCGCACTTCACCGCGGAGCACCTCAAGGAGATCCGCTACGCGAGCCTCCTGCACGATTTCGGAAAAGTCGGCGTCCGCGAGCACGTGCTGGTGAAGGCGAAGAAGCTGTACCCTGACAAGCTGGACCTCCTGAAGCTGCGCTTCCGCTACATCCGCAAGTCCATGCTCCACGCGTTCCTCCGGGAACGCTTCGAGCTGCTTCTCGAAGAGGGAAAGGACGCGTACGCCTCCCGGAAGACGGAGCTGGACCGCCGGGAGGCGGAGTACCTCGCCGAAATCGAGAAGTTCCTCCAGAACATCATCACCGCGAACGAACCATCGGTCCTCGCCGAGGACCCCGCGCGGATCCTCGGGGAGATCCGCGGCAAGACCTTCGAAGAACCGGACGGCGAGCCGGTCCCCTTCCTCACCGACGACGAATACTTCAAGCTCAGCATCAAGAAGGGGAGCCTCGACGAGTCAGAGCGGAAGGAGATCGAGAGCCACGTGACCCACACGTTCCGGTTCCTCACCACGATTCCGTGGACCAAGGAGATGCGCAACATCCCCACCATCGCCTATGGCCACCACGAGAAGCTGGATGGCGACGGCTATCCCCGCGGCATCCATTCTCCCGAGATCCCCGTGCAAACGCGGATGATGACCGTGTCGGACATCTACGACGCGCTGACGGCGAGCGACCGTCCCTACAAGAGGGCAGTGCCCGCGCAGAAAGCGCTGGACATCCTCAGCGCCGAAGTCAAGGAAAAGAAGCTGGACGCCGACCTTGTGAAGATCTTCATTGAGGCGAAGATCTGGGAAAAGAAGCCCGAGGAAGCGGCGCCACCGGCGAAGTAGCGGCAGCTCAGCCCTCGCTCCCCGCCCCCGAGAGTTTCACGATCTCGTCCTTTTCCGACCATGCAAGCGGCTCACGCGAGCCGCCCTTTTCGAGCCACAGCCCCGCCCCCGGGGGAAGAACCTCCCCGATCTGGGCGCAGGGAATGCCGCGCGCCTCCAGCTCACTCGCGGCGATCTCCGCGGCCGCGGGCGCCGCCGTGAAAAGGAACACTCCCGAGGAGAGCAGGCCGAGCGGGTCCAGCCCGAAGTGGCCGCACAGGAGGCGGGTCTCCTCCCTGATCGGCAGCGCCTCGTCGCGAATGACCGCGCCGGTTCCGCTGCGATGGCAGATCTCCTGGATTCCCATCGCGACCCCGCCTTCCGTAGGGTCATGACCGCTCGTCAACTCCAGGCCCTCCAGCGCCCTCCCCTCCTCCACGATGGAAATCCCCGGCGTGTCGAGCCAGCGCATCACCTCGTCGAAGGCGCGCGTGCCGAGGACCTCCAGGGTCTCGCGGGACAGCTGTCGGGCGATGGTCGTCGTTCCTTCCAGCCCGACCCACTTCGTCATGCAGATGCTGTCCCCCGGGCGCGCTCCCCCGGTGGACAGCGGCGGCCCCGAGAGAAACCCGACGGCCTGTCCGCAGACCAGCGTGCGCCTGACCACCGGGGTGACCTCCGTGTGCCCGCCCACCCAGAGGATTCCTGCCTTCTCGCAGGCGTCGGCGATATCCAGGAAGATGCGCTCGAGGTCCCCTTCCGTGGCCCCGGGGGCCAGGAGAATGGTCGTGGTGAGATACACCGGCGTGCCGCCCATGGCCACGATGTCGTTTGCATTCACGGCGACAACGTAGGCCCCGAGGCGGTCCTCCGTGAAGGTGATCGGATCTGAAGTGATGACGAGGGTCTGGGCGCCCGGCGCCACGGCCGCGTCCTCGCCCGGCTGCGCGCCGACCGCGAGCAGGGGAGACCGCGAGGTATGACGCAGGAGGCGCTCCAGGAGCTCTGTGGGCAGCTTACCGGGGGCCAGCGGACCCGTCATGTAGGGAGCATCCGGGATTTGGATATTCAGGTCAAGTGAAAGATCACCCGCGCGGGAGCAACACGCAACGCGCTTGCACTGCGGCCCGCACACGGACTACAATCAGCGGATCATGGCAAAAACGCGTGTCCAGGACTACGTGGAAAAGTTTGCCGATCAGCCCATCCGTTTCACCCCGTATGCCCTGAAGAAGACGGGGCTCGTGCAGTCGCAGGTTTTTCTCAAGATCGAAGACTACCTCCTCATCTGCGCCCCCTTCCAGCTGTCCATGAAGCGCGGAATCTTCCTGGTCGTCCTCAGCGCCCAGGAGATCACCTTCTTCCAGCAGTTTCAGAAGAAGCTCTGCTCCATCAACCTCACCTTCCAGAAGACCGGCACAAAGAAGCCCCTCAACCTTTTCCTCCGCGGGACCATCGAACGCATCGGTCCGGTGAAAGGAAAGCAGAACGTCTGCATGATGGACGCCTCCCTGAAGGCGTGCCCGAACGACCTTGTGGAGATCATCGGTGACTACATCACCGCATTCGAAGGGCTGAAGAGCCAGTACGAGAATTTCAGCGGCAAGGCCATCGTGGTGGACGAGGCGGCCGCGAAGCTCATGCGCTTCAACAACTACGTGGAGCTCGTGCGGGGGCCCGCCAAGGCACGGGCGAGCCTGGCCGAGCTCGCGGTGAACTCTCTCTCGCTGCGGGTCTCCGCCCCGCCGCCGGGCCTCGCCGAGGGCGAGCCCTGCTCGGCAAAGCTGTATTTCCAGGTGTACCAGTTCACGGCGAATGGGAAAGTGACCGCCCTGAAGCGCGGGGTGGGCGATCAGATCCTCGTGACCATCGCCATCGAGTTCACGCCGGAGCTCATCGAAATAGTCGATGACTTCTTCTTCCGCCAGAGCATCCAGGGAAAGGGCAAACCTGCTCCGCATGGGAACTGAGGGCAGGGAGTCTGACCCTCCAGCGGCTTTTCGTCGCCTCGATTGAGTATCCTTTGTGCAGGAGCTTGTAATGAGAAAATCATTCTTCGTTCTTGCGTTGGCAGCATGCTTTGCGGTCTTGTCCCTCGCGCACGCCTACTCCCAGGAACCGATTTCGATCGTCGAGACATCCTCCTCTACACAGGTGTTGGGCAACGGCAATACGGAAATTACTTTCGTTGCTGTTGTCGGCCTGAACGTCTTCCCCGTCGCCTTCAATTTCCATTGGGAGCGCAGCGACAGGGCCAGGAGTGCTGTCAAGGTGATCTCGGTGCGGAACGCGGGAGAGCAGACCTACAAGCTCGTCGAGAAATGGACTGTCGGGCAGAACGTCGCCGTCGACCAGCTCTGGGAAAAGGTATTCGTGAACAGCGGGAACACCCACCTTGCATCAGACCCGATCATGGCCGGCGCCGCCACAGTCGCCTCCGCGCCTGCCGCAGCGCCGGCCCCTGCCGTGACGCCGGCCCCCGCGCCGGGAGACGCGCACCCCGCCTATCTGCATTCCTTGAGCGATTTGCGGCTGGCCAGGGCATTGCTGATTGGCTGGACCAATCTTGCGATCATGATCCAATTGCATCAGGCCAGCAGCGAAATCGAGGGGGCGATTCATGAGATCACGGCGGCGGCAATAACGGATGGAAAAAACATCGACGACCACCCGCCCATCGACGTCGCCCTGGACAATCGAAACCGCCTGATCAGGTCACTCGAGCTGCTGAACGATGCGTATTCCACGATCGACCAGAAAGAAACGAACCCTGCGGATATGGGTCTGAGGAGCAGGGCTCTCGGCCATATCAGCAACGCCCGGGAGGCCATCAACCAGGCGCGGAGGATGGCCAACTGGTGACGGGCAGCTTTCGATAGAGGGGAACGGCTCCGCGGTCAGTCGTCAGCCCTGGCGCCGGTTGTCACATTCGTGCGAGTGTCCCTGCAACCACAGTTCCTAGGTCTGTGACGAACAAGGCCGGAGCGGATGCCAAGATGAAAGACGCGCATGGGAAGACAGCCTTTGACTACGCCCAGCGAAATCTCAGGTTGAAAGGCACCGATGCCTACAGGAAGCTCGAAGAAGCTTCACAGTGAGAATGGGTTCGGCAGAGCCTCGTTGCCGTATGCCGCGGCGAACAACCAAAGCCCCGGGAGCGCCGCCGGCGTTGACCTCCGCCTCTTCCTGCAGCCAGGTTCGCGCGGGAACTTGACCGGGTACTGGTCACCTTCGCAATCGAGTTCACACCGGAGCTCGTTGAAATAGTCGATGACTTCCGGCAGAGCGTCCAGGGAAAGGGCAAACCAGCGCGGCACGGGGCCTGAGGATATCGCGCGGCTCCTGACAGGAGGTCAGGCTTTCACGGACATCGGTCGGCGGGACGAGATCGAGCGCGTCGCGCGCGCCCGGTTCGGCGTTTCTTACCTCTACCCCGTGCAGCGTTTCGTCATTTCCAACGTCCTGGAGAGCAACCCCCAGATCGTGGTGCTCCCCACGGGCGCCGGCAAATCCCTGTGCTTCCAACTGCCGTCCCTGCTGCTTCCCGGGCCCACCCTCGTGCTGATGCCCCTGCTTTCGCTGCTCTCCGACCAGGAACGCAAGCTCCGGGCCCTGGGCCTGCCTGTCGGCATTCTCAAGGGAGGCCTCACGGGTGAGGAAAAGTCGCGTCTGTGGGTGGGCCTGCGCACGGGCCGGATCAAGCTGCTCCTGGCTACTCCGGAGTCCTGCCTCGCGGCGGTGAATCTTGCCGCGCTGGGGTCCTGCCGAGTCAGCCACGTCGTCGTGGACGAGGCGCACTGCATCACGGAATGGGGTGAATCGTTCCGTCCCTCGTACCTCCAGGTCGGGTCCGTGGTCCGCACGCTCGGCGTGCGGATGGTCAGCGCGTTCACCGCCACGGCCTCGCCCGCGGTAACAGAGAGGATCCGCACCCTGCTTTTCGAGGACGGCGAGGTCAGGCTCGTCGGGGAGAACGCGGACAGACCGGGCATCAGCTATTCCGTCCAGCCGGTGTTGAGCCTCGGGCGGTCGCTTTCCCGCATCGTTCAGGCAGCCGAGCCGCCGCTCCTGGTGTTCTGCCGGACAAGAAGTGACACCGAGGTGGCCTGCCGCTCCGCACGGCGGAGATTCCCGGGCCGCCCCGTGTTCTTCTACCATGCAGGGCTTGCCCGGGAAGAGCGCGCCGCGGTGGAAAGCTGGTACCTCGCCTCGCGCGACGGCGTGCTCTTCGCCACCTGCGCGTATGGCATGGGAGTGGACAAGCCGGACATTCGGACGGTCGTGCATGCCCGCGTGCCGTCCTCCGTCGAGGCGTACCTCCAGGAATCGGGCCGCGCCGGCCGGGACAGCCGGGCGTCGCGCGCCATCCTGCTCTTTGACCGCAGGACCGAGGAGGCTCACCGCGTGCGTCTCATCGAGGCACGTTCGCGGGAACGGTTCGACCGGATTCTTTCATATGCGCAGGGGCGGAACGAGTGCCGGCGCAACGTCCTGCTCTCCCTGATCGGCCAGGGACTTGTGGCCTGTTCCGGTTGCGATGTCTGCGATAGCTCCGCGGGGTCGCCTGCTGAGGGCGAGCGTGAGATCATGTCCTTTGCCGCCCGACACCGCCGGCGATTCTTTCCTTCCGAGGCCGCTGAAATCCTCTCCGCCGCCCGGGGTCCGCGATTCGCCCGAGGGTTCGACGACTGCGTTCCCGGCTGGGGCAGCCTCGCAGGCTGGAAACCTCCGGAAGTCGAAACCGCAATCCGTTCCCTGGTGGCGGAGGGCAGGCTCCGCCTCCACGCGCGCGGACCCTGGAAGGGGCGGCTGACGGTCCGCGCGCGGTAGACGCGCCGATTTGTCCTGTTGCAACACATGCGTGCTCCATGCTACTCTTCCTGCAACTCCCGTCTTGCAAGAAAGCGACCCTGATACCACGCCACGAGCACAAATGCCACGGAGTACCGTGGGGCTGTCGAAGGAGACCGCATGGAAAAGGCGTTTCAAGCCCTTCTGGATGAATGGAAGGGAGTCAAGGGGAACGTCATCCCGCTTCTGCAGAAGACCCAGGACATCTTCGGGTTTCTGCCCGAGGAATCCATGCGCGAGATCGCGCGCGTGACGGGGAAAACGACCGCGGAGATCTTCGGCGTGGCCACCTTCTATGCGCAGTTTCGATTCACGCCCATGGGCAGGCACGTGATGAAAGTCTGCCACGGAACGGCCTGCCACGTGCAGGGTGCCGATTCCCTGGACACCGTGGTGGAGCAGAAACTCGGGGTCAAACCTGGATCCACCACGACGGACGGCGAGTTCACGGTGGAGAAAGTCGCGTGCCTCGGATGCTGCTCGCTGGCGCCGGTCGTCATGATCGATGGCGAGGTGTACGGGCGGCTCACCGGTGACAAGCTGGGCAAGATCGTGTCGGCCGTCGGGGCACGAGCAGGCGTTTCGGCATCGGGCGCCTCAAAAGCCGGAGCGTCGACAACGGGCGCTTCGGCCGCAGGAGTCTCGAGAACATGAGTGCCGAGACCCGGAGTCCCCGGGCGGAAGTCGCGGTCGGAATGAGCTCCTGCGGAATCGCCGCTGGCGCACGGGCCGTGTTCGACCAGCTCGCCCGGGACGTGGCAGCACGGGGCCTGCCGTGGTCTGTTGTCGCCACGGGCTGCATGGGCGCCTGTCACGCGGAACCGCTTGTCGAGGTGCGCCAGGCGGACGGCCGTTCGTTCCTCTATGCGAACGTGGACGAGGCAAAGGCCCAGTCGATCGTCTCGGGCCACCTGCAGGCAGGCACGCCGGTGGCGGATCTGCTGCTTCCGCAGGACTATCCCTACCTCGCGAAACAGAAAAGGATCGTGCTCGCCCACTGCGGCGTCATCGATCCGGAATCCATCGACCAGTACGTGGCCCACGACGGGTACGCCGCGCTGAAGAAAGTTCTCGCGGAGATGAGCCCGGAGACGGTCATCGAGCAGGTGAAGCTCTCCGGTCTGCGCGGCCGGGGCGGCGCGGGATTTTCCACGGGCATGAAATGGACATTCGCCCATGACGCGAAGTCCCTGACGGGAAAAAAATACGTGATCTGCAACGCCGACGAGGGGGACCCCGGCGCGTTCATGGATCGGTCGGTCCTGGAGGGCGATCCTCACGCGGTGCTGGAAGGCATGCTGATCTGCGCGTATGCCGTGGGCTCCGATGAAGGCTACATGTACGTGCGGGCCGAGTACCCGCTGGCCATCAAGAGACTGCAGATCGCGCTGCGCCAGATGGAAGAGCGCGACCTGCTGGGAAGCCGCATCCTGGGCACGCCCTTTTCATTCACGGTCCACATCAAGGAAGGTGCGGGCGCGTTTGTGTGCGGAGAAGAGACAGCGCTGATGGGCTCCATCGAGGGGAAGCGGGGAATGCCCCGTCTGCGGCCTCCGTTCCCCGCGGCGCGGGGTCTCTGGGATTCGCCCTCGAACATCAACAACGTGGAAACCTATGCGAATGTTCCCCCCATCATCCGCATGGGCGGGGCTGAATACGCGCGGATCGGAACGGAGAAGAGCAAGGGCACGAAGGTCTTCGCCCTGGCCGGCAAGATCAAGCGGGGGGGCATGATCGAGGTGCCGATGGGCATCAGCCTCAGGGAGGTCATCTTCGACATCGGGGGCGGGATTCTCGATGACCGCAAGTTCAAGGCCGTCCAGATGGGCGGGCCGTCGGGCGGGTGCGTGCCCGAGAAGCTTGCCGACGTCCTGGTCGACTACGATTCGCTCACCGCCACGGGCGCCATCATGGGCTCCGGTGGCATGGTGGTCATGGACGAGTCCACCTGCATGGTGGACGTGGCACGGTACTTCCTCACCTTCATCCAGAGCGAATCCTGCGGCAAGTGCACCTTCTGCCGCATCGGCACGAAGCGGATGCTGGAGATCCTCATCCGCATCACCGAGGGCCGCGGCGAGGAGAAGGACATCGCCGAGCTTGAAGAGCTGGCCGCCAAGATCCGCGTCTCCTCCCTGTGCGGGCTGGGGCAGACTGCTCCCAACCCGGTGCTCACGACCCTGCGCTATTTCCGCGAGGAGTACGACGACCACATCCGGAACAAGCGGTGCGCCGCAAAGAAGTGCAAGGCGCTCATCCGGTTCAACGTGATCGCGGAAAGCTGCACAGGATGCATGTTGTGCGCAAAGGTCTGCCCGACCAGGGCCGCTCACGGGGAACGGAAGAAGCCCCACATCATCGACCAGGACACCTGCATCCAGTGCGGGCTGTGCTATGAGGCGTGCCGATTCGACGCGATCGAAATCACCTCGGGCAGAGTGTCACGGGAAGCCGTGACGGCGAAGGACTGACAATGGCCGCGCGCATGATGGAGATCATCCTGGACGGGACAAAGCTTCTCGTGGAACCGGGCAAGACGATCCTGGACGTGGCGGAGAGCCAGGGCATCCGGATCCCCACCCTGTGCCACGATCGTCGACTGGAGCCGTACGCGTCCTGCTGGGTCTGCCTCGTAAAGGTAGAAAGGGCAAAGGGATTCGTCCCGAGCTGCAGCACACGCGTCATGCCCGGCATGGTGATCACGAGCGGCTCCCCCGAAATCACGGCCGCCCGGCGCATGGCCCTCGACCTGCTGCTGTCCAACCACTACGGAGACTGCAAGGCACCCTGCACTCTCACCTGCCCGTCGAACATCGACATCCAGGGCTACCTCGGCCTCGTGGCCAACGGGAAGTTCGCCGAGGCGGTGGAGCTCATCCGCCGGGACAATCCCATGCCGGCCGTCATCGGCAGGATCTGCCCCCGGCCGTGTGAAGAGAAGTGCCGCCGGAACCTCGTGGAGGAGCCGCTCAACATCAACGGAGTGAAGCGCTTCGTCGCTGATCTCGAAGCGGGCGCGGGTGGGATGCCCCCCCGTCCCGTCCCCGCGCCCGGCGGCCGCAGGGCGGCGGTCGTGGGCGCAGGCCCTGCGGGGCTTGCCGCCGCGTGGTACCTCTCGGAAAAAGGCGTGCGGGTCACGATCCTCGAATCCATGGACCACGCAGGGGGGATGCTGCGCTACGGCATCCCCGACTACCGCCTGCCGCCCGCTGTCCTGGACACCGCCATCGCGCAGATGCTGAGCCTCGGCGCCGCGCTGAAAACGGGCGTGCGGCTGGGCCGCGACGTGACCCTGGAAAAGCTGCGGTCGGAGTACGATGCCGTGGTTCTCGCGTTCGGCGCGTGGAAGGGCCGGGGCCTCCGCATTCCGGGCGAGGAGCATCCTGCCGTGTTGTCCGGAATCGACTTCCTCCGTGACGTCAACTCGGGGAAACCCGCGAAGATCGGGAAGATCGTGGCGGTCATTGGAGGGGGCAACACGGCGCTGGATGCCGCGCGCTGCTCGCTGCGCCGCGGCGCCGCAAAGGTCACGATGTACTACCGCCGCACGCGGGAGGAGATGCCGGCGTCTGACGCGGAGATCGAGGAAGCGATGGAGGAAGGGATCGACATCCAGTACCTCGCTGCCCCCATTTCCATCCAGACGCGGGGGGACAACCTGGAGTCCCTGACCCTGCTGCGGATGGCACTCGGCGAGCCCGATGCGTCCGGTCGCCGCAGGCCGGTCCCGATCGATGGGTCGGAGTTCGCCGTGACCGTGGACACGGTCATCTCCGCCGTCGGGCAGTATTCGGATACGAAGCCCCTCTCGGGCATTCCCGGTCTTGTCGATGAGAAGGGGAATCTGAAGGCCGATACGGACACGGGCCGCACGGAAGTGCCGGGAGTGTTTGCCGCGGGAGACCTGCTGACGGGCACCGACATCGCAATCCGCGCGATTGCCGGCGGCAAGCACGCGGCGCGCGCGGCACTTGCGTACCTGGAGGGGAGGATCTACCAGCGGCCGAAGGAGTTCCTCAGCAGGAAGGGCGACTTCCGGGAGCCCGCGGCCGCGGATTTCACCGACACCCCACGCGCGCCGCGCGCACGGCCGGCAGTCGTGGAACCGGAGCGCCGCCGGCGGAGCTTCGCGGAAATCGAGTCGACGCTGTCCGTGGCGGAGGCGCAGGCGGAGGCGCAGCGCTGCCTGGAGTGCGGGTGCCAGGACCTGCACGACTGTGCCCTGAAAGAGCACGCCACGGCGTACGACGCGCTGGCCAGGCGTTTCCTCGGCGAGGTGGCGACGCATCCCATCGACGACTCGCACCCGTTCATCAGCCGCGACCCGTCCAAGTGCATCCTCTGCGGCCGGTGCATCCGCATCTGCCTGGACGTCCAGGGCATCGGCGTTTTCGGCTACATCTATCGCGGCTTCGCCACGGTCGTCGCACCGTCGTTCGGCGTTCCATTCGGAGAAGACACAACCTGCATTTCCTGCGGCCAGTGCGTCTCCGCCTGCCCCGTCGGGGCCCTCACGGAGAAGCTCCCGGCACGCAAGAACGTCCCGCTCCCCGAAAAGACCGTGGAGGGAACGTGCACCCGCTGCTCGGTGGGCTGCGGCATCGACTACCGGTGGCACGGCAGCCTGTTCACAAGAGTCACCGAGCGCGACGGGCCGCCGAACAGCGGGAAGCTCTGCAGGAAGGGCAAGTTCGGGCACGAGTTCCTGAACGACCCTGTCCCCGCCGCGGTGGATCTCACGAAGGCGAAGGCGCGCCTGGACAAGGCGCTCGGGAAGGCCCGCAGCCCGATGATGCGCATTTCCCCGTATCTCGGGGGAGAGGCAATCGATGCTTTCGTGGAGGCAGCCACGCGACGCGGGATTCCCTTCCGCGCCGCCGGGCTGGAGAAAGTGGACCCCCGATGGGCGCAGCTCGCGTTCGTGTCGCCGGAGAGCCGCACGGAGGATCCACGAAAGCTCATTCTCCTGCTCGGAGACATCGGCGCCGCGAACAACGTCGCGTTCACCGAGGCCTATCGCCTTCGGCGCAAGGGCGGTGCCGACCTGTGGATCGCGGGTCACGATGACGAGACCTCCCGGCGCGCCGCGTCACGAGTGATCGCCGACGTGCGGGCTGCCCTGTCCGAGTCACTCGCCACGGGCGCGGCCGTGGAGGTGTGGGTGAACGCCGAGGAAGCCTCCGGCGGCGCACTGGATGCCTTGCTCGATGTCGGTGCCAAGGCCCGCGTGATGGTGCTCTGGAACTCCCGGAATGCGGGCTACCTTTTCGCGCGTCAAACGACATCCCCGGCACCCGCCGCGAAGGTTCCCGACCTCTACCTCGATGTCGGAGTCGAGGAAGCCATTAATGGCACTCGGCGGATCGCGTGGGGAAAAAAGCGGGGCGACGAGGAAGTGTTCATCCCCCTGTCGGTCGACCACTGGATCCTGGGCAGGTCGCACCCGACGGGGATGCCCAGCACCAGCGCCGGCGAGGTCGACCGCGAGGCACTGAAAGCGGCGGCGGCGCTGCTCTCGTAGCCGGGGAGTCGACGGATCCCTCACGCGGCCGGGAACCACTCCACGAGCGTCGAGCCCACGAAATCCAGCCAGGCCCGGCGGGCGGCAGGGTCGGTGCGGCGCATCTCGCGCAGCACGTGGCACGCCGCTTCCATGCCGCATCGCCCGAGTACCGAGTGAATCCACAGTGATTCAAGGGTCCGCGCGGACTCCGCCGTGGCATTCGAAGTGCAGAAAACCAGTCCTTTTTTCCCCTCGAGCAGCGGCTTCCAGCCCTTGTCCGAGAACTCCTCGCCCTCCAGGTCGTACGCAACGCCCTGGCGGAACACCCGGTCGATCCAACCCTTCAGGACGGCAGGCGGCTGGCCCCACCACTCGGGGTGGAAGATCAGGAGCCCGTCCGCGAAAGCAAGCTCACGGCAGTGCACCTGCACGAGCCCTTCGAGGCTGAAACCGCGCGAAAGCTCGGGCGCTCGCAGGACCGGATCGAACCCTTCCTCGTACAGGTCGTGCAGAAAGACTTCGTGCCCGAGGGATTCGAGTTTTTCCCGGGCCGTTGTTGCGAGCTTGAGATTGTAGCTTCCCGGCCTCGGATTGCAGAGTATCTCCACAATTTTCACATGGTTAATCTTGACTAATTTAGTCAGGTTTGTCAACTTATAGGAGAGAGAGAATCAAGCCATGGTGTCTCGCGATGAGGTGATGGACGTACTTCGAAACGTCGAAGACCCGGAGCTGGCCTTCAGCATTGTCGACCTCGGCCTCGTGTACCGGGTGGACGTAAAGGAGACTGCCATCGAGGTGGATTTCACCCTCACCTATCCCGGGTGCCCGGCGGAGGACATCATCCGCCGCGACATCATCGAGACGGTACGGGACGCCTTCGGCCTGGTGGACGTGACCGCGACCACGGTGTGGTCCCCGCTGTGGGGACCCGAGCGGATGAGCGAAGAGGCGCGGGTCGCCCTTGGCTATCCTATTTGAAGGAAGACGCATGGCACAACATCTGCAGGTGAGAAACCTCCAGGCATCGATCGGAGACAAGCCGATTCTCTCGGGGCTCGACCTCGACATTCACACCGGAGAGATCCACGCGCTCATGGGCCCCAACGGATCGGGCAAGAGCACGCTGGCGAACGTGCTCATGGGCCACCCCTCCTACCGGGTGACCGGGGGAAGCGTGACGCTGGATGGGGAAGATTACCTCGCCCTGAAGACGAGCGAGCGGGCCCTGAAGGGACTGTTCCTGGCGTTCCAGTATCCGGTGGAAATCGCCGGCGTGACGGTCGGCAAGTTCCTCAAGCGGGTCATCGAGCTGCGCGGGAAGGGGACCGACAAATCCGCCTCTGGCGGTGGCAAATCCGCCTCCGGCGGCGACAAATCCGCCTCCGGCGGCGGCATGAACGTGACGGCCTACATCAAGCAGCTTCGCGAGGCGATGGACTTCATGGAGATGGACCAGGCATTCATCAATCGCTCGCTCAACCAGGGCTTCTCCGGGGGGGAGAAGAAGCGCATGGAAGTGCTGCAGATGCTCATGCTCTCTCCCGCCCTCGCCATCCTGGACGAAACAGATTCCGGGCTGGACATCGACGCGCTGAAGGTCGTGGCAAAGGGCGTCAACAGGCTGCGGGGACCCGGCTTCGGCGCGCTCATCATCACGCATTACCAGCGGATCCTGACCCAGATCGTGCCGGACTTCGTGCACATCATGTACAAGGGCAGGATCGTAACCTCGGGCGGCAAGGACCTGGTGGAAACCCTTGAGACCCGCGGGTACGACTGGATCAAGCAGCAGTATGGAATCGAGGAGGAAGCCAATGAAAGCGCAATCGCCCGCCGTTGAGCGGGGCGCCGCGGTCGCCGCCGACCGCAGCGACCTGGTCGGCGAGTACCAGCACGGCTATCATTATCCCGACGAGTCGGTCTTCAAAACCCGCAGGGGTCTGGACGAAGATATCGTGAACGCCATTTCTCACCGCAAGGAGGAGCCGGAGTGGATGCGCCAGTTCCGGCTGCGATCCCTTGCCGCGTTCCGGAAAAAGCCGATGCCCAACTGGGGCGCCGACCTCTCCGACCTCGACTTCGACAACCTCTACTACTACGCGCGGCCGCAGGAGCAGCAGTCGCGCAGCTGGGAAGACGTGCCGGAGAACATCAAGAAGACCTTCGAGCGCATCGGCATCCCCGAGGCGGAGAGGAAGTTCCTCGCCGGCGTGGGGGCCCAGTACGACTCTGAAATGGTCTACCACAGCATCAAGGAAGATCTCACGAAGCAGGGAGTGATCTTCACGGATCCCGAGACAGCGGTACGCGAGCACCCCGACCTCGTGAAGCAGTACTTCGGAACCGTGATCCCATACCTGGACAACAAGTTCGCCGCGCTGAACAGCGCCGTGTGGTCGGGCGGAAGCTTCGTCTACGTGCCCAAGGGCGTGAAGGTGGAAATTCCCCTCCAGGCCTACTTCCGCATCAACGCGAAGAGCTTCGGGCAGTTCGAGCGGACCCTCATCATCGCCGACGAAGGAAGCTTCGTGCACTACATCGAGGGATGCACGGCGCCGGTCTACGCCACGGAGTCGCTGCACAGCGCGGTAGTGGAGATCATCGCGCTCGAAGGCGCCCGGGTGCGCTACACGACGATCCAGAACTGGTCCAACGACGTGTACAACCTCGTCACCAAGCGCGCGGCGGCCTACAAGGACGCCATCGTGGAGTGGGTGGACGGCAATATCGGCGCCAAGCGCACCATGAAGTACCCCTCCATCTGGCTCATGGGCGAAGGGGCGCACGGGGAGGTTCTCTCCATCGCGTTTTCCGGAAAAGGACAGGAGCAGGACACCGGCGCAAAGGCGGTGCATGCCGCCAGCCACACCTCGTCGATCGTCACGGCAA
This sequence comes from Spirochaetia bacterium, assembly GCA_052144915.1. Lineage (GTDB taxonomy): Bacteria > Spirochaetota > Spirochaetia > SZUA-6 > Fen-1364 > Fen-1364. Next base: position 4,873 of record JBKQPS010000166.1, on the reverse strand, counting down.
AGTCGATCAGCCGGGGGGGCGGAATCTCCACGTATCGCGGCCTGCTGAAAGTGAACGAGGGCCTTCGCGACGTGCGGTCCCGCGTGGTCTGCGACGCGCTCATCCTGGACGAGAAATCGAGCAGCAACACGTACCCGTACATGGAGATCGACTCCGACGATGTCTCCATCGAGCACGAGGCCCGCGTGAGCAGGATCAGCGAGGACCAGCTCTTCTACCTGATGAGCCGGGGGATGAGCGAGCAGGAAGCCTCCGTCATGATCGTGAGCGGCTTCCTGGACCCGCTCGTGAAGCAGCTTCCCATGGAATACGCGGTCGAGCTCAACCGGCTCATCGAACTGGAGATGGAAGGGACGGTCGGCTGATGCCCGCCGCCGCGGAACCGATGTGGATGCGAACCCTGCGCTCCCGGGCGCGCGAGAGCTTCGAGACCATGAAGTGGCCGACCACCTCGGAAGAAGAGTGGCGGCGCACGGACGTGAGCAGGCTCGGCCTTGACTCGTACGCCCCGGCCCCGGCGCTGACACCCGCGTGCCCCCGGGAAACCGCCCCGGAAATCGGGGCCGGTCTCATCCGGTTCCAGGCGAACAAATGCATCGAAGTGGGTCTCAACGCGCAGTGGCAGGAGGCAGGTGTCCGCCTGCTCCCGCTGGACAACGCGCTGGAGGAGTTCGAGGCGCCCCTTGCCGCGCTGTACGAGCAGGCCCTCGCGGACATCGACAACCGGTTCCTCGCCTGGCATTACACGGCGTTGAGCCACGGGGCCCTGCTCTTGGTGCCCCCCGGCCTGGAAATCAAGGAACCAATTTTCATCGATTTCGAGGAGAGCGGTGCGGGCGTCATGAGCGCGCCGCACGTCGCGGTGCTCCTCGGAGCGGGTTCCCGGGCGTCGGTCGTCCAGCGAATCACGGCGCGCAACGGCGCTGCCGCCGGGCTGCTGTGCAATGCCGTTGTCGACGTGCGCCTGGCCGATGCGGCAGGCCTTCGGTATTGGGAACAGCAGGAGTTGTCGCCCTCGGACCTCTACGTCCGCCACGTGCGGGCCCAGGTGGGACGTGACTCCTCGCTTCGGCACTTCGACGCGGAGTTCGGCGCCCGGTGGGCAAAGGCCCGGGTGGACTGCTCCCTCGACGGGCCCGGGGCCGAGGCTTTCCTGGACGGGGCGTACTACTGCGGATCGGGCCAGCACATGGACCTGCGGACGGTCCAGAGACACCGCTCGCCGAAGGCGACGAGCAGGGCCGTCTACAAGGGCGCCGTCGCCGGCGGCGGCCGGACGATCTTCCAGGGACTGATCGAGGTGGCCCCGGGGGCATCCGGGACCGACGCCTATCTCACTAACCGCAACCTGATCCTCGGGGAGGGAGCGCGCTCGGACTCCATACCCACGCTGAAGATCGGGAATAACGATGTGAAGTGCAGCCACGGCTCCACGACCGGGCGGTTGAACGCGGAAGAGCTGTTCTACCTTGAAAGCCGCGGTCTTTCCGACGCGGAAGCCCGGGAGATGCTCGTGATCGGCTATTTCGAGGACATCCTCACGCCCGCACCCGATGCGTTCCGGGACGGCGCCCTGGCCGCGATCACGGGCCGCCTTCGCGCCGCGGCCTGACATCCGCAATGGAGAGCTGGGTGCGGGTGGCCACGGCAGAGGAATTGGTGTCGACCTTGAGCGTGACCGTCGACGGCGCCCCAGTGGCGCTCTTCAGAACGGACGACGGGATCTTCGCCCTGGACGACGTCTGCTCCCACGAGTACTCCCTTCTTTCTGAGGGCGACGTGTGGTCCGGGGAGGTATATTGTCAGAAGCACGGCTCGAGGTTCAACCTTCGCACCGGCGCGGTCACGGGCCTGCCCGCCACGCAGCCTGTCAGGACCTGGGATGTGAAAGTGGAGAACGGGGAAATATGGATCGCATCACCTACGAAAAAGCCCAGCTGATCGGCACGAGGAGCGTGGAGGACGTCCGGGCTGAGTTCCCCATCCTGGACCGGACCGTGAACGGGCGGCCGCTCGCCTACCTGGACAACGCCGCCACATCCCAGAAACCCCGGCAGGTGCTGGATGCGATCCGTGTCTACTACGAGCACGGAAACGCCAACGTGCACCGCGCCCTTCACACCCTCGGTGAGGAGGCGACGGCCGCCTACGAGGAGGCGCGGGGCAAGGTCCAGCGTCTCCTGAATGCCCGCACGAGCCGGGAAATCATCTTCACGCGCGGCACCACCGAGGCGATCAACCTGGTCGCCTCTTCCTGGGCGGATGCGAACCTGTCGCGGGGAGACGTGGTCCTAGCCACGGAGATGGAGCACCACAGCAACCTGGTCCCGTGGCAGATCGCCTGCGCGCGGCGCGGATGCACGCTTCGCTTTATTCGCCTCGCCGCGGACGGCACCCTCGATCTGGAGGAGGCGGAAAAGAGCTGGGACCCGCGGACGCGCCTGGTGGCGGTCACTTTCGTTTCCAACGTTCTGGGAACGATCAACGACGTGAAAGGGATCGCCGCCATGGCTCATGCACGGGGCGCCCTCGTGCTCGTGGACGGGGCGCAGGCGGTGCCGCACATACCCGTCGACGTGCAGGACATCGACTGCGATTTTCTCGCATTCTCGGGCCACAAGGTGTACGGCCCAATGGGCATTGGGGCGCTGTACGGAAGGGAGAAGATCCTGGACGCCATGCCTCCCTGGATGGGGGGCGGGGAAATGATCCGGTCGGTCTCACTGGAGCAATCGACCTGGAATGATCTGCCGTGGAAGTTCGAGGCAGGCACGCCGAACGTCGAGGGAGCCGTGGGCCTCAGCGCCGCCATCGACTACGTTCATTCACTCGGGCTCTCCTCCATCGGAAAGCGGGAGGAGGAACTGGCGGCGTACGCGCGGGAACGCCTGGGCGGCGTGCGCGAGCTGACCCAGTACGGAGCGGCGCCGCGACGCGGGGCCGTTTTCCCCTTCACCCTCGGAGACATCCACGCCCACGACGTCGCGCAGTTCCTGGACCGCGAGGGCATCGCCGTGCGCGCGGGGCACCACTGCGCCCAGCCCCTCGCACGGAAGCTCGGCGTGCCGGCGACGGTCCGCGCGAGCCTCGCCTTCTACAATACCTTCTTCGAGATCGACCGCCTGGTGGACGCTCTCGAAAGCGCGCGGAGGTTCTACGAGTGAGCGCTTTCGACGACCTGTACCAGGAGATCATCATGGACCACTACAGGTCGCCGCGGGGAAGAGCGAAGCTCGACCACCTGCCGCACGCCATGGTCCACGAGAACCCCACGTGCGGGGACTCGATCAAGCTGGAAGTCGTCGTCGGAGAGGACGGGCGCCTGGAGCGCCTGCGGTTCGACGGGCGCGGGTGCGCCATCAGCACGGCTTCCGCGTCGCTCATGACCGAATCGCTGCACGGACTCTCGGTTGCAGATGCGCGCGAGCGAGCGGACACCTTCATCAAAGCGCTGCGCGGGGAAATCCCCGCTTCTGTCCTGGACTCGATGGGAGACCTTGCGGCATTCAAGGGAATGACGAGCTTCCCGGTGCGGGTCAAGTGCGCGACCCTTGCCTGGCACGCATTGCTGCTTTCACTGCCGCGGAGCGCTTGAGGAGGCTGAATGTTCGAAAGCTACGATCCGCGGGAAGGAAGGGTCCTGTCCCTGCTGGATGAGACGGGGAAGCTCGCCCCATTCCCGCCGGAGATCCCGCGTCTCACCGACGAGCAGGCGCTGGCTGCCTACAAGACGATGGTGCTCTCCCGGCAGGCGGACGAGTGGGCAGTGAGCCTCAACCGGCAGGGCCGCATGCCCACGTACGCGTTGAACAAGGGGCAGGAAGCCAACTCCGTCGGCGCGCTCATGGCCCTTCGGCCCGACGACTGGTTCGTCCCTGCCTTCCGCGAGCTTGGAGGAATGCTGGTCCGGGGGATAAGCCTGAAGCAGTACTTCCTCTACTGGTACGGAAACGAGTGGGCCAATCACATGCCCCCGGATACCTTTCACATGATGCCGATCTCGGTCCCGGTAGGAAGCCAGATGCTCCACGCCGTCGGACTCGCGTGGGCGGAGCGCTACAAGGGAAACGACAGGATCGCGATCGCCTTCATGGGCGAGGGGGCCAGCTCGGAGGGAGAGTTCCACGAGGCGTGCAACCTCGCCGGGGTCTGGAAGGCGGGTGTGATTCTCTACGCGCAGAACAATCACTGGTCGATTTCCCTTCCCTGGTCGAAACAGAGCGCGAGCGAGACCCTGGCCGAGAAGGCCTTCGCCTACGGCTTCCCCGGCATCCGGGTCGACGGCAACGACATCTTCGCAGTGTACGCCGCCGTGCGGCTCGCGTCGGACCGGGCCCGCGCGGGCGAAGGACCCACGCTGATCGAGGGCCTCACCTACCGGCTGGGCGCCCACACGACCTCCGACGACCCGACGAAGTACAGGTCCGACGCGGAAGTCAGGCAATGGGAGACCCGCGACCCCCTCCTGAGGCTGGAACGCTACCTTCTCCGCGCGAAGCACCTCACCGAGGAGGAGGCGGTGCGTCAGCGCGAGCAGTCGCTGAGCTGCGCCCAGGCCGCCTTCGACGAGGCCGAGCAGGCGCCGGACGCTGTCGTGGAGGACACATTCCGCTACCTGTACCTCCAGATGCCCGAGATCATGGAGGCGCAGCTGGAACGGAGGAAGGCATGAAGGTCCTCACGCTCATCGAGGCCGTCACGGACGCACTGCGTACCGAGATGGCGGTGGATCGGTCCGTAATCGTGTTCGGCGAAGACGTCGGACTGGCAGGCGGGGTGTTCCGGGCCACCGCGGGGCTGCAGAAGGAGTTCGGGGAGGGGAGGTGTTTCGACACGCCGATTTCCGAAGCCGGGATCGTCGGCGCGGCCGTGG
>JBKQPS010000165.1:0-5830 GCA_052144915.1 Spirochaetia bacterium | reverse complement strand
GTCCACGTCCTGCGCCTTCACGTCTGCCCCCGCCTTCAGGATCGTGCTGACCGCGTCCGGACTCCGACCATAGCCGGCAACGTACATCAGCGGCGTGGTTCCGTACCGGTCATGGGCGTTGGGGTCCGCCCCTGACTTCAGGAGAATGGAGATCACCCGGGGGCTCGGATTTCCCGCGGCGTACATCAGCGGCGTCATGCCGTCCTTGTCCGCGGCGTTGACATTCGCCCCGCCGTCGATTGCCGCCTGGATGCTCTGCGGCGTCCCTGCTTTTGCCAGCGGGAGGAGATCTGTCGTCTGTGCGTACGCCGACGCCCCTGCAAACAGAACCGCAACGACACGAGCGACTGTTCGCTTCTCCACTTTGCACCCTCCGCGGCTCGATTCTCTGCCAAGACGCGGTCTGCGTCCACCCCGCGGGGCAGGCAGCACAACGGTTCCGTCCTCGTCGATGAAGCGCGGCGGGGACTGACGCGGGCCTGTGCCCGCCACCGTGTCCCCTAGTGATCGATCACGTTCCAGTCTATCGTGAAGCCTATGGCGGCGGCGACTCCTTCCAGGTCCGCGTCCGTGTGATAGAGACGGGGCGCGTCTATTATCCTCGGCGCGCCTCCGGAAGAAGTGTCAATGTGAATGGCCTTGTGGTGGTTTGCGGCGAGGTCCCGCTCGAGCGTGCCGTCGCGGCCGAACACCTGCACCTCGCCGTTGCAGGAGCACACGTAGGTGCTGGTCGGGCTCTCCACCTTCATGAAGAAGCTCGTGCCGCGCACGCCGGCCGTGGCGCTGGGCGCCCTCACGAGAAAGCCCTGCCCTGTGGCGCCGACGGTGAGCTGCTTCAGCACGAGCGTCAGCGCTCCCTGGCGCAGCTCGCTTCCGATCTGCAGGTTGTTGGGGTTGAACACGAGGGTGGTGTTCTCCGACAAGCGGATCGCGTTGCGCGTATTGAACTCGATGTCGACCAGCGAACCGGCGGCCGTGGTCAGCACCGAGCCGAGGGGCACCGTGTCCCCGATGCTGGCGACCACCCCGTCAATGGTGACCGTCCCTTCGAGGTAGGTCACCGTGGGAATCCGGGCGCCCGGTTGGCCCTTCTGCGCAAAGCAGATGGCACTGGCCAAGATGAGGAACACAGCAACGACCGCAAGTTTCCGCATACCGCCCCCCGCGCATTATACCCCAAGGAAGGCTCGATCGTCAGTATATTCGACACCGGAGGGAGAAATGCCAGGTGAAAAGAGCGAAAGGCTGCGGCCCGCGGAAGGAGCGGGGCGGCTGCGGGAGTTCGTGTCCAGGCGCGTCGACGTCGAGATGTTCCGGAAGGGCTGGTGGATGCTGCTCCTGATCATCGGATCCATCGGCGTGCTCTTCACGATCGGCGTCGTGCTGATGTCGAAGCAATGACGGCCCTGGCGCGCGCTCCCGTGTGCGGGTGGGGAATCGTCCGATGACCAGGTGGGGAATCATCGGCGCGGGCGGGATCGCCCGCGTCTTTGCGAACGGCGTCAGGTTTTCCCGGACCGGGCGCGTCGTCGCGGTGGCAAGCAGGACCCCGGGCCGCGGTGAGTCGCTCGCGGAGGACTTCTCGATCGAGCGCCGCTACACGCGCTACGAGGATCTCCTGGCCGACCGGGATGTCGACGCGGTCTACATCTCCCTGATCCACCCCCTGCACGCCCGGTGGGCAATCGAGGCGGCGCGGGCGGGAAAACACATCCTGGTGGAAAAGCCGATCGCAATGAACGCCGTCGAGGCGGCCGAGATGATCGACGCGGCCCGGCGGAATGACGTGTTCCTCATGGAGGCGTTCATGTACCGCTGTCACCCGCAGATGGCCCGGCTCGCGGCGCTGATCGCGGAGGGAGCCATCGGCGACGTGCGCGTGATCCGCGCGACGTTCAGCTTCTCGGTTCCGTTCGATGCGCACTCCCGGCTCTTCGACCCGTCGCTGGGGGGAGGCAGCATCCTGGACGTGGGGTGCTACCCGGCCTCGATGTCGCGCTTCGTCGCGGGCGCCGCCGCGGGAAAGCCATTCGCGGACCCGATCCGGGTGAGCGCCTGCGGCGTCATCGGGACTAGCGGGGTCGACACGTACACCGCGGCGACCCTCCAGTTCCCCCGCGACATCATCGCCGAGCTCGTGTGCGGGATCGACTGCCCGGTGCCGATCGAGGTTACCGTGTTCGGAACGAAGGGCCGGCTTTCCTTGCCGAATCCCTGGCTGCCTTCGTCGCCGGTGCGTACCGCCTTGAAGCCGCTGGCCCTGGACACTCCCTGGCCCTCGGAGAAGATCATCCTGTTTCGGTCCGATCGGCCGGAGCCGACGGAGCTCGTCGTCACCGCCGACCGGGATCTGTACACCTACGAGGCGGATACGGTGGATCGACACATCGCGGAACGGCAGGCTCCCGCCATGAGCTGGGATGACAGCCTGGGCAACATGCGTCTCCTGGACCGCTGGCGCGACGAGATACGCGTCACCGAGGGTACAGACACCGGCTCGTGAAATGATGTAGTGTCCTCCCTCATGATCGTCGGACTGATCGCCGTCGCGGCCGCGGTGACCCTTCTTCCGCTCGTCGTACGGAAGGCAGGCGACAACCTCGAGATCTTCCTTTTCGTCATGGGTATCACCGCGGTCACGGTTGCCGGACAGTGGCGAGTTTCCCTCGTGTTCGACGCCCTTCGGGGGCCCCTCGGAATCACGCTCGCGGTGCTGGGCGCAAGCCTGCTCTTTCACTTTCTGCAGGGACCCCTGGAACGGGGGATCACGAGACTGCGCGCGCGGATGGGACCGAGGATACTGGCCTTCGCGATCATCGCCGGCGCGGGCATCGTCTCCAGCTTCATCACGGCGATCATCGCTTCCCTGGTCATGGTCGAGACGGTCAGCCGGCTCGGGCTCGACCGCAAGGCCGAGGTGCGCGTGGTCGTGCTCTCCTGCTTCTCCATCGGCCTGGGGGCGGCGCTCACGCCGTTCGGAGGCCCCCTGGCCGCCGTCGCCGTCGCAAAGCTGGCGGGGCAGCCGTATCATGCGGGCACGTGGTTCCTGCTGCGACACCTCTGGATGTACGTGGTGCCCGGCATCCTCGTCGTGGGTACGGCAGGCGTCCTGTTCCTGGGCGGTCCGGCGGGCACGGAAGCCCCCGCGCCCCGCGATGAGCGGGAAACGTATGTGTCATCCGTCATCCGGACCCTCAAGGTCTACCTCTTCGTCGCGGGGCTCATCCTCCTGGGCGCCGGGTTCACGCCGCTCATCGAGAGCTTCATCGACTCCGTGCCCTCCGGGGCGTTGTTCTGGGCGAACATCACCTCCGCCGTCCTGGACAACGCGACCGTGACCGCCGCGGAAATCGTGCCCACGATGCAGATGAACCAGATCGTGGCGGCGCTCATGGGATGTCTGATCGCCGGAGGCATGCTCGTGCCGGGCAACATTCCGAACATCATCGCGGCGGGCAGGCTGAGGATCGACAACCGGGAGTGGGCGAAGATCGCGGTGCCTTTCGGCATGGCTATGATGATCGTGACCTTCGTAATCCTCATCGTGCAGCGCTGACGGGACGGCGCCGGGGGTCGGCGCGGCGCGCCGCGGCGATCGCGGGCAACCCGTGCGACGGCGCCCTTCGCCTCGGGCGACATCCCGGCCCCCGCCTCACCGGCCCCGCTTGACTGCCAGATTGTTTTATCCTAACATTATTTGAGAATAAAACTATGAGGGTACCATCGAAAGCGCCTTCCGCGCGGGCGGACGCCACCCCGCATCGCCGCGCGCCGCGGGGAGGAAGCCTTGCCGACCGCGCGCTCGCGCGGCGGTTCCTCGAGCTCCTCGGGACCATGAAGAGATACGTGCGGGAGCAGCTCCCGCCCTCCGCGGAGGAGGGCATGAGCGAGGAACGGTTCCGGACTTTCCTTACCCTTCGATTCTACGGAAAGGGATACCTTCGGACGCTCGCCGCCCATGACGGGCTCTCGTCGTCGGCGCTGTGCATCATGCTCAACCGGCTCGTGGAGGAAGGTTTCGCGGCGCGGACGGAGGATGCGGAGAACCGCCGCAACGTCTTTTACGAGCTGACCCCCGCGGGATCCGCCCGGCTGCAGGCGGAACTGGAACGGCGAACCGATCTCATTCACGGTCATCTTGCGCGCCTCGGGAGGGACGAGAAGGCTCGATTCGCGCGCGCCATTGAGACAATTCTCCACGGCGTCGAGAAGCTGAAGGGCTCGCGATGAGTCCCTTCTCCGCTGCACACATTTTCAAGGAGGTCCGCTCATGCCCACGATGAAAGCCGTCCAGGTCCCCGCCCCGGGAAAGGACTTCGAGCTGGTGACCCGGGAAATCCCGGAGCCCCGGGGGAACGAGGTTCTCATCCAGGTGGATTCCTGCGGCATCTGCCACGGGGACGCGGTGGCGAAGGAAGGCCATTTCCCGGGACTCACCTATCCGCGCGTTCCCGGCCACGAGGTGGTGGGAATCATACGGAAAACCGGTTCCTCGGTTTCGGCGTGGAAAGCGGGCCAGAGAGTCGGCGTGGGCTGGCATGGCGGCCACTGCTTCCAGTGCCGCGCATGCCGAAGGGGCGAGTTCTGGGCGTGCGAGAACAGCATGACCACCGGACTTTCCTCCGACGGCGGCTACGCCGAGTATCTGACGGCGCGCGAGGAAGTCCTGGTTGCCATCCCCGAAGAGCTCTCGTCCGTGGAGGCCGCGCCGCTTCTCTGTGCCGGGTCCACCAGCTTCGGCGCCCTGCGGAACAGCGGCGCGCAGGGCGGGGACCTCGTGGCGATCCACGGGTTCGGCGGGCTGGGTCACCTCGCCGTCCAGTTCGCCGTGAGGCTGGGATTCCGGACGGTGGTGCTCACGCGCAGCAGGGAGAAGCAGGAGCTGGCCCGGAAACTGGGGGCCCACGCGTGCATCGACACGAGCAGCACCGACGCGGTGAAAGAGCTGCGGAAAATGGGCGGCGCGCGGGTGATCCTCTGCCTTGCGCCGGACAGCAAGGCCATCGGGGAGCTCCTCGGCGGGCTCGGCCGCGGAGGGCAGGCTATCATCGTCTCCTACGCCAGCCAGCCGATGCAGCTTCCTCCCGCGCTCCTCATGCGGGGCGGGCAGTCGATCCGCGGCTGGGTCGGCGGAAACATGGCGGACACGCTGAGCTTCGCCATCCTGTTCAAGGTCGTCCCGATGGTGGAAGTGTTCCCGCTGGAGCAGGCGGCGCAGGCATTCGACAAGATGATCGACGCGAAGGTGCATTTCAGGTCCGTGCTGAAAATGCACGACTAGAAGGGAGGCGGGGTATGGCGGATCTGCTCACACTCATCAAGGAGAGGCGCTCGCAGAGGGGCCCCTACGACCGTCAGCGGCGACTTGCCGGCGAGGATGTGCGGAAGATCATCGATGCCGGGCGATGGGCGCCCACCGCCCACAACATGCAGAACTTCGAGGTCATCGTCATCGATGACCGGCAGCTGCTGGATTCGATCGCGAAGTTCGATTTCCCGGTGTCGGAAGTCTTCGTGAGGGAGAACTACGCGCACCTGTCGTTTTCCGAGGCGGAGCTGGCGAAAAAGAAAGTCGGGATCCTCGGGACGATGTTTCCCCCCTTCATGCGGAAACCGGACTTCAAGCTCTCGGACCTGACCGAAGAGGAAAAGAAGGGCGCGGCGGCACGGATACCCCTGCAGGCGACCGCGGTCCTGATGATCGTCGTGTACGACCCGCGCCAGCGGGCTCCTGCTTCGGAGGGCGATTTCCTCGGCATCATGAGCCTCGGCTGCGTCATGGAGAACATGTGGCTCATGGCGAGCTCCCTGGGCATCGGCCTCCATATCC
>JBKQPS010000164.1:0-5862 GCA_052144915.1 Spirochaetia bacterium | reverse complement strand
CAGAAGTTCCCCATCTTCCAAAGGTGGAGCGGAGGACCCCGGCCGCTTCGTGAAGAGATACGTGGGCAACGAAGTCGGGGACAGACCTGGCGGCGCCGCAACTGCGAAAAGGGACGTCGGAGAACTGTTCGTTCAACTTTTTCTCTTGCCTTCCTCTACCCGACCAGGTAAACCCAGGGACTTCAGACGATCCTTATACAAGGGCGGCGAATGCGCAGGGAAGCCAGCCGAGTACCTCGTCGATACGAGAGAACACATTCAGCCACGTATCCTTGATGCCGAAACGAAGGGCCGCGAACAGCCGCGAGTGAGCGCGGAGCATCAGCATGATGCAGTCCAGCACGGCCATCGCCGCAAAGAACAGTCGCAGCAGGTTAAAGAACTGCCGATGGTCTTTGAAATAGAAGGTCTTGGTGCCCGCCAGGTGGCTGATACGTTTGAAGATGCCATTCTCGATTTGCCACCGCTGGTGAGCTGCCTCACGAACCTCCTCCAGGGGTAGGTCCATGTCGGTGGTCACAATCCAGCAGGTGACAGTCCGTTCGCGCTTGCGTTTGGGGTAGAACTCCGTCATCTGCACCACCTGCACTGGATAGCCGGCGAAGTGGTCCAGGGTCTTGCGGACTTTCCAGCGGCAACCGCGTTGGGCATCCCAGCCCGTCAGTTCCTCGTCGCCTCCGAAGTGCTGGAACAGGTTGGCAGCATCCGCGGTGACGGTGCGGTATTCGGGCTCTTTGAACTTGAACAATACATGAGCCCGCTGGCCTCGGGCGATGCTGATGGTGTTCGTGTTGAAGTACAGCGCGTCCAGCAGCCACAACTGGGGCCGCTGTGCCCCCAGCACCCGCGGCGCCTCCCGCATCAACTGGCGTGCTACCGCCTGCTCTTGGCCCTGGCTCTGGCAGCGTTCCACCATGACGGGATAGTCGATCTTGCCCGCCAAGCACAGCGTCACCAGCCAGTGGCCTCCCATGTAGGAACCGTCCAGGATCCCCAGTCGCCGCAGCCTCCCCTTTGGGCTCAGCCGTTTGCGAAGCAGATCCCGCCGCTCGAAGCGTTGCAGAAAGCCCAGAAGAAACTGCTTGACTTGCTGGGGGTACAGCCACTTCAGCACGCGGGCGAAGGTGGAATCGGAGGCCACCATCTTGCGTTGGCACCCAAAAAGCCTCTTGTAGTGGCTGGTTCGTGCGTGACGGTCATTTGACAAAAGCGAGCGCCTGCCGAATAATGGCATTGCGAATAGCGACATGAGGATCGCCTGGAGTCTGATCTGGGGGCGCTTTCTGATGTCGGTGAACCCTTGGAACAGGGGCTCTTTGAGGAAGGCATCCCGGGTTAACCGGGCGATCCTCTCGCTCTCCATCTCATAATCCCCTCCCATTTTGTCCCAAAAAGACGCCTGATGACCTCCCGAATTGGGGATAAGAAGAAAGAGAAGAGAAAGAAGAACAACCATGAATGTCCACGGCCTCGGTGAGTTATCACCGAGCTTGATCATGCTACGGTGTCGAAGTTTCCGGAACTACACACCTGTCTAGCAGTCACTACCTCACGGCTTCGGTTCCGTTTGCGTCAAGGGCAGTTGGGGATTTTCTAGACTTTCGGCGTCCTGAACAGCGCCGATCGGCGATACGTCCGAGGCACGGGGAGCCGCGGCGGCTCTTCGCCTCTCAGCCGTTGCGAACCTTCGTCAGTTGGGATCCCACTGCATGGAGACGCTTCCCGTGTGGTATGTGTCGAGCCCGGCAACGGGAAACCGGAACTCGCCGCGGTATCTCGCCGCGAACAGCCAGTCGCCGAGGCGCGTGCTGAGGCCGGCTGATGTCGTGTACGTCCGCAAGGCGTCTGCGGGGTTTTCCGTCAAGGAAAACTTCGCGCCCACTCCCCCCTCGAGGCTCATGCCGTGAGCGAGACGCAGCACCGCCGTCCCGCCGGCGTTCAGCGACAGTGCATCCTTCGACAGGCCGTGCGAATCGGGCTCGGGGTATTCCATCCACTTGAGCCCCAGCGCGTATCCGAGCTTCCACGGGTCGCCAACCCGCACGGACGCATCGTGTTCCACCTTGAAGTAGGAATAATCTCCGGACTGCTGGTAGTAGTCCTTCGCGGACATTGTGAACCCGAGTCCGAACGCCGCCGGATCCGCTTCTTCCTTCACGCGGAAGGTCGCCGTGTGACGGAGGGAGGAGGGCTCGATGCTGTCGTCGTCGGGGTCCTCCGTCTCCCCACCGGCGACCTCGTACCGCATCGTGAAAATCGGGAGGCTCCAGTCCAGCGACCACGCCGGCAAACATGCCAGAGCCATGAGCACGCATACACCTTTCTTCATACTCCGCTTATCGGCTACTCTCGCCGCTGTATGAGCGGGCAGCGGGAGGTGCGGATCGTGCTCGTCAGGCCTCGAGACCCGCGAAACGTCGGGGCTGCCTGCCGGGCCATGAAATGCATGGGGCTCCGGCGGCTGGCGATCGTCACCGAGGGGCTCCTCGATCCGACGCAGGCGAGGACCCTCGCACACTACGCGGCTGACGTGCTGGACCAGGCGACGCTCCACGAAGACCTCCGTGAGGCGATCGGGGATGCGGTGCTCGTGGCGGGCACCACGAGGCGGCGCGGCAGGAACCGCAAGTATTTCTCGGTGTTTCCCGAGCAGCTCGCGCAGAGAATTGCCGCCATCCGGACGGGGACCGTCGCGGTCCTCTTCGGCAATGAGGTGACCGGGCTCACCGACGACGAGCTCGCCTTGTGCAATCTTGCGGTGACGATACCGGCTTCCGCGCAGTTCCCGTCCCTGAATCTCTCTCACGCCGTCCAGGTCGTCTGCTACGAAATCCACCGGGCGCTGAAGGCCGGACATCTCACGCCCTTCACGCCCATCGGTGCCTCCGCGGTCGACGACCTTGTCTCGATCATCACGGGATCCCTGGAGAGCATCGGCTTTTTCACCCAGGTGACGCCCCGGCAGATGGGAGTGTATTTCAAGGACATCATCGCCCGGGCCGGCCTCTCCGTGAACGAGGCAAAAAGGCTTGGGGTGATTTTCCGCAAGATTGCGGGGCTCGCTTCAAAGAACAGGAATGCATGGGATACGTCGATGCAGAATCCGCCGGGTACGTCGGAGGATTGACCCGGGTGTGAATCTTCCATAGTATTGGCGCGAGGAGCGGTTGATGCGCAGATCCGTACCCGTCCTTGCGTGTGTTCTTCTCCTGGCAGGGCCCGCGTTCCTGCCCGCGCTCTCCCGCCCGGATCTCGACAGGGTCATCGATTTCTCCGTCACGCTGAAGAGCCTGGCCACGGCCGCGGACAGCGGGTCCCCGATCCCGACGGGGAAAACGGTCCTGCTCTCGGGCACCGTGTCGGATGTGAACATCATCAACAAGGACCAGGCCGGATTCAAGGTTCGCATCGAGCTGATCACCGGCGAATGGATCGGCACGGAGGACGTGAAGGCATACGCCTGCTACGTGGAGTTCACCGGCCCGGAGTACTTCACGCTGTTTCCCGCCCGTCCGCCCCGCGCCGCAAGCCGCGACCTCGTCACGCAGAACTCGCGCGTCCTGGTCGTGGGCAGGGTCGTGGAGGTGACAACGACGCCCCTCGGCGCCAAACGCGTGCTGCTCGACGGCGCCTACATCCGGACGACCGAATAGCGAATCAATCGAAGCTCAGGTGCGAGGGCCGGATCTCCTCGCCGTCCGCCGCGAGCACTGCCCGCTCCATCACGCTGCGCAGCTCGCGGATGTTGCCCGGCCACTCGTGCGCGAGGAGTCTCTCTCGAGTCCCGTCGGCGAGCGTTCGGCTCCGTGCCCCCATCTGGCAGAGGAAGTACACCGCAAGGAGGGGAATGTCGCCGCGGCGTTCGCGGAGCGGCGGGACGTGGATCGGCAGCACTCCCAGGCGATAGAAGAGATCGGCCCGGAACCTGCCGGCTGACGCGTCTGCCTTCAGATCCCTGTTGGACGCGGAAACGACGCGCACGTCGAGCGGGACTGTTCGCGTTCCCCCCACCCGTGTCACCTCCTTCTGCTCGATGACCCGCAGGAGGCCCGCCTGCGCCGCGGGCGGCAGCTCGCCGACCTCGTCGAGGAAGAGCGTGCCGCCGTCCGCCCTTTCGAAGCTTCCGGGCCGGGACACCGCGTCCGTGAAGGCGCCCTTCTCCGCTCCGAACAGCTCGGACTCAAGCAGCGTCGGCGGAAGAGCGCCGCAATTGACCGCGACGTAAGGGCCGCTGCCGCGCGGCGAGGCATCGTGAATGAGCCGCGCCGCCCGCTCTTTGCCGGTGCCGCTTTCTCCGAGCACGAGCACCGGCGAGTTCGAAGGAGCGTAGCGCCGGATGAGCTCCTTCAGCTCTCGCATGCCGGGGCTCTCGCCGACCATTCCCTGCATCAGCGCGCCACCGATCTCTCCGGCGGCTGCCCGCCGGGCATCGGCTCCCGAGATCGCGGTGCGCAGGGTGCCGAGAAGCTCCGCGGGATCGATCGGCTTGACGATGTAGTCGCACGCGCCCGCGAGAATCGATTCCTTCACGACCCTCGGCTGGGAAAGCGCGGTCAGCATCACGACAGGCGGCGCGAGCGGGCGCCCCGCGATTTCCCGAAGCGCGCGCACGCCATCCATGTCGGGAAGGTTGATATCCAGGAGAACCACATCGGGCCCGTCGCGCGCCGCCATTTCCACGCCCTGGCGCGCGGTATACGCGGAGAGGAGCGTGAAAGGCTCGGGGAGAACGAGGCGGAGCGTGGCGTGTGCCGGGGGATCATCGTCGATGAACAGGACTTTCACCATGGAGACGACCTTTTCAATGACACTAGAATAGGTGATGCCGAGCCGTGCCGCAAGGGCCGCGGGGAGGATCGATCTGCGCGCTCTTCTCCCGGGGATGTTCCACGTTGTTCCACCGGCAAGGCGCCGCTGTGCCGGGCTTGGAACACTCGCGGCCAGGAAATGACACCGCAATCATTGGCGGGAGAAAGAAATAGCGAAGCCCGCGGTTTGTGGCATGCATTTTGCATTTCTTCCTATGCAACCGATTTTCCTTGTAAGGAGGTGCAAGATGCTTGCATCAAAAAACACCACCATCCGGTTTTTCGCGTGCATGCTGCTGGGTCTTCTCATGGCGGCTCCTCTCATCGCCCAGGAGGTGCACTTCCGCGTGCTGGCGGCAACCGGAACCGCTACCGAGGTCGATGCGGCGCTGAAGAGCGGCGCCGATTTCAACGATCGTGACGCTGCAGGCGTGACGGCCTTGATGGCGGCGGCAGGCAGTAACCACGATGCCAGTGTTATCCCTGTTCTGCTGCGCTACGGTGCCTTCGTCGACGCCCAGGACACGAACGGTGAAACAGCGCTCATGCACGCGGCGGAACGCAATGGCGATCCGGCGGTCGTGGCCGCCCTCGTGAAGGGAGGCGCAGGCCTGGAGACTCGCGACAAGCTCGGCCGTACCCCGCTCATCTATGCAGCCAAATGCAACCCGTCGCTTGGCGTCACAACCGCTCTCCTGGAGGCCGGGGCGAAAGTGAACGCGCGGGACTCTTCCGGCATGTCCGCGCTCTTCTACGCCGCGTGGGTCGGGCAGAACACCGCGATCGCGCACGCGCTGCTTGCCGCGGGAGCGGACGCGAAGGCGCGCAGCGGGGCGGGACGGACGGTTCTGGAGTACGCGGAGGACAACCCCGCCATGAGAAATGACACGGATGTCTTGCGGCAGCTCGAGAAGGCCATGAAGGGCACCAACGAGAGCGCGGAACGCATCCAGGTGAAGAGCTGAGAAGGGGCGGTGAGCAGCATGAGCACAGATTGCGCGTGCCTGTACCGCGCGCGGTGTCATTTTTTCAACATGAGCGGGAAGAACGAACA